>CAZXXZ010000010.1:0-67235 GCA_964644505.1 uncultured Treponemataceae bacterium | reverse complement strand
AAATCATACCATGGAAATCAGGCTTTTATTTCAAATTGTTTTGGACACTACTGTAAAAAAGTGTATTATAAAAAAAGTTATTACTACTCACTAATAGGGATAATCTGATCTAAATGAATCTCCTTGAATTGTTTCGACAACTGGGGCGAAAGAGCGACGATTCTCATGCCGCCCCCGGCCTGATCGAAATGTTTGAAGAAGGCGAGGAGTTTTCCGATACCGGCGCTTGTAATCGAAGGAACCTCGGACAGGTCGAATTCGGCGTACCTGAGGTTTTGATCGCGCGCGAGTTCGGCGAATTTCGTGCTGAGTTCGGAACCGCCAGCCGTATCAATCGCGCCGAGTATTGCAATTCGAACTTTGTCCTGTTCAATCGTGATGTCGAGGTCCATTTCTCTCCTCCTCTGCTCTTCACTACCCTTTACAAATTCGAATGATCGTAGCTTGTCTCGTCGATCCAGGCCTTTATCGCCTCGACAACCTGTTCTCCCCGTTTGCCGCCCAAGGGATCGTGTCGTTCCCGCGGAAAACTCGCAAAATGAGTTTTTTTCAGCGGCAGTGAAGAGACAGTTTCTTTAAGCCGTTCGAAAGGAACGAGCGGATCGGCCTCTCCGACGAAGAATGCGGCTTTGCGCCCTTCGAGAAATCCCGGATCTTCGAGCATTTCTTTCGCAGTACGGTCAAGATCGGACGCAAGTTTGTTCGGCATGGAATACGCGAACCGGGGATCGGCAGCGATACGCGCCCGCTGTTCATCGTCCTCGGCGAGAAGCTCCGGCGATGCGTCGACTGGTACCCCGAAGAAGAGCGGGGCGACCGCGGCGACGCGGAGATTGCGCGCGGGATAGCGTTTGAGAAAGAGAAAAGCGGCGATCGCGCCCATCGAGTGTGCGATGATCACGATTTCCCGCGCGCCTTCCGCCGCCTCGATGCGGCGACAGAGCGCCTCGACCGCGTCAGCCATCGCGACAGCCCCGCCGAGCCCCCGCTCGCCCGGGCTGGCTCCAAAGCCGGCGAAATCGGGCGCTATCACTTTATATCTCGACTTCGTCATGCCGGAGGCGACCAGGGGGTAGGACCCCGAGTGATATCCGATTCCATGCAACAGGAGGGCAACCCTGTCATAGCTCTTTGCGGAATCCTCCCAGTATTGATATCGAAGCCGAGACCCCTTTGGGTCGGGGAAGTACGAACTCACATGGTTCACTGTAGACACCCCCTTTGCGCCGATGCCTGGGACGACGGCGGATTGTCCTACCGTGAAATGGGAAATATCCTGTCGAGGTGTATCTCCATGAACTGCTTGTACAACTGATCGGAGATACCCTTTATCGACATCGATCCGTTTTTCCCGTCGATGAACTTGAAGAAGTTCATGAGTTTCCCGATGCCGGATGAGGTGATCGTCCGAACAGTCGAAAGATCGAATACAACCGAACTTATGCCGTTCATCTCCATGGCCTCTTGCAGTGAAACCGCCAGTTTGTGACCGCCGTCGGTGTCGATGTTGCCGTCGATGATGATCTTCAGTTCATTTCCTTTTCGTTCGAGTTCGATATCCATGCTTCCTCCCAAGCCCGCTATTCGAGTATAACGTATTTCCTCGTACCGCCGAGCGATCGTTCAACTGCGGCGAGCAGCTCCGCCTGAAGATCGATCGCGATTTGCCGGACGAGCCGTTCCTTGCCTGCCGCAAGTCTTTTTTCACTGATATACGAGGGGAAGTCCTCGGGTTCCGGTCTCAATGTAAGCGAGGAGCTGACTTGGTCGCCGTCGATAGTCTCCCTGAAGAGCGAGGCCGCAGCGTCATCTCCGAGCGCCTTTACCGCGTGAGCCGGCAGGGCCTCGAGAAGCCGCGACCGCCTTTCATCCGAGGCTTGCCCCTTGAGTGTGGCCCGTACATAGGCGTAGTAGCGTCCGAGCGCATTGTCGAGATCCGAGGGATAGACGCCGTCGGTTCGAACTTCTATGTCGTAAAATGACTCCGGGCCTGCATCGATGAATGCTGCCCAGATCGACCTGTACGGCTCCACCGATTTCAAACCGTCGGACGAGAGCGCGTAGGCGTCGCCGCAGACGTCGATAACCTCGCCCCGGGCGTCCTGCACCCTTACCGTCGTCCAGTCGAAGCTCTCGAGAATACGCTCTTCTTCCGCGCGGAAGGGGGCGATAACCGCCTTCGGAAGCTCATCGACGGCCATTTTTTCGGCGTAGGCCGTCCTCGCCTTCGAATAGAAGGCGGGGAACTCATCAGGTTCGGGCCGTACGGTGAGAGCCTCGGTGATCTGTCGTCCGGTGATGCGTTCCGGTATACGCTTGAGGACCGCGTCTTTCCCGTACTGGGCGACGAGGTCCTCGAGGGCTTTTTCGAGAAGAGCTTCCTTTTCTTCGGGTGTGATACCCCTGAGTTCGAAAAGAAAATATGCGTAGTACCGTCCCGATCCGTGGATGTCCTCGTCGAAGACGCCGTCGTGCGCGACTGTTCTTTCGTAAAGTGCAAAAAGGTCGCGCGACAACAGGCCGGCGATTATCCCCTCGAGGTCGCGAAGAGCGGCGAGGGCTTCCTCCGGACCGATGAAGGTCCTCCCCTCGACGCTTACGCCGGCGCCCAGGTCGAGCGAGCGCAGGGCCTGCGCAATACGCTCAATCCGTTCCACTTACTTCCCCTTCTCTTTTTCCCTCTTCTCGATTTCCTTGAGAGGCACGCGCTTGCGGGGCGCGACCTCTTTTTCGTGGTAGCTGGCTTTGACCAGGAGGACCGGTGGGATGACGTCTTCCATGCGCTTGCGATCGTCGAAGAAGGCGTTGCGCACGGCCGCCGCATGAATCGCGACTTCCTCCATGTCGGCGTCGGTCCCGACGCCTTCAAGGTTGCTGACGCGGTCGAGGATGTTGAGGATGGTCCTGTTGAGCGGATCTTCCTGCCCCTTCTCTTTGTCGAGGTGCTTAGCGAGGCCGTTGAGGTCCGCTATCGAAAGCGGATAGATTCTGTATCCGTCGCGCGGAGAAGAGTAGTTCGATTGGAGAACCCCGAGAATGACCGAGAGGTTTTTCGGATAAATCCCGCCCTTGTGCCACTTGGTCATCATCGCGAAAATCCTGCCGATGATGTACTTGTTGGGTTGAACCGGCGAGAGAAGAAGAAAGGGATCGGTGTCGCCGATAAGGCTGTCGATGACCCAGTGGTTCTCGATTTCGAGCATCCTGAGAAAAACCGGATAGTTTTCGGGCGTAAGCCCCACGGTGTTGAGGAATGCGGCGTATGTGATCGCCGCCTCGACCGCCTCATAGGTTCTGCATCCGATGATGCCCTGTAAAAGCCGATTCTCGATCGCGTTGATCTGTTCTTCGGTCCAGTCGTCGTGCACTATAACTTCGTCCATAGTGTTCTCTCCTCACAGGCGCCCCGACGGCCTTGATCGTCGGGCATGCCCGCGTCTTATTCCCTGATTCCGCCGCCTAGTCGTGACGGAGGGTCATGTCGATGTCCTCGACGAACAACATTCTCGGAGCGACTTCTTCCTTGAGATAGTCGCCGCGGACCAAGAGGACCTGGGGTATGCACTCTTCGAGCTTCTTCGATGTGTCGAAAAAGTAACTTCTGATTCGGATCGCCTGACGAGCGACCTCCTCCATGCTCTCGTCCCAGCCGAGTCCCTGAAGCGAGCCGATGCGGTCGAGGATGTCGAGAATGCAGCGATTGAGCGGGAAGTTCTGCCCCTTGTCCTTTTCGAGGTGTTTTCCGAGATTGTCGACGTCGGCTACGGTCAATGGATAGATTTTATAACCGTCTTTCGGAGAGCTGAAGGCGTTCTGAAGAACTCCGAGGGCTATCGAGAGCGTTTTGGGATAGATACCGCCCGGATGCCAGCGCGTCAATAGCGTGAAGCACTTCGAGATCACGTAACGGTTCGGCTGGATGGTCGAGAGGAAGAGGAAGGGATCTTCGTCGCCTATGAGGGCGTCGAGCACCCAGTGGTTCTCGATCTCGAGCATCTTGAGGAAGAGTGGATAATTGTCGGAGGTGAGCCCCGACAATCTCAGAAATCGCGTATAGGCGAGAGCCGCTTCGACGGCCTCCGGCGTGCGCGCCGACATGATCTGCTGCAGAACCCTGTTTTCGACCGCGATGATATTCTCACGGGTCCAGAGCCGGGCCTGCTCTTCGGACTTGATGGTTGACATCGCCCCTCCTCCTTATCGTTTTGTCGCGCCTTTGGCGCGATCGCTCTTTCCACGAGTGCCGGTCGAGCGACCGCTAGCGCCGGTCGGATCGGTCTTGGTCGATCTCGTTTTTGCCCCAGACTTCGCTTCGCTCTTCTTCTCCGATTTCTTTTTCGAAGGCGAAGAGGGTTTTACGTTCTCCTTGGGTTTAACCTTAGGCGGGGATTCTTGTTTGTCAAATTCTCTCCGCGGCGGCCACTCGCCCCCGCGGGCGAGGACCGAAAGGTTTTCTTCCATTTCGCGATCGAATCGTGTGCGTTCGGGCGAAAGCGGGCCCGCCTCGCGCTCGATTTTCCCGATAACCGCCTCGACCAGCGCGTACTTGTTCTGCTCGCTCTGGCTCGCACCCGAAACGTCGCCCCTGAATCTGTACAGAGCCTGAAGAAGTATTTTCTGTTCCTCTTTCGTGAAATCCATACGACCTCCATTCAAAGCCATATCATGTCGGCTGTCGTTTTTTTGTCAGCGTCAGAATTCTGCCCCCTTCGCTGTACGAGGCTGTGTCGAAGGGACGCTTTATAAGCCAGTACCCTTTGCCGGAAACCTCGAGTCCTTCGGCGGATCGCTCGAGAATCGCCGTGTCGAATCCCTCGCCCTCGTCCTCGATGCGTATAGCCGCTTCCTGTGCAGACAGTCGAAGCGAAACACGGACGAGTTTGCCGCCGAGGCCTTGATCCGCCATTCTTCGTTCCCGCTCCGCTTCATAAAGGTCTTCCGATGCGTAATCGTTCGGCCTGAGCGAGGAGTCGAGGCCGAGGTTCCCGTGTTCGATCGAATTGACCATCGCCTCTTCGAGCGCGAGCGCACACTGGTCTTCCTCGGCTCGGTCCCGGTAGAATCCGGCCTCGCGGAGAAGATGCGCCAGACGCCTACAGGTCGGGCTAACGTCGATATCGCGGCTCCTCCACTCGAACTCGGCATCGCAGCGTTTGAGCCCGGAAAAAAAGTTCTTTACCCGCAGGCATTCGCGCGCCTCGTCCGAGATGGCGGCGATGAGGCGCTTGAGCTCGCGTTTTTCCGGCGGAAGGAGCAGAACGCGGCCCTCGCGCGCAGAAGAGGCAGCTGCGACGAGGGTCCGGTCGATCGCAGGGACACAGAAACACCAGGGCCGCGGATCCTCGAGCGCCGCGGCGCGCTGTCCCCGGAGCGAAGACTCGTCGTAGGCTGCCGCGAAGACGCAGCTTTGCGTTTGGTCGTTGACGGGATCTCCCAGTGTCGCGCTATGCCCCAAATCGGATAAGGCGGCTATGAGCATGGATGCGTCTCTTCCTTCGAACGCGGTAAGCAGGTATTCGCTCGTCTTTTCCGTCTTCGTCGGATCTATGCTCACGTCGCTCCCCTTCACTCAGGTTTCATCGAGCCACAGATGAAACTCGCGGGCTCCCCGTGCAATCGCTTCCGCGGCTTTGCGTGAATCCGGGGCGGGGACGGAGAGCCGATCGCGCAGAATCATGATCACGAAATCCTGGATATTCGCGTACACCTCGGCGGTGTCGTAGAAAAGCACCGCGAGGTCGTCTCCCTCCGGCTTGTAGACCGAGAAACTTGTCGGCATAAAAACGGGCTTACGGCCGATCAGAATCGTTTGAAAGCGTTTTGTCGTTATTTTCTGCAGCTCGGTGAATCGATAGGGTACCATCTGGTCGGAGGGTCGATTGACCGGCTCGACGCTTTTAAGGAGGTAGGTCGCCGGTTCGACGATCGCGAAGAGCTTGCAGCCGACGCTTTTGAATACCAATGTGTCGCCTTCCGGGAAAATGTCCTGGAGATTCTCGTACCCGATGATTTCTATGACGGTATAGCCGCTCTCGTCCGAAAAGCGCACGCAGACGATGTACCCGCCGTATTTGGGCAGCTTGTTCTGGGCGAAAGCGTCGAAGAGGTGCAGCGCCGCGATTCGACGCCGGGAATCGCCGTCCTTTTGACGGTCCTCATTCCCGGCTATTCTGTTCGAACGTGTCAGGGCTGCCCGCTCGGATACCGAGTTCCTGCTGCGGACATCGGCGACTGTCTTGTCGGAGGAGCCACTCGTTTGCGGAGATTTGTTTTTCGCTGGTGATGACGTGCGACTGCTTTTCGTCGAAACGGTCTTCGCAGGCTTAGGCGAATTAGTTTTTTTTGTTGCCACTGTAATTTTATCTGATTTTTTGGATGCTGGCGCTGTTTCGCCTTTTGCTTCGCTTTGTTTTGTTTTTCCCGATTTACTTACTGATTCGCTCAGTTTTTTCTGTTGTTTTGCTTTTGTGTTCTTTTTTGTACGCTGTACGCCGCTTAAACGAGCGATTTCAGCCGATCTCGAAGAAGACGGATACGTGGTTCCTCGTTCTTGAGAACGTGGAGCGCCGCTCAATTCAGACTCGAGCGAGGCGACGAGACGTTCGCATTCCTCCCGTACTGCCGCGTCGCCCGAACTTATACCGCCTCCGTAAATCACCTCGTACTGTCTGACGATCTTGATGAGTTTCTTGAGTTCGACGGCCGGGATGCTCATGGAAAAAAGTATAGGTGTACTGAAACGGCTGTCAAATTGCGGAGAAAAAGTTGCGCAAAACAGAGTGTAAACCTAAACTTGCAGTGTATGGACTATTTACACAGCATCGAGATATCGATGCATCGTTTACAACGTAAATTTCATTTACTTCACGAACTGCGCTTTTTTTTCGAAAGCGCCGAAGCCGATCAAATCGAACAACTCGGTGAGGATCTTCGCTCGGTCTTTGTATCCTCGGGCGAGTCGCTCGGCGATATTCTTCTTCGTATTCTGCAGACAAGAAAAACAGAAAATCACATAGAACCGGACTCTGTCGGACGTATGACGAAGACTCCTCACGTTGCTTCGCCCATGGACGCGGAGCAGTCGAACATGGACGCGGCTTCAGGCTTGATCGCCACTCCGATTCAAGCGCCGTCGTCGAGTCTTCTCGAGGAGGCCTTGTCACGGATTACGCCCTTCTTAAAGGAAATACCAGCAGGTAGCTTCATTATGGGTTCGGATGATAACGAACGCGAGTCGCCGCCACACAAGGTCACGCTTGCGACTTTTTCGATATGCGATCATCTGGTCACATGTTCTGAATATGCGTTGTTTGTTTCCGCGAATCCGCAATGGCAAAAGGACAGGGTCGATCCCGATCTTCACGACGGACACTATCTCGAAGATTGGAGCTCGGAGGAATGCCCGAAAGGCAAAGAAGATCATCCTGTCGCCTTTGTTTCATGGTATGCGGCAGAGGCCTTCGCTTCCTGGCTGGGCATGAGACTGCCGACCGAGGCCGAGTGGGAAAAAGCGGCTCGCGGGGGCCTGGTCGGGAAAAAGTATCCGAACGGCGACAGCATGAACGAATCGCTTGCGAACTTCGCGAAACGCAAGTCCGGGACGACTCCGGTTAGAACATACGAACCGAACGCCTTCGGCCTCTACGACATGGCGGGCAATCTTTTCGAGTGGACCGCCGATTGGTACGGTACCTACGAAGCGGGTGAGATAAGCGATCCTCGCGGACCGAAGGAAGGGGAGTATAAAGTCATCCGCGGCGGATCATGGATGTCGGCCGCAGGGACGCTCAAAGTGTCCTCCCGATTCGATATGGATCCGAAAACCTGCGCCCAGGTCGGGATTCGACTCGCCCGTTGATAATCACAAAGACTCGATAACCTGGGCCATGAGGAGTGTCGTATCGTCCGTCGCCTCGGTGCCCTGTGTCCACTCGAGCAGATCGGATATGAGGCCGTCGGAGAGGGCCGAGGGCCCCTGTCCAATTCGTGATGTGATCGAACGAATGATGCCTTCGCGGCCGAATGCGGATCCAGAGCTGTTGAGCGACTCGAAGACGCCGTCGGTATACAGTACGACCGTATCGCCGCCTGCAAGGTGAACGGTTTTCTCCTCATAGTCGACACCTTGAATCATGCCTAGGAGAAAGCCCATGGTACCGAGTTCTTCACTTTCGCCGTCGGCGTGGACAAGAAGTTGATTGGGGTGCCCGGCGCTGCAATACCTCATCTCCAAAGAATCGAGATCGATGCGGGCGGCGAATGCGGTGACGTAGTGATCAGTAGTCAAGGTGCCGCTGAGTTCGTTGTTGAGCGCCGCCATGAGGGCCGAAGTCGAATCGTTCCGCCGCGCTTCGAGACTGAAGTAGCTTTTGAAGAGCGCGGTCACGAGGGCCGGCCCGACTCCATGACCCGACACATCGGCTATGACAAGGCAGATCGTCTTTTCATCGAGTCTCAGGACATCGAAAAAATCGCCGCCCACGGAATGAAGCGGGATGAACTTGTGCGCAAATTCCAGAGGGACATCGTTCGGGTACGAGCGGGGCAAGAGGCTCTTTTGAAGCTCGCTCGCGAGATTCAGCTCATCGATCAGCTGGCGATTCGCGCTGTCGAGCCGGAGAAGCGTCTCGCGAAGATCCCGGGCCTGGCGCTCGAGGACTTCGTTCGCGACGGAGAGTTCGAGAGCGCGCTGTTCGGCCATCTTTACCCGCATATCCTCGAGACGCTTGACCTTGGCGTCTGAGCGGGCGGCTTCGATATAGCGTTCGTCGGCGAGGCCGAGGCCCCAGGCTATGGCCTCGGCAGCCTGGACAGCGCATTCGGCTGCTATTCTCAGGACGGGAAGACCGGCGTCCTCGGCAGCCTCGATAAGCGAACTACGGCCGCCGCCGTCGCCGATTACGATAAGACAGTCCGCTTCGCCCGGTATCGAGTCCTCGGCGACGATACAGGCGTGTCCGCGGGATTCGAGTTTCTCGGAAACAAGCGTCGCCGAGTCTTTTTCCGCGAAGAGGGCGATGATCATAAAGACTATTCCTTCGATCAACTATAGTTTCGCCCGATCGCCCGCTGCAATGTTCGACTTGCGAAGATAGAAGTCTCGACCTAGGATTATAAGCGGAGGCTCGCATGAACCATATCGCCAGGGACTTCAAGTCCGGCGATGGCCGCGTGTTCTCTTTGCACAGCTGGGAGCTTCGTCACGGCGGCTATCGGAAAAACATACTCTATTGGGGTAATGGATTATGGCCGGTCTCGCGCGACACGCGGCTCGTCGGCTTTCTTATAGAACGGGGATTCAGGGTCTTGGCGCTCGACCTGGCCTTCGGATCGGCTTCGCCTCCCTCTGTCGATCTGCGCTCGTTCAGACGGATCGCCGGGGAGCTTGTCACGGAAGTCTCCGGCGCGGGGCTTCCGGTCTATATTATCGCTTCCGCATTCTCCGCCTCGGCTCTTGTTCCGATACTCGGTTCTTTTCCCAAAATCGAGGCGGTCGCATTGATCGCACCGGTCTTTCATTTCCCTCCTGCCGCTCTCAAGGCCTCCTTCCCGTGCTTCATCGCAGCCTCGCTACACGTCGACGCGGCCTTTTTGAGCGGCGAGCCCGAGCTTCTCCGAGGACTTGTCGATACGCCCAAGCAGTATCGTTTCAAGAAACGCGATATACGAAATCTCGCGTCGGAGCGACTACTCTCGACTGTCTCCGGCCTCGGCGATCGTACGGCGGTCTTCGCGGGCGAGGAAGACCCCCTCGTAGGAAGAGACGAGTTGCAGAGTCTGAAAGACGCCGGCCTCAGGCTGTATACCTACCCCCGAGTAAGGCGCGAGATCGGGCGGGACCGCTACGCCGATAATTTCTATGCGGACCTCGGTTCTTTTCTGGGCGAGATGGAGAGCAGGCCTTCGGCTGCGAAACGGAAGGTATAGTTACGTATCAGACTCTGTTTCCCGCTCGAAGCGGTTGCACTTTCGAATGATCGAGTCGAGTATTTCGACATCGTGCATCGCCGATCTGAGGTAGATGGGAAGGCGGTTGCGGTAATCGGTGCACGAGCGCACGATGGCGCGGCGCTCGGCCTTGGTGAACGAGTCGGGACCGAGACGTCGTTCGGACTTCTCCTCTGGCTTGCGCTCCTTTTGGGTATTCGATGCCCGTTTCTCGCCCGTTTCGCCCGCCTTTGGCTTTGACGCAACGTTTTTCTTCTGCGGAGTGAGTTCATCCTGTTTTTTTGTTTCCGGTCTTGTGTCGGTCCCGCTCGCCTCGGTTCTGTCTTCGAGTTTTTTCAGCGCTTCAAAAACGCCGCTGCCGGTCTCCGGTCTTCGTACGAGATCGATAGGTACTTTCGCGATGCGCTCCTCGACCCTGAGCGCGTTCGTCCCCTTTGTCAGGCGTTTTCGAGCCATCTGGATACTTCCTCGGCGAGCGCCCGGTAGTCTTCGGCACCCGTGGATTTCGGCGCGTATTCGAAAATCGTCTTCTGCGCGTACTGGCTCTCTTCGACGGCGACGTTTTTCCGGATCGACGTCGCGAAGAGGCTCGCGCCTAATTTGTTGCGGATAAGCTCGGCGATCTCCTGACTGATGACCGTTCTTCGATCGAAGAGCGTCATGAAATATCGGACCGAGACGAGATCCGGATTGTCCTCCCTCGCCTCGACGATGGTCCGGTTGAGGTCGCCCAGACCTTCCTGACAGAAGAAGGTCGGTTGGACCGGGACCAGAACATGTGTCGCCGCGAGCAGGGCCGAGACGGTGAAGAGCCCGAGCGAGGGCGGGGTGTCTATAACGACGATGTCGAAGTTCTCGAGTTTCGGGAGTTCGCGACGGAGGACGGTATAGGTCGAGAGTTTTCGTTCGATATTCTCGATCCGTGCCAGCGATGTACGGGCCGGAGCTATGAACAAGCCCGCTGTCGAGGTCGGGACGACGATATCGGCAAGGGCGCAGGTCCCTGAGTATACCTCGGAAAGATCGGAACCGAGCGTTTCGTAGTCGAGGATGTTCCGCGTCAAATTCGCCTGGGGGTCGACATCGAGCATCAAAACACGTCGGCCGGCCAGAGCCCAGGCGGCCGCAAGCGAGAGGGCGGTCGTCGTCTTGCATACGCCGCCTTTTTGCTGGGCGATGCACAGAATCTTCATCTGACTTCCCGACTATAGTATCGGTTATGAACATGCCCGCCTTCAACGAGGAAGTAATTCCGCCTTTCGATGTATCGCTGGACAAATTACGGCCTTCAGGATAGGTTTTTCCCGTCATGCGACCCGAAGAACTGGCATCATCGGTACAAAGGCTCGTCGAGCGCAGCCCGGCCTTCCCCGGCGAATCGATCGCGGTCGATCTCATCGTCAATCCCCGTGCCGGAGGTTTTGTACGACCGGCCTATTCGATGCGGCATAAGGCGGCGCTTTCGGAACTCGAGGCCAAAGCATCTTCTCTACCGCCGCGCGGAACTCCGACTCGGCTACGTCTGCATCTCACCGAACGTTCGGGTCACGCCGCCGACATAGCGCGGCGCGTCATCGAAGACGCGAAGAACGACGCGGCGTACTCGCGGCACATCATCATGACGGCGGGCGGGGACGGCACCTCGCTGGAGAGCGCTTCCTCGCTGGTCGAGCTCTCCGAGCCCGAGCGGAGCCGTTTCTGCATCCTCCGCCTGCCCATGGGCACGGGCAACGACGGCTCCGAGGGGCGGGATCTCGGCGTCAGTCTCGGGCGACTGCTCGGCCCCATGGTCTACGAAAGTCGATCCGCGCTCCGCGTCATGCCGCGCCCCGAGGGCGGCAAGCGCCCCCTGTGGTCGTTCAATATAGCCTCGATCGGTCTGGACGCCTTCGTGTGCGAAATGACCAACAAACTCAAGGCGATCTTCCCCGGGGATTTTTTCAAGTTCTGGGTCGATGTGTCTTCGGTCTTTTACGACAGGCTCTGGCCGCCCGCCCCGATGACCGTCACCGCCTTCGATTCGGCGGGAGCCCAGGTGACCGCCTTCACCGAGACCTGCCTTCTTCTGGCGGTCGGCGTCTCGGGGCACAGGACCTACGGCTCGAACAAGCCCATTCTGCCGGACGACGACAATGTCTGCTCCGTTCTTCAGATGCCGCTTTTGAAAAAACTGGCGCTCAAGGAAAAACTGACCACGGGCAGGCACCGGGGACTCGATATCGTAAGGCTTTTTTCCGCCGACCGCGTCAGGGTGGACTACGGCGAGAGTATTCTTCTTCAGTGCGAGGGCGAGGTCACACGACTCGACCCCGCCGATTTCCCGCTCGAGTTCCAACGAACCAAGCCGATCTACAACGTTCTCATGCCGGCCTGAGACCCCTGCGAGTTCGAATGTCAAGGGAACCTCTAAAAACCCGGTTGGGGTTTAGTGGTCCCTTTAGTAGGCTGCCGGTAAACATCGAGTTTGACCGCAGCCTGGTAAATGGCGAGCCTATAAATCCCTCGGGACGGCGGGTGTTATAAAAAAGTATCTTCCGGACCGCGCCGCGCGAGGCGGCCCGAGCCGCGGTTTGCGTAGCAGTAAACGCAGCCTGCCGGACAGGTTCCGTACGCGCCGATGTCGGTGCTCGGGGAGCAGGAACAGGCGGGCCTTTGTCCCCTGTCGCGGCCGACTGCGGCCTCGGATCCGCCGCGAAGACGGGCGGCGAGGGACGCGTCCACGCAGGCTGAGCGGCCGATACCGAAGTCCGAGAGATCGTAAGGCTCGGCGCAGGCGACCGGCTCGATGCCGCGGCCGCGGGCCATGGCAGCGAGGTCGGAAAGCAGTTCGGGGTAGGGCTCGGGCGGCCGCGGTTTCGCGCTCGTGACCGCCCGAGCGCCCTCGACGGGGCCGTCTTCCGCACGCTCGGCCCTGCGCGGGCTGCCGAATACGGGCTCGGGAAAACCCGCGCGGGCGAGACGCGCAGAGGTGCCCGCGTATTCGTCGAGCAGGCTCAGGGTGACGCGCCCTGTGGCGCCTTCGACACGGGATGCGATTCTCTCGAAAGAAAAGCGATGGAAGTCCGCGTTTATTCCCCGCGCCGTGAATACCGGATCGTAGCGCCACAGCACGCGCTCGGCTCCGATCGCATCGGCTAGTCTGCGCAAGGCCTCGGTTCCGACCTCGATTCCGAGGCCCGAGGGCTCGATCGACTCAGGATAGGCGCAGAGCGTGACATGAACGTAAAAACAAAAGCCCGTCTGTTCGATCTCCGAGGCGTGAAGCGCGAGTCCTCGCGGGTCGCGGGTCCAGAAGACGATGCACTCGGTTTGTGCGGGATCCAGTTCGACACGTTGCATTCTCGACGCGTTATACGGCGAACGGACGAGGCAGTAGCCCGCTTTGAGACGGCCCAAGAACCAGTCGAGGTAGAAGGCGGGGATGTCGGTCCGCCGCGAGGCAGAAATGATCACAGTGACGTTATGCCGCCGATCGGGATGAGCCGTCAATGCTGCGATGTGAAACACCCAAGTCCTTGAGAACGAGCCGTGAATCCGATTATGATGGCCGCTCGAGAGAGAAGTACATGAAAATCCACGGCTACGCGGCGCTCTATTCGACCGCGATCGTGTTCGCGGTCACCTCGATTCTTGTGAAGCAGGCCTCGAGGTATGCTTCATGGGTCTTTGTCTCGGTGTAATTAATCATTAAAAATGAGAATCAATCCATAATGCTAAATCAATAATAAAACTATTTCTCATAAAGACATAGTTAATTTGTCAATCATAGTTCTTATGATTCATGGTTATTCAGAAAATAGGTAAAAAGGGCACAAAATGCCCCTAAGACATTAAGGGTATTCGATAGCGTTCGAACGCATTTAACACATTATATTATAAAGAAATATTGGAAGATTACTTGAAAAAAATTCTGCAAAGTCATGTAAATTACTGACAACCGTACTGACAACTAAATTTTCTACTAGTTAAAAGTGATTATAGCCATCCTTTTAATGGCCATTAAGAGGCAATAGAAAACTTCGATTGGCGGCTTGATGGTGGTGTTAGAGTGTCGCAGTTTGACTGAGATAGTTGAGAAAGTCGGATCGATTGATGTTCCATTCTCCGTCTATTTGGTATGCCACAAGTCGCCTTTCGGATATTTCTCGCATGATGGTTTTCTTCGACACCCGTAAAATCGAACAGAGATCCTGGACATCCAGGATTACTGGAAGTGTTGCCAGCAACTCGTCTTTCAGATCGTCGGGCAGCATAATCCTCCACCGTGGCCATATTGATCCTATATATCCATCGAACCTTGAACGCGAAGAGAGTTCCGATATTGATGAGATAATACACATGGTTTGCATCACAACCGATTCGATTGGCCGCATCGCGAACAGTGCCTAGCTTGATCATCCCTGGCCTCTCTTGAAATCTATGTTGTGATGAATCCTAGGTGTACACCGCGGCGCCGGACCATCCGGATTGATACCTGCTTTCCAACAGATATCCCGTAGCGCAAGTATGACCTTAGATGCCTCGGCCTTTTTAAGGAACGAAATATCGTCAACCTTGCTGATCCGCCGTATCATCGCGCGAAGGCTTGTCTCATCTTTTGCTCGCGATGCAAGTTCCCACAGTCCCTTGATGTAGTAGATTTGTCGCGCCGTACAGAATCCGGGATTTCCTCCCTGACTAACTGAAAGGATCTTACGCGTCGTCTGGCGATGAAATCCGAGAGTTTCGAACGCGCTCATCACCGCCTCGAACTGGGCCTCGGTCTCAATATTCGAAGCGCTCTCGACGCCGGCCGAGCCTGCAAGCAATGCGCGGTATGCGGTATCATCGAGATTGCAGAACTTACGCGCGCAATGTATCAACGCAAGTTTTTCTCTCCGACGAACCAGCATAGAGACCTCCATAAGGTCCAGGCCGGACGTCCAGTTCGGCCTGGACACAATCACGATGCGATATCCAAATTTACCAGAGCATATTCGCCTTGGTTGTTACGCTTGTAGATTCTGATATATTCCTTTGTGGTATTCACCGTGACCGAATCGGAAAGCGCCTCCATCGCGCGTTTCCACTTCTCGTCCTCGATTTTTAAACGCCGTAAGCCGAGGACGCGGTTCGTATTGATCTTTCCTTGCTTGTCCACAGCGAACGCGTCGTCGATAAGCGCCTTGATCTCACTGCGTGCGCCCTCGGTCCATTCCTTGATGCATTCATCGATGAGCGCCTTCGCCGCCTGGAGCCGCTCATCGAAGGTTACACAGTCGGCGATGGCGAGGAGGATTCGATATTCTCCATCATAGGAATTGAGCGTTACATTGCCCTTTCTGCCGCCGATCTTGACACCATACTGTTCGGCCGATAGCTCAACAAAGGATCGCACATCATTGATAGCGCTCTCTTTGAATGAACGCAGCGTCTCAGCCAGACTAAGACTTTTCTTGACGATCTCGTGCACCAGTTCGTCGCGTATCCTGTCGATCGGCTTGACCATATCCACAGGAACCATTCGTCCCTGGGCGTCTTTCATATACCCGTCCATCTTTTCCCTCCTTTATGCCACCTCGGACCCGTGATCAGGTCCACAGGTCGGATCAAGTTCGATGCTCGTATGCAAAAGTTCTCGCAGCCTGAAGAGTTCCGCGCGCGCTGCGCGCAGCTGTTCGCACGCGAGGTCGCCCCGGACGCCGGGATTCATGATGCCCTTATCGATTTTCCACCTGATCTCATCGATCTTCTGCTCGATGAGCGCGAACTTTGCATCGTCCAGGATCATTTCGAGCCTCCCTTGGAAGCTTTTTTGGGTTTCGTCTCGGGTGAGACATTGCGCATACGGCGTGCCATCGCCGGTCTCGAAGAATCAAAGGGCGCGTTGATGATTCCGCGATCCTCGCAGGCTTCCATCTTCGAGTAAAAAACCTCGAGGGCCATACAGAGATTGTGATGAACCTCCTGCACCGCGTCCTGGTAGCTCGGGTCCATAATCGACATATCGATATATAGATCGCAGGCTTTCAGCGGACCGGTCTCCGGCCTGACGACGTAGATCGAGCCGTCGCGATACGGCACAACCCGATGACGCTTCAGGGTAACGCCCGACATGGTCCCTTGACTGAATATCCGCTTGAAGTCGTCAGCGGTCGGAATATCGAGTTCCTCGGCGGTCGGTGCGTCGCCGCCATAACGATGAACTGGTTCGGGCTTGGGCACCGCGAGCCTCTTGATGCCCGCCTCGATGTACGCCTCAGAGATCGACAGCTCCTCGAGCGCCCGCCGCGGCTCATTCTTGTACCGGTTATAGACGCGCATGTATAGCGTGGCACTCCATCTGCTGAAATTGCAGTTCTCCTCGATCCAGGGGATAAACTCACCATGGGGTAGTTCGGCTTTCACCTCCGTGAGCAGTTTGCCCAGGGCGAACACCACCACGACGGTTTTTTTCGAAAGTCCTTGCAAAAGCCCTTGGAGCGCGGCCAGGTCCTCCTTGGCTTCCTCGGGTTTCACGTGCGCGCGACTCTTCAGGACGCGTTCAACCAGCGACTCTTCACTCTCGTGAATCTGCGGTGCCGCTGTCGCAGGCGTCGCCACTGCGGTCGTAATGCCGGGCAGGACCGCCGGCGAATCCCGAGATACCGTCCTATTCCCCCTGATCATGTCCAGAATACTGTTCGATGCTTTCTTCTCCGCCATACTGTCACCTCATAAAGAACCGAGCACACTCGGCGACAAACTCGGGCGTGGGCATATCGAGCCCCGCCTGTCTGAGTCCCCGCTGGGTCAGGGCGATATGGTGCACGAGGATATGCAGGCTTGCGCGCGCCGTGCTCGCGAACACCTTCTCGGTTTTTTCGTCAATGCCGGGCCAGACCGTCTCCAGGACTTCATGCACATCCTGTTCGTCCACGTCGTCCACCTGGATCATCATGCCCACGCGGTTTTCGAGCTGTCGGTGGTCGCCGTGGAGGCTCTTGATCCGGTATTCGATTCGCGGTAGCCCGACGAAAACGAGCGCCGACCCGCCCTTATCGTTGATAGCGATGCGTGCCCACTCCATCACGTTGTCCGTCATGTAATCGGCCTCGTCGAAGATCACCACCATGTCGCGCTTGCGTAGCTCGCCGACAAGACGCGCGGATATTTCCGACAGCCTGCCCTTCGTGTCGAGTCCGAGCGATCGGGCCACGCCCGTGATCACCGTTGAGAGTCCCATGGTCGGATCGCATTTAATGAGGATCGAGTTCGGATAGAGGGACACATATTCATCGAGGGTGCGCGACTTGCCCGTCCCCGAGTTCCCGAGTACGAGCCCGATAACTTTCTCTTCATGGGCGATACGGATCGCGGTTTTGATCCGTTCCGTCCGCTTCAAAGGAACGAAGGGCACGGCGCCCGCCACGATCCGCGCTTCCTGGATATCGAGCCAGGCCTTGACCCGCGACTCGACGCTCGCCTCATCGCCTTTATAGAGTCCTTTTCGCCACTGCGAGAGCACCGACGCGGTGTACCCGATAGCCAACGCCGCTTTATTGTTCGATATACCGTACTTCGTGCAGTAATCATCGAGTCGAGCTGCCAACTCCTTATCCATACTCACTCCTCCTTTCCTAGAAAATCGATAAACTCATTCGCCTTTTTTCGGTCATCCATCCGTTGATCGTTCGCGCTCGGCCTATCCAGCTCAGCCCCTGCTGCCATCGCGAGGTCGTGTCGGCCCTCGCGCTCGACGGGATATGCGGTACGGGCCATATCAATAAGGCTCCGTAAGCCCTCGGGCGGCCGTATCGCTGCAGCCTCGGCGTTGCGTACCATGGCCAGGGCCTTCGATTTCGCCGCGTTGACCCTTGCGTTGTCCGCCGCGAGGTCGCCCGTTTCGAGGAACCAATTTGCTCGTGCGCGGCAGATGGCTCCACCCCGCGCGGTCGTTATGATCACCTCGTCCGCTTGCGCGAGCTGCCTCCTCACGATGACATCCTGTCCTTTGTAGGCCAGCAGCTCCTCGGCCCAGTACCATACGCCGTCGAGACGGACGCCATTGCGACCGACCCTGCGACGCTCAGCCCGCGAGAACGCAAGGGCGAGGATGTCCGGAGACACAGGTCGGAGCGGCACGGCCTCGGCCGCGAATACCTCGTCGGGTGTTCGGCCGTCCATTCCCGCACCCTCGCCGTGCCATTCCGCATTGAAGTAATCAATGAAGGACGCCAGCTCGCGCACGAACTCGTCCCAGCGGTGCACGTCGGTCCTGCGAGACTTCTTGTTGATCGACCGCCAGTACAGGGCCGCGTCTTCGGGCCGTTCGACCGTGTTCGATCCCACATATCCAGCCATGCGTTTGGAAAATAGCTGGGCGAAGGTCCCGAAGGTTCGTTCCAGTCTTCCCTTCGATGACCCGTGATAGGGCTTCGCGAACGTCACTCGCTCGGAAAAATGAGAAAACGATCCTTGTATCTCGACAAGTTCCTCCTCGAGGAATCCTTCCTCGTTGTAGGTTGTCATGGTCTTTGTCACGCCGTTCAGGACCATCGAGCGATAATCCTTGCCGTTGTCGATGTGAATCGTCTTGCACGCGCCATAACGAGAGACAGCGAGGTAGAAGGCCAGGCAAATCGAAAGACTTGAAGGATAGACCGAGGGCCAAAACCCTACGATCTTCGATGAGCGGAAATCCTGCACCGCCGTGATCCAGGGGCGGAACAACCTGCCGTCCATCTCGACCAGGAAATCGAAACAGTGATGATCCGATACGAGCTGATCCATGGACTTGTAGAGACTCATGTTGCGCTCGAGGTGCGGGAGGTCTATCGTGTCCATCCGACACGCGCCGTAGCGCTTGTAGTCGCGCTCGATCGCTGGTATCGCCGACAGAAACCGGGCGGCGGTCGAGTAGCTTATCTCCTCGTTCGGCAGCGCTTTTTTGGTTTCGATCCAGGCCGACCTCATGGAAGGACGCGAATCCTTAAGCCAGTAAAACCGTAAGTAGTGCTGTGCAAGTTCGCTCAAGGATGATCCGGGGCCTGACCCCATCGCGTACTTCGGCACCAACGACGCCGGTGTTTTTCCGCCACGGCGATACGCTCGCAGCCAGCGGTAGAACGTAGAAACCCCGATGGATCCCAGACGTTCTCGAAGCGTCGATGATACCGCCCCGGCATTGTACAGATCGATGAAATCCTCGACGGTCATAGTCCCTTCGCGCTGGAGGAACATCCCGATCAAGGCCGCGCGCATCTCCGCAGTCTTCCTATCTTTGTCCCGCGCCGCGAGGAACTCGCCTTCGATCGCGGCATCGGTGTTGATCTCGTAATGGGCCTCCGAATCGTCGATGATGCCTTCCGAAAGCAGTGCCTCCAGCACGTCGCGGGGTAGCGAGCGAGTCATCCAGGCGATGTCCTGCCCGCGCTCCTTGTAACTCCATTTTTCCATCTGTGCGCGTTTTATGACGCCCTGGCGCGAGATTCCCAGAGCGGCGGCGATGGCGGTAGTGGATAGCTCGCTCATCGACGTCCCCTCCTGTCACGTGTCGCAACCGCGACGATGATCGTAATGGATACCAGCAACGCGAGCGGAGCGAGAAACATCCCCGCGAAGTTCGTCAGGAAAATGTCCGAACTGCTGACGGGCAAGGCCGACATTATCCGCGGCCCTCCAAAGCCTCTTTCAACGCCTCGTTCTCCGCACGCAATTCGGCATTCTCGACCGTGAGGTCCTTTATGCGAGCCTCCAGGTGTTCCTTCAGGATCTCAAGCTGTGTCGCATATCGGGCGGCCGATTCGAAGGCCCGTTGTCGAACCTGGAGTTCCCACTCGATGTCCTGGACAAACCGAAATCGTCGTAGCACCCACCGTACGATCATGCTGCGGCTCCTTTCTTGCTCCGCTCGCATGCGGCACGTAGTTCCTGCCAGCTGACGAAACCGAGCGTCTCCGCGACGATCTTCTGGACGCGGGCCGAAGTCCTAACCCCGTAGATGACACGATTCACCATGACATCGGTGACGCCGGCCCGGCGTCCGATATCCATCTGCGTGATGCCCCGGAGTTTGAGCTGGTAGCCGATCCAGGCGCCCTGCACCCGGTCGATCCTTCGTATGCGGACATCGCCGCCCATAAGTGCGTTCATATAGATGCTCCTTCGAGCGCATACCGCGCCCTTGAAAAACCCTCCCCCGGGTGTACGATGAAAGCGCCAACCATCACCGAGGCCCGAAGGAGGGCAATAAACATGGAAGAGATTCGAGATACCGTAAAATGCGATTGCGGATTCGATTGCGGAGAGACCATCGAAGAGCTCATTGCCCAGAAGACCTTTTCAATAGTCTGTAAGAACTGCGGGGCAAAAATACGCATCTTACCCCTCGGTCCTGGGGATGTCCTGAAAGGATATCCGAAGCGCTAAGATTGCCTTATTGAGGGCGACGATGGGTTCTTGCTGTGATTCTCTCTGCCCCATAAGATTGCCGAGCAGTTCCCATGCCCTAATGATGTCCTCGCGATCGCCGCGAGGAAGCTCTCGGGCATCGTAGACGATACGGTGCTCTTCCTCATGAACGCCGACGATCTCGTCGAGGTAGTCATGTTCAATCGCCTTGTTGATGCAAGATCGGAGCATGGCGAAAGCGGGGGCGTCTTTGTGATACTGCGCCAGTAGAGGGGCCGCTGCTATGTATGCACCGATGAGTTCATTCAAAAATTCCCTGTCCACGCTCTTGTATGCGTAGTACCGGAAACCTTTTGCCCCGCCCTTGCTCTCCTCTGAATTCTGGTTCATACTCTCGTTACCTCCTCGCCCCCCTGGGGCCTGGTTGTGAAGGATGGCCGTGTGTACCGCTCTCAAAGGCCATCCTTCTTTTTTACCGGTTAAGGTTATGATCTTAACCGCCGATACTTCATTATCGTCGGATATTCCAAACATGTCAATAGAAAAGTTTGGAAAAACAAATCTTTTATGAGGGTATGTATGGATTTTCCAAAGCGGATTGAGGAGATTCTTCAGTCTATGGGAATTAACCAGACAGGCCTTGCAAAAAAACTCAATGTATCTCGAGGAATTATTTCTGAGTTTGCAAGCGGGGCGCGAGAACCCTCAAAAGAGTTTTTATTTGGATTATCAAAACTTGGAATAAGTATTGACTGGTTCCTTACTGGCAAGGGAGAAATGTATCACAGTGTTACATTTGACCCTAAAACCGAAACTTTTTCGCATTTGGACTCGGGCGAGGGCGAAATGGGACACAGTGTCCCATTTGAGAATTCAAACGGACCCCGAGGGATTGTGAACTTTCCTGACGTCATCCCGGCCGCCGACGAAGGCCCTCCGAACCTCCTGGACGCAGACGGCGAGGTCGAAGGCGCCCGCCTCGAGGGGGCCCGTACGATCGAGATGTCCGGGCCGGCCAACGGCGACGATCGCGTTTTTGTCGA
Source organism: uncultured Treponemataceae bacterium (assembly GCA_964644505.1). Lineage (GTDB taxonomy): Bacteria > Spirochaetota > Spirochaetia > Treponematales > Rectinemataceae > CAZXXZ01. Next base: position 45,873 of record CAZXXZ010000010.1, on the reverse strand, counting down.
CTTTTATTCCGGCCAGCAAGCCGGCGCGGGACCGGCGAAGGAAATTGAAGCCTATCAACCTGTTACGCCCGTATCGATCTTAAGACGCTTCATCAATCCCTGGAGGCCCGAGCAGGTAAAGGCCCTCGAGGCCCGCGGCGATTCAATGACTAAAATCGGTCTTTTCGACCGCGATATCGTGCTCTTCGTACCCGAGGAACGCGAGGGAGACGGCGTCTATGTCATCTCCATCGAAAACAGGATGCAGGTGAAGCGCCTGGAGTTTGATCTCTTAGGGAAGACCCTGCGAATCATCTCGGAAAACGACCGCTATGAGCCGAAAATACTTTCACGCGATGACGAGATATCCCGGGTACGAATCGAGGGGAAGGTGATAGGATGGCTGCACAGGCATCCGTATTGAAGTAATTGTATCATTTAGGAGGTAGGTGTGGTTAAGGAAGGTAGCGATGTTGGGTTATCGAATCGTTCGGTCAGTCAGTCAGACTGAAGGTCGAAACAATCTGAGAAAGCTACTCATTAGTCTGGCCATCGTCCTCGTATTGTTAGGTATTGGGTATTTAGCAAAAGGGTATCTTGAAAACATGAGTACATCTCAGGCGAGAATAATCACGAAAGAGTCTTTAAAAAGCGAAGTGATAAGTTGGATGAAGAACAACCTAAAAGATCCAGACTCCGTTCAATACATCGAGTGGTCGGATGTTGGCAAAACGGCAGATGGATACTATTCGATGAATGTAAAATATCGGGCTAAAAACTCTTTCAATGCATTCGTAATAGAAACTATGACCTTCAAATTTGATACGACTGGCGCCATCGTATCGGCATCACCCCACATTTGAGCACTCCGTCTACCTCGTGGGTACGATGTCCCATGAGGTAGACGATGAAGCTGTCCATTCGTCCCGACATTTTTTTCCCCGGCTCTGTGATCACGACCGACTTCGGCTGGGATACGAAGACCTTCCCCGGAAAACCGCGTATCCATGCGGCCCTCGATCGCGCAGGCCCCAGCCGCGTCCATACGCCCATCGAAAGTGAGCGTTCTGCCTGGCTCGACAATGACGCCGAGGGCAATTCGGTCCTGCGTCTCTTCTTCCCCGGCGGCGAGTTCCGCATGCTGCATTTCATTCGCGACGAGCTCGACTCTGGCTGTCTTGCGGCCGCGCTCGCCGGCGCGGGTCTCGCGATAGGCGCGCCCATTGGTCCCGTCGGCAATCACGGGATATTCGTCGCATCGAAGGGCGGTACGGGCCGTCATGTCCACCTCTCGCTCATCGTCGAACCGGACTCCTACGACGAGGATCTCGCCGAGCGCATCGGCTCGGGATGGAACACGGACTCCTCGGCCGACTACCTCGCCCGGTATGGTTCCGCCTATGCCAACCAGGTCAAGCAGCGCGGTATCGAATGGATGAACGAGCATCTCATCGCGCGACACGATCCGTACTACGGCGGGAGATTGCGGTATTACGTCAATCCTCGTGTCTACGGACTCTAGGAGGGCTCCATGGAATTAAAAGGCAAACCGCTCACGCTTGGTACGAAAATCTTGGCCGTGGTCATCGTGCTCGTGGGGCTCGTCATGAAGGCGACCGTAGCTCCGGACCTGAACATCGATGATGTGATCAAGTCGGCGGCATTCGCCGTACTCGTCTTTTCTCCCATCGATGTATCGCTCTGGCTTGAGAACATCTTCCAGAAACGCAGCTCGCGTCGCTTCGACCAGTATGACGTGCCGGGGGGTGACGTATGAACGCCGTGCTCGGGATCGTTATCCTGGTCGCCCTGGCCGGCGTCATCTACCTGGCTACTCGATCCGTATTGAGTAACGACGCGAGATCGAAAGCCGACAAAACCAAGGAGGAAACCTATGCGCGTATCGAAGCTACGCCTGCTCGCGATCTGCTTGATCGTGCTCCTGATCAGCCCGCTCAGCGCGCAGCTATCGCCGCTCTCCGCGAGCGATTGCAGACCCGATTACGGGATCGATCTCGACGCATCGTATCCGGGAACGACCGTACAGGAACTTCTTGAGGCAGCCGAAGCCGAGGCGACGCACGCCATCGAAGAGGCGTATGCAGAAGGCTATAAGGCGGGGCTCCTCGATACGGCACCGGATCGCGACTATTGGAAGAGTATGGCCGAGGATCTCGCGCGGAAAGCTGATGCGAAACAGGCGAAAATCTTTTTTTTGGGAGTATCGATCGGCGTCGGAGTCACCGCATGTACGTCACTCATAGTGTACCTTACACAGAGGTAGATGACGCATGACCGCTCTTATAACGCAGTTAGTGCAATATGGCACGATGCCGGCGCTGCTCGTGCTCGCTTTCGTTGTCGGCCTCCTCGTCAAAAAGATCGATGCGAACGGAGAAAAAGATGCGGCCCGGAGTGAGGAACTACGGAACATGATCGAACGTCTCGCGGCATCGACCGAGAAGCGGTTTTTGGAACACGAAGACCGTATGGCCTGCATAGAACGCGACTATCTCTTGCGCGAGACGCACTATAAGGATCTTGGCGGCTGGCGGACGGACCTCAATCAAGTCAGGACCGATATCGCTCAGGATGTCCGCAGTGTACGGATGGCGCTCGACACCCTCAATACGAATCTCATCAACACCGTCCTGCAAGGAGCGAAAAATGGCGGTTAAGGACAACGTACTCCGCGGGAAAATACTTTCGTTTCTCCGCGATTTGTTCCCGCAGGGAACCGATCGGATCACGGTCATCGGCATCTATTACGAGTACTACCGCCGAGAGGATATCGTAGACGCCCTCGAGTATCTCGTATCCAAGGGCCTCGTCGATAAGCGGGAGTTCCCGCATCCCTCGAAGAAACTCGAGAAGCTCGCGACGTACACAATCAACGCACGCGGCATCGATCTCTGCGATGGCACCACCTCTGACGCCGGCATAACAATTATACCCGAGTCCGAGGAGTACTGATCATGGGACGCCGCTCCAAGGCCGACCTGTATGACCTGGTCGATCGCATCCTCGAGCTGTATACACGCGACAAACTGTCGATCAAGGACATCGCCGCGCAGTTACAACACGAAGGGTATGATATAAGCCGCGAGGCGGTGCGTCGGTCGCTCAAGTCGTCGAAGGAACTCGCGGCAGACCTTACCAAGACTATCGAAGAGACGCGTGTCATGATGGACGTGGTCCGCGCGAATCCGAATACCGACATCGCCGAGGCGGTGGTCACACGTTTTGCGGGGCTTCTTTTACGCGAGTCCCAGGCGATCGACGAAATGCAGTTCGACGAGCCTGGTGACGCCATCCTCGCGGCAGGTCGTCTCGCCACCGCGCAGGCTAAACTGGCATCTGTACGCCTGAAGTATCAGGCAGGATTCGAGGCGGCGAAAAAAGCAGTGCTCGAGTCGCTCAAGATCGAGCTCGCCAGCGATCCCGATCTGGCGAATCGGCTCGCGGCTGTTGTCGCCAACCTCGAGCCGGAGGGCACGTGAAAACGCCGATCCTCGACGAACTCGTCGGCGACCGCGTTCAGGTCGCCCGGGACGCCGAGCGCAAGGGTCGGCGTGATTCCTGTGAGCACGACTTCTTCCGCTTCTGTCGGACTTACCTCCCGCATTACTTCGGCGCCGAACCTGCACCCTATCACCGCGTTCTTATGGACATCATATCAGCCGGCCGCCTTGACGAGGAGCATATCGAACAATTGAAGCCCCTTATCAAAGAGAAGTACCACATCTACATGCCCCCGACGGATACAATCGCCGGCATTATCGACGTCGAGCCGCGCGGCTTCTCCAAGTCCACGCGCTTCTCGCTCGCCTTCCCGATCTGGCTCGTCATCTATCGCAAGAGACGGTTCCCGATCATCTTCGGCGGTTCCCAGGCCATGGCGAACGATATTCTGCAATCTATCAAGGACGAGTTCGAGCAAAACGAACGGATCGCCGAGGACTTCGGCGAGATGAAAGGCAAAATCTGGAAGGCGAATAAAATTACACTCTCGAACGGCCTGGCGATCGCGGCACGCGGCGCGGGCGCCTCGACGCGCGGTATCAAGAACGGGCCGGATCGTCCGGACATCGCCATCTGCGACGACATTATGACCGATCTCATCGCGGCTTCGAAGAAAGGACGGGATCGTATCTACCGCTGGTTCAAACGTGTTGTCCTACCCCTTGGAAAGGATATCTTTCCGGTCCTCATCAATACTATTTTTCATGAGGATGATATCGTCTGCAGGCTCCTCAAGGAACTCCAGGAGGGGCAGCTCAAGGGCTGGGTAGGTTTCCGTTTCGCCGCGCGCACGCCGACGGGTGAATCACTCTGGCCCTCATACTGGACCGAGGAAAAACTATGTAAAAAAGAGGATGAACTCGGCTCGGCCGCCTGGTCGACGGAGATGATGAACGAGCCCTTGTCGAGCGAGGACGCGATCATCAGACGCTTCCATTATTATACCTTGGCCGATGTAAGATTCGATGGCAAACGGCGGTTCGGCGGGATCGATCCGGCGACAGGGGCACATGATAAATGCGCCTTCGTCACGCTCGTCGACGGCAATGACGGCGTGCTGTATGTCGGCGACTCCTGGGGCGAGCGTCTCGCGGAATCGCCCTTCCTCGAAAAGATCATCGATACCTACCTCGTGTGGAAGCACGCCACAATCGGGTTCGAGGAAGTCGCCTTCCAGGGAGTCTACAAACGGAACCTCATGGAGAAGGCCGCGGCCCGGAAGGTATGGCTACCGATCGTCGGCCGGAAAACCGGCGGCCTGTCGAAGGTTCAGCGTGTCAAAAAGATGGCTCCCTTGATCGAGGCCGGGTTCATCCGTTTTCGGCAAGATCAGAAAGAACTCGTCGAGCAGCTATCTATGTTCACGCCTGACGGCCCGAAATCCGCGTACGACGATGAGGCCGATGCGCTCTGGTACGCCTTCGAGGAAGCCCAGGCAGGGAAGGGACAGGGGACGCCATCGGTTCTCCCCTTCAATCAGAGTGGTCGACGCGTTATCGAGACGGTGCTGAGAGGATACAAGCGATGAGCACGAGAAGGACCCATGGCCCCCAAGCGCTGAGATGCGCGGATGAACAAGCGATGCGCGCCGCCGCCAAGCCCGATCCGTCGGTCATGACGACACGCGTCATCAAACTCGATGATATTGCCAGTTTCTTAGGCTACCTCCCGAATCCCGATGAAATTCTGCGCGATACCGGAGAGGCCATCGGCATCTACCGGGAGATGAAGACCGATGCGCGTGTAAAGAGCCTGTTGGCCGTGGCAAAATCCGCGGTGCTCAACTACCCGATCCAACTCGAGCAGGGCGATGCCCCGGATTCGACCTTCGCACTTGTTGGAGCCGCTCTCAAGACTCTGCCGTTGTACACGGTCGCAAAACGGCTACTCTCCGCATATGACTATGGTTACGCGGTCGTTGAACTTATATGGAAGAACGATGGAGCCTGGAAGCCGGTTGACTCGGTCCTCCGGAAACCCGAGCGCTTCCGCTTCGATGCCGAAGGGCGCCTGAAGTACTACCGCCATGGCGAACTCATCGACCTATACAGCCAGGCCTATAAGTGGCTCGTCTGGCGCCATGATAAAGATGCGGAGAATCCCTACGGGACAAGCGCGCTGAAATCCTGTTATTGGCCGTGGAAATTCAAGAAAGCAGGAGCCGAGTTCTGGCTCATGGCAACAGAAAAGTTCGCCGTACCCTCGATCCTCGCTCTATTCGACTGCTCCGAAGGTGAAGACAAGCTCCGCGAACGCGCGGCCTCTTTAGCCGAGATACTCGGTAAGATAGGCTCTGGATCCGGGGCCGCCCTGGCAAACATCAAAGAGGCAAAAGTTCTCGAAGCGAACGGCCAGCTGTCCGAGTTCACCGCTCTCATGGACTGGTGCGACACCCAGATCGCCTACGGTCTCGTATACCAGAGTCTCGCCGTCCAAGAAGCCCAGCATGGGACTCGTGCTCAGGCCGATGTCCACGAGGATACGTTCCTGTCGACAACGAAGGGTATAGCCCGCGACCTGCAACCCGTACTCCAGAAGGTTGTTGACTGGATCGTCGAACTCAACGTCGGCCCCGATGAGCCTGCTCCAGTAGTGACCTTCGATCTCAACGATTACGCCGATTGGGCGGCCGTCATCCAGGCGATCGATCGAGGCATCCCGGTATCGCGTTCGGCGCTCTATGATCGGTATGCGCTCCCGCAACCCACCGATGAGTCCGACTCCTTCGTGACAGCTCAAGGGACTTCATCGTTCTTCGCCGACGACGACGTAAAAAAAAAGCGCAGACCTCTCATAATCCTGCCGCCACGTCCCTCGAACAAGAACTAGAGAATGCCCAGGCCCTCGATGAGGTAGTGGATGCCGCCCGCGACACTATCCTCGCGCGGATATCTGCGGGATTAGAATCATGGATGCGACACGTCGATGAGGCCGGTGGCCCTTCAATCGAGACGCTTGGAGCCGAGTATGCATACAACGTGGATGAGAAACTCGTCAGGGCGACCGAAGAACTTCTTGCCGTCTCCTACTTGCTTGGGCGCGACCATGCGAAACCTCCTCGCGATCTTGCGGATGACCCGGAGATTCCAGCCATTCCCTTCGACGAGGCAGTCGGCTTCTTGCGCGCGCGGGTGCCCCTGACCAAGGCGGAATGGTCATCGCTCGAGCCGCAGTTACGGTTTCGAGCCTTCACCGTGGCCGCCCTTGCAACTCCGGATGCTATCGATCGAGTACGTAAGTCGGCGATCAGTGCCGTGCAGGATGGGACGGGCCTCGCAGAGTTTTGGACGAAGACGGCCGCAGAGGCAAGCGCCGGCATCGGGGCCAAACCCTTCTACTGGGAAACCGTCTATCGGACCAATGTACAGACCGCGTACAACGCGGGCCGCGCCGCCGAGTTCATGCGATCACAACCTGAGTATCTTGAGTTTGTCGGCATTGAAGACAATCGACAAACTGAAATATGCGCCCAGCGATCGGGTACCATCCTCCCGGCCACACATCCGTTCTGGAAGTCGAACTGGCCTCCCTTGCACTTCAATTGCCGATCGACGATCCGCGCAGTCTATCAGGAGGAGGTCGACGTTCTGCGCGCGCATGATCCGAACTGGGAACCGACAAGCGATGCCCGTATAACGAGGGATCCACCGGCTTCCGGCTTCGGTGCCAATCCGATAGAAACAGGAAGCTTCTATAAGCTTACACCCGAGATGATCAAACGTGCATCTTTATACGGTATTCGAGAGGACATCGAAGCGTTCGGGAAGAGTCTCGGACTCAAGGATCTATCGATTCCAGCCGTCAAGGTGAAACCACCTCGCTCATCGAAACCCACGAAAAAAAAGAATACGCCTCTTTTCGACAATCTTAAAGATCCAGAATTGAAAACTCTCGCGCAAGACTCCTTCAAAAACGCTCCTGCACATATACGAACAGTTGCGGGCGCGCATGCCGATACATTTACTTACCGAAAGGCTCCTGGTGGTTCGTACTACAATTCTGCGGAAAAGAGTATCACGATCGGAACAGAACGTACTTCCTTCACCTTTTCCCATGAGTTCGGTCACGGCATAGATCACACGGCAGGTGCCTGGTTTTCAGGGACTCCCGAGTTCAAAGTCGCATTCGAAAAGGACCTTGCAACAATCATTGATCAGACATCAAACCACATAACAGCTAAAGGAAAAGAAATTATAGAAAAGATGGAAAGCTTGAATTGGAAGAACAATCCACCGATCAGTGACCTCTTTTCGGGCCTTACGAAGGGACGTATACAAGGTCGTTGGGGACATTCTATGACATACTGGTCGTACCAGAATACACGTACCGCAGAAGTCTTCGCGAACCTGTTTTCGCTTAAAGCGAGCGGCGATGCTGATCTCTGGGAGGCCGTCAGGGAGTATGTCCCGTCCCTCTGTGATGCCATTGATAATTTCATCGGGAGGTTGTAGATTATGAATATGGATCAAGGGCAGATTTCTCCGCGACTCGGAGATCTCATCGACCGGTATCACGCCGCCTTCCGTGACAATCCGGACGACGGGTTCTCGCTCTTCGAGACGACGCTGGATGAAGATGCTCTTATCGTGCGACTTGAAAGAGCCCTCAAGGAAGGGAAGCCCTACAACCCGAGAGTGGAAGAATGGTCACCCGAACTACGAAAGCAAGTAGAGTCAGGGGCCATTTTGCTCTGAGAACCGAGGGCCGTCCACTCCGGACGGCCCTTTTTCTCTATTCTGCAGGTTCTATGGCTTCTAAAAAATGCCCTGTAAGCCATTTAAAACCCATTTAAATTTGATCCGATGGGGCTCCCCCGTCTCTTTTTATGTCCATGCGATAGAAAACCCGTTTAAAGCGTTTATCTGAATGCAAGCAAGTCTTTTTTTTAATGTAATAGCGGCTCCCCATCGAGTCTAAAAGATGTTGTACTTCATGCAAGAATCTATTCCAGTTTACCTTGTCTTCTTCTTTCTTCTAAATTGAAGTTACGCATATATATTTGATATCGGAAGTTTTTGTAGATAGTAAAAGAATCGTGTTTTTGTGGTTTGTCTCAGCAAATCCGCATCCCCACATTTGAGCAAACTCACAGTTGGTTGCGTACTCTCCAATACATGAAGACCATCAAACGCGAACTGGCTCATGTGGGCATGTTCGGGCCGGACGGCGTAACAATCACCCGTAAGCACCTCGAAGACTGCGCTCAGACCTTCGACGGCAAGTGTCCGGCGACCCTCGGCCATCGGCTTGCTGATTGGATGCCCAAATTTGGGAACGTCAAGGCGGTCGAGCTCCAGAATGATGGCGACAGCCTTGTCGGCGACGTTGAGGTCAACGACCTCCTCGCCGATGCAGTCGACGCGAAGTTCTATGAAGACGTCTCGGTCGGCATCCAAAAGCGGAAGTCGGATGGCAAGTACTACCTGCACCACCTGGCCTTCCTCGGGGCGGTCCCGCCAAAAATCCGGGATCTCAAGGTGTTCGACGACCTCGGCGTCGTCCACTGCGGCGAAGACGAGGACGTGATCATGTTTGCATCCTCTCCGGCCGATCCCGACCAGGCGGCCGTAGCCCCGGACGAAATATCCAAGGCTCTGCAGCGGATCGCGGACAAGGGTCGCTCGGGTTGGCCGTTGCACGATGCCTTGGAGGCGCTGGAAGAACTCACTGCATGGGCGACCGAAATGCTTTTAAGCGGTGCAAAGATCCCCGACAGCCTGCGCGAGCAGGTGCAGGCCTTCGCCGATCAGATCACGCAAGCCGGTGAGGCCGGCAAGGAGGAAAACGTGCTGCAGATGAAAGAGGAACTCGAGGCGGCGAATGCCAAGCTCGAGGCGAACAAGAAAGAACTCGCCGACGCCAAGGCGACTATCCTGGCGAGCGTCAAGGAGACCCTACGATCGGCGATGAAGGGCCGGATTCCCGTGGCGAAGCAGAACCTCGTGCTCGCGCTCGCCGACCAGCTCGTCGATGTCGGTCCTATCGATCTTGCAGACACCGAGGATGCAACCAAGACGACCAAGACATCCGCTCTTGAAATACTCAGGCGCGTGCTCGAGTCCATCCCCTTGCCGGTGGTCGAAGGTCGTGAAGACCTGGGCGACCTGCCAGCCGAGGATGCGAAGCGGGCAACCATACCCTTCGAGAAGGCCTAGGGAGGACAATCATGGATGGAAAGCTCTTTACAGTTCAGGAGGGCTATACCTCCGTCGCCAACGGGACACATCCGGCGGTGAAGAAAACAATCCCGGCCGCCGCGGCGCAGGGCGTCTTGCCCGGAGGAATGCTCGTCGCATTTGATGGATCGGGTAACGTCATCCCGTACAACCGATCCGGATCCTCACCGACCAACGTGCTCAAAGGCGTCCTCGACAAGGAAATCGACACCGCGAAGGACACGGCCGCCATCGTCATCCTGCATGGAACCGTGACGAGGGAACTCCTCGTCCACGGCGCCGCCTCGGGGGCTGTCACCGCGCCCGATATCGCCGCGCTCGAAGCCATCGGCATCTGGGCGCAGTAAAAGAAAGGAGTGAAAGAAAATGCCCGGAACCCAGGAGCTGATACGCAAACTTTTCAGTCGCGATTCGCTTATAGAAATCATGGGACGGTTGCCGAATTTACAGAGCCCCGCCCTCGATTTCCTGTATCCTGTATCGGCCAGGATCAATCATCCCCTGCCCGTTATCTCGTATCGCGACCTCATGCCGAGATCGGGGAATATCCCCTTAGTCAAGCGCGGAAGCCAATCGATCGCCATCGCCGAAGGATCGAGCCTCTCCGCGATCGAACCTCAGCCGGTCAGTCCCTCGTCCATGTTGGACGCGGTCGATCTCAACAACCTTCTTATGTTCGAAGGCAGACCGGGCGGTTCGGTGAGCCAGCAAACCCTCATCGCAAATCGTATCGACAGCCTCAGGCGGATCTGCCGAGATACCGCCCAGGCACTCGCCATCCAATCCGTATCCGGCAAGATCGACTACGCCATCCGAGGCCCCGAAGGCACCTTCCTCAAGTTCGAGATCGACTTCGGCACGCCTGCGGCCGTGGCCTGCTCAACGCTCTTCGATGCGACAGGGGTGAAGGTTGGGCACATCATCACCCAACTTGCCGCAATGAAGGCAAAACTCCAGGCGCAGGGCTTCGGGAACGATGTCGTGTTCCTCGCGCCCGCCGACGTCTACGCGGCGATCACCAATGTCTTCCCCTCGGCATGGAAACCCGAGTATGACTCAGACGGTTTCTTGGTCCTCGCACCGACCCTCAAGATCGCCCTCTTCGACTACAAGTATTTCGACCATCAGTCGGGGACGTCGAAAGGTCTTGCGGCGAAGACCCTTGTCGCCTGGGATCGCGGCGCCGGCTCGAGTCTCATCTATGCAGCCGTCGACGACATCGATGCGAACTTCGAGGCCACGCCGTTCTGGGCGAAGGCCGTCAAGTCCGACGATCCGTCCGGTTACAAGGTGATCGGCCAGTCAAAGCCGATCCCGGTGCCGAATGTCAAAGGCATCGCGACCTCGGTCGTCCTGTCGTAAAGGGTAGGCGCGATGAGTGTGACCGAATTCGATGATCTTCTGGACGGCTGGTGTCGTCCTGCCGTGACCGAGCAGCAGGCGATCACGTTTACCTCGTCAGGCAGCCCCATCACCGCCCAGGAGATCGCCGCTCGGCTCGCACCGTCGCTCTACGCTCAACTATCGAATGGATCTGAGGATTCGGTCATCCGCGCGGCCGAGCGGGCAACCATCCATATCGGTACGATCGCCGCTCGGCTTGGACGACCGCTCAATCTCGATGACACCGTCATGCGTGAGATCGTCCTCGACATGGCGATCTACGAACTCCACCTCGCGCTCGGTCATGAAGAGGCCGGGCGCGAGTACCGCATTAAGGCAAAAGACCTGATCGTCGCGGCTTTCGGCGACTATCCCGAAGCCGGCAGCTCACAGGAGGCCAAACCACCGGTGGGCGCCGTACAAGTAGCTCATAGGAAACCGTATCCATGATGATCGAGACCCTGGACGCACTCGGTCGCCGTATGACGGATCCGGAGCTCCTCGATGTTATTGGCTCCGCTGCCGAGGGTCTCGTCATTAAAAACATCACCTCAGGGAACTGGGCGCCGAATGCTCCACTGACGCAGGCGATCAAAGGCAATAATAAGCCGCTTCGAGATATGGGTAATCTCATGGGCTCGATCGCACATCGCGTCGAGGGCGACCGTGCTGTCGTCGGGACGAATCATATCGCGGCTCGGTTGCTGCATTACGGCGGCGAGGTTACAGCCAAGAAGGCGCAATTTCTCGCGATCCCCGCTGGCCGCGAGACCAGAACCTTCATGCGGCAATACGGTCTCACCCCTCGTACATGCATCGAGGGGATGAAGTCAGCCGGATACCAGATCTGGATTGCCAAGTCCATCGTCATGGCGCGCAAGGGAAAGACCGGCAAACCACGCGCACTCTTCCTGCTTCGTCGGAGCGTGCATATCCCGGCCAGACCGTTCATGACCCTGGGCGAGCAGGGACGAACGGTGCTTTCGCGGATGGTCGCGCGGAGGGTGTTCGGATGAATGCAATCGGCGCGGTACTACTCTTCCGGTCGCAGATCGAACGTCATACGGGTCTTAAGGTCATCCTCGCGCCGAGTCCGCTCAAGGAGCCGGGCGTCCATGTAAAGATCGTCGTGCGAAAGGTGCTCGTGCCTGAACGGCCGAAGGCCGCTCAGAACACGCATGAGGTGAGGCTCTATGTCAGCATCGACGGCAGCGTCGAAAGCGACACTGGCCTTGCTCTTGCCCTGTCAGCCTGTGAGACGCTGGGAGCGTATCTGACCACCTGCACCAGGCTTGAGGACGAACACGGGGAACAGATTGCGAATACGCGGGTCGTGTCGACCGCAAACGAGGACGATGGAATCCTACAGGATCCGGATAACGGGAACCTCGCATGGCTCGATGATTTGCATTTCGTGACCCTTTCGATACCCGCGTAAAGGAGCGTCGAATGATACGTAAAGAATTGTTGGCAGCCCCTGATCTCGTGAAGGGAAGTGTCTATGGGAAGACCGAGGGCGGAGGCAAGAGAATCGTCGCGACGATCTATACCTCGAAGAGCCTCGGCATCGAGGAGCGCGAGGACATCGCGCCATCCTCGAAAAACGAGGATCAGAGTTCGGCCACATCCCGCAAGGGCGGGACCAGATCATCCGGGGCCGAGAGAGCCACCGAGAGCAGAGAGTAGGAGGAAGTTATGGGTGAACAGATTACCCTCATCGGGGATGACGCGACCATCGAGGAAATCACCCTCGGAACCGAACGGCTTGGCGATGGGACCAAAACATTCGACGAACTGGCAGGAGGGACACCTGCATCGGGAGCCGGAAAAGGCGGCTGGATCATAACAGCCAAGGCCGCGACAGGATCGATTTTCGGCGCGCTGAGTGTCGGGGACTATTTCCCCGCCGACGGCGACGAAATCCCTGCGGTGGGCGACAGGGCGAAATTCGTCACCGCTACACCGCTGCTCGATGCATCGGGATTCTCGATGTCCTTCTCCGCACAGGAGGTTGACATCACTCTGCTTCGCCACAGGGTGAAGAAATACCGCAAAGGCAAGGCCGACGGAGAGGGTACGCTCGAAGGCGTATTCACGTTACCTGAGACCGGCAAGGCCAACGGTCTTATCAACCAATTCCTCAAGACGGTCCACAAGTCGGCCGCAGGTGTCATATCGGTGAGCGAGGTCAACGCGCATCCGATTTACATCCGGGGCGTCATCCGCGATACATCCACCCCCGGCGAGATCTACGCGTTCGTATTCGCGCAGATCGAACTCTTCGGCGTCTCTCTCGGCGGAAAGTCCGGATCGAGCCAGGCGTATTCTTCGAAGTTCCGCTTCGTTGGTGCCGACCCGGTCTATTATGAGCAGGAAATCGCTTCATAGATTGTGGCATAGCGCATACCCCAAGGAGGTATCATGAAACTACTGATCGAAGACAAGCGAACGTATATCCCATATTTCAATGGCAACCGCAACCTGCCGGAAGAGGATCAGGTTGTCGTTACGTATCGAGTACCCGACATCACGCTCAAGCGCCGCCTGAAGCCCGGTCCAAAGTTCAAGTTCAACTATGACCAGCAGGGAAATACCCAGGGCGGAGAAGTCGAAATCAGCACCGACACCATGTCCGTGGTAAGCGGCATGCTGATTTCGATCAAGCACCTCAGCTACGAAGACTCGAAGGGAGAGCATCAGATCACCAACGCCAAGGAGCTCTATGCCGGCCCCCTCGAATATGAACCGCTCGTCGATGAATTATATAAGGAGTTCTCCAAGGAACTCGATCGGGTCGTCGACGAAAAAAACTGAGGATTGCTTACCGGCTGTTTCGAGCCGGTAAGCACCTCCAGAAGATCAGGCCCGGGCGGGAGAACATCCTTATCAGCACGGGCGTGATGGACGGCGAGGAGGAGGTCTTCGTCAAGGCCGGTGAAGTCCAGTCTTTTTTCACAGAGGAGTTCTGGGAGGCCTACGAGTTTTACGCGACGACCGAGATCCTCGGTGCTCCGCCATTCAGCGGCGGCTGGACGACATGGCCGGCGATTGCCATGCAGACTCTATTGATCTTGAAGACCGAGGAAAATCGCTGGAATACCGAAGAGCTGAAGAACCAGCAAAAGGATAGCGCGTCGCATGGATACAACGACCGAACGATTGCGGCTCGAAATAGAAGTGGCGGTAAAGGAAGCGCTTAAGAACCTCGCCGCGACCTCAGACGAGTATAAGCGCCTTGCGAAGGAAGCCAAATCTGCAATCCCTCCCGCCGATCAGCTCAAAGACACCATGACCCGGCTGCAAGCAGATTTGAAAAAAAACGAAATGGCCGCGCGGCTGTTCAATGATCAGCTGGGAGGCCTTAAGGAACGTCAAGCACTATTACGCGGCGCGATGATCGATCTCATCGACAAGGGCATAGCGCCAGAAGCAAAGGAATTACAGGACCTTAAAAAGGAGTACGATGCGGCTGCAATCGCTACAAAGACTCTGGAGCTGCAGAATGAAGGGTTGGTAGGCAAGCTCCAGAGCCTTGTCGAGGCCGGCGCTGCATTGCAGGGCGCCCGCAAGATCACTCACTTCGCCGCTGAGGCAGTCGCTCAGTTTGCCGACGCCGAGGCGGCCGCGACTCGACTTGAGACAGCGCTGCAACTTCGGGGAATGCAATCGGCGCTACCGGAACTCAGTGCCTACGCGGACAAACTTCAAGAGGTCGCCGGATATGATGCCGATCTTGTCAAGCAACTCGAAGCCGAACTCATCGCCCAGGGCAAGACAACCGCACAGACAAAGGCGACCATCGAGGCGGCGGCCGGCCTCTCGGCCGTCACCGGCGATGATCTATCATCGAGCATGCAAAAACTAGCCGCTACATATTCCGGCATCGATGGTCGCATGGGGCAGCTCATCCCCGAACTTAAAAATCTCACCGAGGAACAGCTTCGGAACGGCGCCGCGGTCGATCTCATCCGAGAAAAATACTCCGCCTTCGTCGGCCAGACAGGAGAGACGAGTATAGCGATCGAACGTGCCAAAAATAATATCGGAGATCTCATCGAAGCGTTCGGCGAAGGACTCGCGCCGCAGATACGCGTAGGAGCAGATCTTATTGGAGGGCTTGCGAAGGCCTTATCATCCGTCTCGCCGCAGTTCAAGGAGATCGGGGGTATCATCACGACTGTCGTGCTGGGGGCCCTCGTTGGCCTTACCGTACGCACAGCCGCGGTGGCGGCGGCAAAATGGGGCCTGTTTGGCGCGCAAATGGCCGTTAATTCGGCGATGGCCGTCGGAAATCCATTGTTATGGGCTGGGATCGCTGCGGCAGTAGCTGCAGTGACCGCGACAACCGCCCTCGTTGTGGCAAAAACCCAAGAAGCAAACGGCATAAAACAAGCAACCGACGAATGTACTGCATATGCTGCGGCTCAACAAGTAGCAACGAACAAAGCTGCCGCGGGAGCCGCTCAAGCAAAGCTCACCGAATCCGCATATCGTGATATGTCGTTAGCCATGCGTGATGCTACTCAAAAAAGCGGTAATTTTGCTGCAGCACAGGCCGCGGTCGATACACTGCGCAGCCTCAGAGCTGAGCTCGCCACGCTTGAACGTCAGGCCACATCTACGGCGAAATCGTTTGATAGTTCATTAAATACGGTTAAATCGATCCTTGATTCGCCGGTCAATCCAAAATCGACCGATTGGTGGTCTGGGTACAAGACCGAAACAGAAAAAGTACATGCAGCGATAGAAGCAATTAACGCAATCAGTGATAAAGATATCGTGAATGCAATACAACGATCGAAACAATATCAGGAGGCGGTTGCAAAGGGATCGTCGGCGGCAATCGCCGAGGCACTCAAACAGATCAATGCTCTCGATCCTAAAGTGCAGGCACGAATCGATGCGATCAAAGCAGAGATTAAAAAAATTGAATCAGGCGCTACGATCACACCGGTAGTCGCTCCTCCGAACTCCACAACATTATCCGAAGATGCAAAAAAGTGGATCGATGCTTGGTCAAAAGCATACAAAGAGTATAATGCCTCCATCTCGAAAAATCCCTATGAAAGCCTCGATGTCGAGAAAGCTGAAAAACTTGCCGATGCTGCCGAAGCTGGTGTGAACAGTAAGACATCGAAGAAAACCATAGACGAGATCAACGCCTATTATGAATCAAAGCGTCGAGCCCTTGCCGAGAAGCTCGCCGGAGAGGAACGAGCCGCGCTCGCCAAGCTTACGGATACAAAGGTCGACGACCTTGAGCTCGAAAAAGCAACCCAACTCGCGAACCTCACTGAGCTCGAAGACAAGGCTGTCGCAGCGGCCGGTCTTACACAGGCCGAGATCAGCGCAATACACGAAAAGTATGTTGCGCTACGCGCAGGCGTCGAGACCACGTATGCGGAAAAAATCGCCGATACTCAAAAAAAAGAAGCCGAGGAGGCTGCCGCTAGCGCCTTCGACCTTGCCAATAAAGAACGATCAGCCCTTGCCAAAATCACCGAGACCAAAGTCGATGATCTCGAACTCGAACGAGATCGGACCCTGACACTCTTCACCGGTACTGAAGCACAAAAACTCGAGATCGCCAGAAATTATGCGAAACAAATCGCCGATGCGCAAATCGAAGAAGATAAGCGCGTTTTCGCAGAACGACTCGAGGCGGCGAAAAAAGGTGGACAGTATGGCGAGTATGCAAGCCTCGCTGTACAAGACATGACCAAAGAAACCGAACTTGGCCAAGTAGCCGGCTTCGCCGGAGGCGTGTCAGCAGATCCAATAACGATGATTATCATGGCCCTCGTAAGCCTCGCAACGTCAATCGAGAACGTCAATGCGGTGCTTAATCCATTGACAACGCTACTGGAAGGGGCGAAACCGATACTCGAACCTCTACTCAACGACGCATTACAGCCGCTCGTCGACCTACTCAAGGATATAGGACTTGTCATAGGTCAACTGCTCGCTCCATTCATCAACATGTTTGCGACAAATCTCAGACTACTTGTCGGCTTATTAAATATCCATGTAATGCCGGTACTCAAGCTACTCGGGCAGGCATTCGCGTGGTTTAATGATCACGTTATTGTGCCGGTCGGTAATGCGATAATCGACGCGATAAACGCTGTCATCAGACTGATCAATACGATTCCGGGCATCGAACTACAACTCCTCGATCACCTCAAGACCACAGAAGAAGCAACCAAGGCCCAGGAAGAAATCAATCGGCAACTCGAACTGGTCGCCGATCAAATCGAGGCAGTTCGTGATGTATTCAATAAAAAACGGAGTGAACTGCAGGATGCGTATTCGAAAAACATAACAAGCCTGAAAAATCTCCTTGAACTCGGAGCCATGAGCGAAGCACAATATGCTCAAAACGTTGCGCAGGCAAACGCCTCGTATGAAGCCGCTTTAGCGGCGCTCAATGCAGAAGAAAAGAATCAACTTGCCGAGCTGGAAGCTATCCGTAAGCGACTTGAAGCGGGTATTAACGTATATCAACAATCCGGCACAGCGCCCGAGACGCCCCAAGTAGATTCCTCAGGCGCAGCCGTCGGCGGTCTTGCCGGAATGGCCGTCGGCGCAGCGATCGCTGGACCTATCGGTGCTGTCATCGGCGGTCTTGGTGGTATGATCGTCGGCGGTATCGGAGACCTCTTCGGGTGGTGGGATGTCGGATCGACCCGCATCCCGGAAGACCAGCTCAGCATGGTCCATAAGGGTGAAATAATCGTGCCCGCGTCGTTCTCTGAGGGCCTGCGGCGCGGCGACCTTACCTTGTCAAAGGCACAGACCACACGATCAGTGGTGTATCAGACTACCGTGTATGTGGAGGGCAGCATCCAGACCGAGGACGCTATCGCGGACAACGTGGCAAAACGGATCAACCGTCGACTTTCGCGCGGCCAACTCGAGGTAAGCTAATGGACTATGTTGCATACTTTGACTTCCAGGACGGTACCGGTGAGCACGGTCCGTACCCGCTCCGTACAGCTCTTCCGAATCTTGCCCTCTGCTCAGAATCCTTCCATCATGCAGTGAGCCAATTTAGTATTTCGTTCATTCCGACATCCGACTACCTGTCCCGCCGCGCAAGCTCATCGGGCATGACAAAAGTCCGAATTCTCAACGACGGGATCCTAGTATTCATGGGGCTCGTTCCGCCGACAGACACCTGGGAGTCCAACGGCGTGGCGATCGACGGGAGCGCCGACCTTGCCGATATTCAACTTGAGGTCCTCGATTATTCGTCATACCTCGATCGAGCGGTGCAGGCATCCGATGGTATAGCCTGGGAAGACTTCTATGTTTGCGACCCAGTTCATCCTGACGTGTCGATCGTTCATAGACTCCTGGCGCTCTGCGGTCTTAGCGGAGACCTCGTGCAGATCGCCGTATCGGATACGACGATTTTGCATGCGTTCTCTCTCGAAGACGGCACGATCATCGGAGATGCACTCGACTCGCTGCTCTGGCAATATGGCCTCGTGCTCGCATGGGAGATCGATCACTTCTGTGTCTATCGATGGATGATCCTGACACCAGAATCAACTTTAAATCTTGATGAAAATGTCATATTAACACCCTTACGAGCCGAACGTGTCGAGCGAGAAGCTGATTCCGTCGAAGTCAAATGGTACGCCCTCAAGGACAAGGCGGACTGTCTTCTCTATATGGCCGATCTGCCCTTTGGATCTGACAATCAAAGGTCAGGCTATCCAATTCAGCCAGGGTACCTGTGGCCCGAGGAAGCAAATGTCGGCGAGACCTGGTGGCCCTATACCGACAAGGCCCTCGCTACACTCATCAATCCAAGCGAGACGTTGACGAAAAAGAATACCGATTTCACGTCGATTGTCATGACAAAAGCACACTATATCGATGATCATATCGATGCAGGGGTCGTGCAGGAATTCACTCCGATATTCGAAAACAAACGGGCGAGGGTTGCGTATAGGAACCCGACTACAGAAATTCTCAATATTTACTATTGCGACATCTACGGCGATGTAATCTACCGTGCTGCGGAAAACTCGGTTGTGAAGAACACGGTCGATGCGCCTAAAAAACCTATCAGTATCACTGCTGAATTCGTACATGATGAGACCTCGGCGGTCAAACTTGCATGCTCTCTGGCGTATTTCTATGGCACGACGAACTGGAAGTACACCGTCCGCAGTGAATCTGCGTTCGGACTCGGGACCGTCGCCAATCTGCGCGATCCAGCTTCCGGCCTCAATACATTTGTGCTGATCATCGGCCGCCAGGAGGACACAGAGACGGGAATCTATACCTATACATGCATCTCTATCCGGCCCGTCACGATTGACCCGACTGCCACCTATCAAGCTATCTTGCCGGCCCCGCTCACTGGCTTCGAAGATCCTCGCCTGCAAGCCCAGAGGGCAACACCCGGCCTCAACTCAGCGACCGTCATCCTCTATAAGCGAGCAAGTACGACACCGGCAAAACCGACAACGCCCGCAACCTATACTTTCGCTACAGGCGCCCTGGCCGGCCAGGACGGAGGATGGACCCAAGGAATACCCGCAGCGAATGGACTGCCTCTATGGGCTATCCTTGCAACCGCTGCAGCGACCGGAGCAACAGATACGATCGATGTCGACGACTGGTCGGACCCAGTAATCCTTGCGCAGGACGGTGAGGATGGCGTCGATGGTACTCCAGGAGCCAACACGGCGATCGTCTACCTCTACCAGAGGGCTGCATCAACGCCCGTAACCACAGACCTGGACGATCCACTCACGTACACCTTCGCCACACGATCTCTGACAGGCGACCTCGGCGCCTGGTCACAGACAATACCTTCCGGATCCAATCCTCTCTATGTAATCGCCGCGACCGCTTACGGTACAGGAGCAAATGACACAATCGCTCGATCTGAATGGTCGGCGCCTGTTATCCTCGTGCAGAATGGCGCGACCGGTCCGCAGGGTCCGACAGGGCCATCCGGCACGAACGGCCTTAACTGGGGAGAGGCAAAATCGTTATATAACGATCCTACATTTCTTGTAGGATCAAATAATGTTGTCGTGTATAACAACTCCGGCAATGGGACCGTCACGCATACCCGCGAGGCGAAGCAGTCGGATAATCCCTTCGCTGAGGCGACACATAACATTAAGATTGTGACAAACGGGGTGGCGAGCCCCGGGGCTGGCGGGTTTTGCCAGCTGATACAGCCGCGGGCGTCTGCGATGTTTGTACAGCGGATTATCGCTAAAATACCTGTTGGCTATAATATAGTCCACGGGTCCGACGACTGCGGCGACGGTGCGACGCATACCTGGCTAACACCGACGGATGGGACCGGTACGTTTCAAGAATATATCCTTGTGATAAAATGCGGAGCATCGGGGACATTCTCGACTTCTGGGTATATCTATATATCGGGTCCGGATAATACGTCTGTTACTTGGTATGTGGCATACGCTGCCGTGTTCGACTTCACGGCCGCGGCCGAACAGCAGATCGGCCTTGGGGCGAAGCCAGACTATTCCGATTTCGCGACAGCGGGAGGCGGCTATGTATATGTTCATGGATATAATTCGCTAGGCCTTGCGGCCGACGTTAACGGTTTTGTATGGTTCGATAATACCAAAATACCCGTGAGCAAAGGGGCAATCAGGCCTAATGTCATCATGGACGGATATATTGTCCTCCCGATCGCCGGAGGAACGCCACTGGCCGCGTATTACCAGCTTTCAGACAATAAGTTTCGTTCGATCATTAACGGCGTACTTGCCGATCTGGCCGATGCATCGTATATCGTCATCGGGGAGATAGTGACCTCGGCGGCTGATGATGTTGAATCAGTGACACTATATCCACGAGCCAAACGATTCTCCGAGATTAAAGGAACGATCGCCGCTCGATATATAGGCGTCGCGGGTTCAGTCGCAAGCGGGCAGCGCACTGTATCTATCTATGGGTTCACCGGAACTTATTTGTTTACAGACTCGGCTATCGCGCGGGTCGCAAAGCCTGGGGATGCGTGTTTTGTGCGCGGGGGGACGCTTTATCAAGACGGACATGCTGATACGGACAAAGCCTTGCGAGTATTCGACGGATACGAGTGGGCGGCGCCGACAACGGAGATGTACCCGGTATATCGTAGCATTGCGTTATTTGATCTTGCCGCCGCCTCTCGTGTTTATGCGACCGCCGGTGCGGCGGTGCCGGCTGATTGTAGCGCTTACTTCGATGTTTTGTTTGCCAATATAGCCGTTCTGTTGCAGCTATATTCGGAAACTATCACCGTTCGCAACCGACTACAGACAGAAGACGGATACGCTTTTGTTGACAATCAGGCCGACACGGAAGACGAAATGAAAGGCTTGGGCGTCGCGTCGGTACCTATAAGCGAGCCTTTAGCGAATGGCGAGTATTTGACGATGACAAACATAGCGAACTTATTTGGAACTAGAGTACCGGGCTTGATTAGTAAAAGAAAAACCAGCACAGGATGGAGCACAAGCTGGTATTTGGCGCAATACGCAGAAATGATGTTTATACATAACAGTATAAAACAAATGTATTTGTGCATAGGTGATTTCAATGATCGTTTTAGGTTTTTCTCAAATACGGCCAACGGAGCGGAAATACAATGTGATAGAGTGATTGCAAAAAGATACTATGGCGCAAAAGAAGTAAAGAATTACATGCAAGGCAACGGATATTATACGGAAAGAAACTTATTTGATGCACTAAAAACAGATATACCAAAAATAGGAGATGATATTGTATGCAACGGGATGTTTCATATATCTAATGTCATTATATTTATCGTGACGGAAGCCGAAAGAATAGAAACGGATAAAATAAGATTGTATGGGTATCAAACAAACGCCGCTATAGTGAGTCGTGACATAACCAGTACTAGTAATACAGTAATTACAAATTTGGGGGTGGTATGGTAAGGCGTTGTTAAAAAACATGAAGGAGATTTTGTTATAAATACTACATATTGAGCTTGAGGGAGGGGCGGGGGATAGGTATGACATATTCAGACTTGATAGAAATGTTGGAAACAAGTGGAGTCGAAAACATTGTATGCCGTGGGCGCCGGGTTGTCGATAATTTACAGGATGAAGGCAGGCGTACAGTGCGAGAAGAAATCACGCTTCGCCTTGAAATAATCACAGAGGAACACAAAACTACCGAATAAAGGTATCAATGTACATGAGAAATTCATCTTCGCGATCGTCGTAGTACAACTGGCCGTTCAGATATGCTCGATCGTAGCCATCATGGAACAGGCAGTACATCTGCACAAGATACGCCTCCGGCTCTGCGCCGATCATCTGCGAGAGATCGTCCGGGATATCAACTGGTTGATTGGCGTCGCCGAGGTCACGGTGGCGAACATTATCCTGGTGGTAATGCGTGACCTCGTGAATAATATCGTAAGCATTGAACGCCGCATTCTCATTCATCCAGATTTCACCTGCATCTATCGAGTACATCCCTTTAATGTCGGAACCATAAGGTAGGTCTTTTGTGAAGATACGAGCCTGTATCGTACTGATGAAGTTCTCGCCATAGATGAGCGAGATCAGCCGTCGATCATCAGTGGACAGTACATAGTCATGACGTGGCGCCCAATACGCGAGTATTGGCTCACAAGCTGTGAGAGCCGTTACTGCAGCCAATACGATAGTGAGCTTAATACCTAGCTTTTTCATATTTGTAAATTTATCACAATCACTAAAGGAAAGGAACATTATATGTTGTTCCAATGACACGAAAAGACAATACAAAGACTGTTAAAAACACGTTTTTTCTCATTTTGTGTGATTCATTTTCTCATTTTTAGTGCCGGGTTACACTCGGCCTCGAGATTCGCGATCGGCGCGGCATTGTGCATTCTTGTACTTCTTGTTCGATACAAGTCCCTGCGGCCTGCGCGTCCCGGTTTGATAGCGGCGCGGGGCGTGTGCGGCGCCCTGGCGATGGCGATGACCTACGCGGTGATCTCCATGACCGGGCCCGGCCGGGCGACTCTTTTGGGCAATATCTATCCGCTCTTTGTCATCCTCATTGGATCGCTCTTTTTCGGCGAGCGGCTGAGTCTCGACGCCGTTGCCGGCGTAATCGTCTGCGCGGCGGGGACCTTCTTTGTCGTGCGCGACGGCTCCGGAGCCTCGTTGGCAGGCGATCTCATGGCGCTGGGCAGCGCCGTCATCGCCGGCCTCGCCGTCAACATAGTCCGGCTTGCCACGAAGACCGACAACCCCTTCATGCTCTACCTCGGCCCCTGCCTTATCGGACTCCCCCTGGCGGCCTTCGCCCCCTTGCCCGAGACTCCAATCGGCCCTCTGGGAATCCTTTTTATCGTAGGAGCTGGGATCGGCGCCTTTCTCGCTCAGGCACTCATGGCCTATGGGTATCGCGAAGTCCCCGCCGGATCGGGAAGCGTCGTCTTCTTTCTCGAAACCGCGCTCACAGTCGCGCTCGGCGCCCTCTTCGCCGGAGAGCATTTCAATCTGCGCTTCGTTCTCGGACTCGTCTTGATTTTAGGCGGACTCGCCCTGAACCAGGTTCGTCCCTTCGATCGTCGTGCAGCTCTCCTCTCAAGACTCGCGCGGAAATGAGAGTATGATCCGGTCCATGAGGCTTCCGTGTTTTACGCTGAGTTTCTGAGACAGGTTTCTGCACATACGAAGACCCATGCCGCGCCAACGCCGTCTGTCGGGATCGAAGAGAGGGACGGCGTCGCGATAGCCCGAGGCGAAATCGGCGAAGGCGGTCGGTGTCGAGGCTTTGAAGAAAAAAAACAGGAATACCGCTCCGCCTCGGCGGGCGATGCGCGTGATGATCGGCTTGTTGTCCAGCGGGGGCGAGTGCCTCATGATGTTGTCTATGATCTCGTCGCCCGCCAACTTGACTCGAGCGCGCTCCTTGTGTGAAAGAAATGGAATGTCCTCGACAAAGCGCTCGAAGGCGAGGACCGATTCGGGCGCCGGCGCAAGTCGAATCGTCGATTCTTCGCCACGCCGGCGCGGTAAAGCGATTTCCATCAGATCTGTTTGAGCGATTGCACGATCGGGAAGCGGTCGCCGAAGCCGGTGGATTCCATCGCGAGGCGGGCGATTTCCGAGGGGTTCACGATGGCGAACCCGTGACCTGCCGCCTCGGCGTCCTCGATGGCGGTCATGAGCACGCCGATGCCGGCGCTCGAGAGGGCGGTGACATGCTCCATGACGACGGCCGTGTCGGCCTGGGCGATGGCCTTGTAGACCTTCTCTTGGAAGTCGGTGAAGGTGTAGCTGTTGATCGGACCCGAGACATCGAGCACGAGCCTGTGATGTTCGCTGTGAACGGTGATTTCAAGCTGCGTCATGTCGAGCTCCTCGAAACATGCTTTATGACGAAGACGGTCATGTCGTCTTCCTGCCGTTTGTCGGTGAAGGAGAGAACGTCGTCGGTCACGCCCGAAGCGATGTTCGACGCGTCGAGCGATATCCTGTTGTGTATCGAACGCCTAAGGCGGTCGGCGCCGAAGCGCTCGCCCCGGATATTCTCCGAATCGATCGCACCGTCTGTGACCGCGACGAGCATCGAGCCCTCCGACAGGGCGATCTTGCGCGGCTTTACAAGACCTTCGATGTTCTTTGCGAAGCCGAGTATGCGGCCCTCGCCCTGCACATCCATGAAGGTGTCGAAGGCGGGCGAGTACAGGAGCATGGCCGCGACGCCGCAGTTTATGTAATAGAAAATATTTTTGCTGAAATCCAAGTATCCGAACATGCCGGCGAAAAATGTCCCCCTGGGCAGATTCTCTTTGATGAATGAATTGACGCGGACGACCAGCGAGACGAAATCCTTTTCGACTCTGAGGAAGGTGCGGATCATGGATTTAAGAATCAGCATGTTCATCGAGGCCGAAAGCCCCTTGCCCGAGACGTCGCCCAGGACGACGAACCAGCGGTCCTTCGACAGGCGGATCGAATCGACGAAGTCGCCGCCCAGGCTCCTCGTGGACCGCGAGACCCATGCGGCGTCGATTCCGGGATACGCGATCTTGTCCAGTTTTTCCAGGGCGAAGCGTATGACCTGGTCCGAAAGCGCGACTTCCCGGTCGACCGTCGTCAAAAGGGATTCCTTGGCGATGTTCTTCAAATAGTACACGACGACGAAGAGCTTGCCGTAGATCGTCTTGAAACTGTCGATATCGTAGGCGGTGTAGTCGGCTCCCGTCCGCCTCGGGCCGAGAGAAATGAGGCCTATCGCGCGTCGTCCTTCCCGGAATACGATGAGCGCCTCGGCCGAGAGCGATTCGAAGAGGGCGAGAAGGTTTTCGCGCGCCGCTTCGTAGGTCGGATCGGAGGCCGCGTCGAATCGCATTATCACCGTCTCCTCGATCGTCTCGAGAAGGGAGGAGAGTGGGGATCCGCGGTCCACATAGGCCTTCGAGCCTGTCGTCGAATAGACGGTTCGGAGAGTCCCCTTGTCGTCTTCTATCAAAACAGACAAGCCGGTCATGTCGAGGGCGTTTCTGAGGAGCGACTCGACATCGTTCAACACCGCGTCGCGGCCGCGCGAAAGATCCAGTTGTGCGAGATCGGCGACGAGTTTTTCGCGGTAATCGCCGCGGGAGATGAGGCGTTTGAAAAAGCGACCCACGAAGAGGCGGCCCAGGAAGGCGGCGACGATAAAAAGAATCGGGGTGCCGATGATGGCGGGGAGGGATCGAGTCCAGGTGCCCGCGGCGGCCAAAGCTGCGACCGCGATTCCGACGGGGACGCCGATCACCACAAGCAGCGCGCCGAATCCGAGCGCCCTACGCCCTATGGCTTTCCAGTCGAAGAGCCGCGAGAGGTTGAAGGCGTAGGCGAGTCCTCCCGCGAGAAGGAGGGCGGCCAGGGGTGTATAGACATACGCTGTTTTGACTTCCTCGCCCGCGGAGACGATCCCCATCGCGAGGAGCATTGCCGCGCCGCCTATCGCTATGACCGCAGCCCCGATCGCAGCACGCTGCTTTTGAACCTTCGAACGCGAAGCGAGGGCGCGGAGCGCGAGAATGGCGGCGGAAAAGGCCGCGATCCCGGCTTCACTGTAGATATACGTCGAATAGAGGGCGCCCTCCATTCTGAACAGCCTCGCCCAGGGGCGGTACACCGAGATGATGTAGTTGTAGGTTCCCCCTATGTCGTAGGCGGCGAGCACGGCGACGGGAATCGCGATGATCAAGCCGAGCCTGGTCAGGATGCTCGGAAGTGGGGTCGGGAAATAAAACGGAATGAGGAACAACAAGGCGTACGAAACCGCGAGCGCTATACCCGAGGCCCGTTCCACCGCGAGAGCGTTGGCCTGGCTGGCCCCCGGAGATGTGAAGAGGTACACCAAGCCCTGGCTGAGACAGTATACGGACAGGGAGATCGACAGGAGCATGATGAGCCGCCCGGCGGCCGTTCCCCTGCCTCTGCGCCGCGCGACAATAAAGGCCAGGACGAAGCCCGGTATCGCCAGGAATGCGAGTATCGTCAGTCCCATAGCCTTCCCACCTTCGCCGCGAGAATCGTGACATCGTCTTTGAGCGGCTTGTCTCCGACATAGGAGAACAGCAACGCGCTCACGCTCGAAACGAAATCGACCGCGTTCAATTTAGAAGCCTGAGCGAGCGACTTCTCGAAGAGTTCGGTCTCGCCCAGACGCTCCCCCGAGGCGTCCGCAACTTCGGTGACGCCGTCCGATGCGAGAAGAATGATCTCGTCCGTACGCAGGGGCAGTTCCTCGACGACGACCTCGTCGAAAGGCACGAGCCCGATCAGTCCCATGGTCGGCTCGAGTCGTATGACCTTGGGACCGGTCGCGGCCTGGGTGATAATTATCGGGTCGGCCATGGCGGCGTTGACGTAGCGCATGGTCCGCTTCGCCGTATCCACAAGGCCGATGAACAGGACCGTGTATTTGTCGTCGAAGCCCATGTCCCGAACTGCCGCGTCGACAGCCCGTACCAGGCCCACGAGATCCGACTTGTTTTTCGCGACCCGCACCGTGTTCATGATGATGCCCATGATCAGGGCTGCGGCGAGCCCCTTGCCCGATACATCGCCGACGATGAGGAGGGTCTGGTTGTCGTCGACCGCTATCGCGTCGTAGTAGTCGCCCGAAACATTGACGAGGGGGCGGTAGAAGACCGATAGATCGAGCTTGGCCGGCGAGGGGAGGCTTTTGGGCAGAAAGGACCGCTGGGTCTCGGCGATCAACTCCCACTCGCGGGACAGCGATGCCATCTCGAAAAGTTCGGCGATGGTACCGACGCGGTTGAAGTGAATATCGAGCTCGCGTTTGAGTTCCTTGAACGCCTCGATTTCGATATAGGGGCACAGCCGAGTGAAAACGAAGAGATGGAAGCCGGAAGAGATGATCACAAAGCCCCGCGAGCGCCGCGGCGAAGTTTGGGCCTCGAGCCGTTCGCTCATGAACCAAACCCCCTCGGGGCGTTCGCGGAACTTCACGTCGAGTTCCTGGATAAGACGCGGTCTGGTGGCTGCGGTCGCCGTGCTCTGGTAGATGATTTCCCAGTTCGAGGAACGCAGAAGTATCGCGCTCATATCGGCGGGAATTTCAAGTTTCTCGCGGATCGCGTCAATCAAGTCCGTGGTCGTGAAGCATACGCCGACACGCTCGGTGAAACCTACAACCAATCGTGTCTCGCGTCCGGAAAAGCTCATGCGGTAGGCGAAGCGGTCCAGAGCTTCGAGCGCGGCGTCGCGGAAAAAGTAGAAAACGACAAAGCCGAGCGCCGAGACCGCTGCGGCGGCCGGGAAGCTGAGTCCGACGACGGCCACCAGGGGCACGATGAGAAATCCGAAGGCGGCGAGGATCGTCGTGCCGACCGCCGCGACGCTTCGTGTGGTTTTGTATGTCATACGTCGAGCTTCTCCACCTTGGATATCGGCGCAAACCGCCGTTTGTTAACACTACACGGCCTCGAAGCGCCTGTAAAGCCGAGACTCGGCATCACCACGAGGAATCGAAAGCTTTACGACCCGTGACCATGGGATCCCCCGTGCGCAGGTTTCCGCCGAGACGCCAGCCCAGGGCGTTTTCAGGCGGGCTTCCGTCGAGCCGCATAAAGACCTCGCCGAAGAGCCGCATCCCGATTCCGCCAAAGGCGCCGAGGGGTGTCGAGACATCGAGGGAAAGCCGGGCGAAAACGGAATCGAGATATGCGCCGCCGAAATACTCCGCTCGGTAGCCGGTATCGAGTAACAGTCTATTGAGGTACAGCCCGAGAAACTCCGAGTTCACCGTCTGGTCGACGATTCGCCACGAGGTGCTCCCCTGCACCGCCCAGTCCTCGGCTTCAAGATCGAGGGCGGCGTATTCGACATACTCCGGCCTCCGGTCGGAAGAAAACACCGGACTCGTCGCGTCGAGCCGAAGGATGTTCATATTCGCCCATGCCGCCCAGAGATCGAGACCGAGGGCGGGGCGCCTGAGGGAATAGACAAGATTGGCTTCCGTTTTATAGGCGGCGATGCCCGGGGCGAGGTCGTGGTAGCTCATGAGTTTGAGTCCATCCATCCTCCCGTTCCATGAGGATGTTTTTCGAAGATCCAGGCCGGCCCAGGCTGAGAACGCGGAACCCCAGCCGTCATAAGGCCAGAGATAGGGACTGTCGCTCGGACCGCGGGCCCTCGCGAACACGGTGGCCCCGGCGCCGAACACCGCGCTGCGGGGACTGGGGAATAGAGGGATACTGAGCGACATGGAGAGCGATGCCGAACTGTGGCGTTCGGGCGGGCCTGAGGAGGCGTAGCTCAGCGTATCCTCGAGCGAGAGATTGAACAAAACGGGCAGAGTGGCGTTGATCCAGGAGAAGGTGAAGTCGGCGAATGGATAGGCCGAATCATAGCCGGTTGTCACTTGTACAATGTTCTCGTTCAGTGGGTCTTCGAGGAGGAACAGTGCCATCGGTCTGAAACTGCGGTCGATCGTCTCGAGGTCGACATAGGGGATCCAGCAGGAAAATGGTCGGAAGTAGTCGAGGGGACGGTATGGTGAAACAGTCACCGCGGCGGCCCTCTCCGCCAATTTCGACGATCGCTCGTCCAGCGCCGAGGCGGGATCGAAAGGCTCGAGGTGGTACGGGATTTTTTCCCCCGCTGATCTATCTTCAATAAAGTCGGCCTCGTTGCGCGGGAAGCGGCACAGCCCGAAGCCCCGTGAAAACCTGCCTGCGTAGTATATGTCGCCGCATTCGACCGGCCAGAATATCCCTCCCGATCGATCGGTGCCGTCAATTCGTATACTGCCGTCGGCGGCGGTCGACAGATCGAGGACTCCCAGCTTGTACATGCGGTCGTCGGAGTTGTGATTGAAAAGAATCCTCCCCCCCGAGACCGATATCTGACGGACATAATCGAAGAGCTGCGAATTCTCGCCCTCGGGACGGACCAGATCGAGCCTTCCCGAGTCGAAATCGAGAATACCGATGCTCCTCCGCGCGCCGATCGAAACGATAAGCGCGACGCGCCTGTCGTCGAGAACGACGGGCGAGGCGTACATGATCCGCTCCGAGCCGGGTAGAAGCAGCTTTCGCTGGTCGCCGCGCACAAAAACAAGGTCGCTGTTATGCAGGTTCAACGCGACGCCGAGGTATCCGTCGCGGAAAAAGCGAGCTTCGCGGAGGCCTTGAACGACGGTCTTTGAGTCAAAACGGCGCGCGCGGCAGTCGAAGACGATCGACTCGACGCGGTCGCGGCCGTCGGGAAGGGCGATGCTACGATACACGAGGATCTTCGATCCGTCCGGCGATGCGTCCGTTATTTCACAGGATGCATCGGCCGCGAAGAGAGTCTCGACCTGTCCCGAGGCGCAGTCCATCCTGAGGGCGCGTCCCGAAATGCCGTCGACCCAGAAGAGGGAGCCTCCGCCCGCCACGAGCGAGGTGATGTACTGATACTCAGAAGGCCCGACGCGTTCGCCCTCGTCCACGATCCCCGAGATGGACATGGCATCGCGGAAGTCGGACCAGGCCCGCTCGAACGGAATGCCGTAGGTCGTCTCGAAGGCTTTGTAGAAACCGACGCGGTAGGGGTCTGTACTGAATGATATAGTTAAATCACCCATAGCTTTCCAGAGCCGGGCGTAGGCCTCTTGTCCGTAACGGCCGCGCAGGTAAGAGGTAAAGAGTCCCCCGTATTCGTAATACAAATTGCCGCCCGGAAAGTCTTCGTACACGCCCGTGCACTCCAAGGGGCTTTTGAAGCGGTTTTCGCGGATATCCTGGCGGATCCGCTCTTTGACCAGGGGGTCGTCGGCCCTGCCTCCGGGGCCGCCCTCGCCCTCGAGCCCGACGGTGACACCCTCGATCATGAATAGCGGCGCGTTGATCAGGGCGGGCGCCACCCAGGACCCGAAAATACCCGAAAGGAAGTCCGCCCAGGGGGCCCGGGAGCCCAGCGAAACGACATGGGTCAATTCGTGCAGAAAAAGAGCGCGCAGATTATCCGAAAAGGCCGTCCACTCGATAGGGAGCGCCGTATCGAAGAGGGCGATGAGCGGGTAGGGGATGGGGGAGGCATAACCATTGAATGTCCCGATATCGGGTGTAATCACGACGGGGACCCGTCCATGCAGACCGAGGCCGAGTTCCCGTTGCAGATCGGAAAGAAGGTCCTCGGCGATGGCGGAGAGATAGAGAGCGCTCTGCTTCGACTGTTCGGAAAAAATGAAATCAAAGTGTTCTGTTTTGATGACATAAAGCCTGCGTCCCGGAGCGAATAATGGACCGGCCCAGATTTGATGGGCGCTTGCGATGAGGACAAAGGCGACGATCGCAAGGCGGAAAGAGCGACGGGGCATCTGACGAAGGGACATACTAACCTCGCTTTTCTATAAAATGGATCTACTCCTGACCCACGGCCTATGAAAACGGTCGTTCTTCAAGCTGCCCCGAAACTTGTCGTTATGTGCGAGTCCCGTGGTGGGAATATATAAGTCTTTATTAAATAAGAAAATTATTGTTGTGCAACAAGCTTCGAGGCACTTCATGACGATAGACAAACCGCATCTATGCTTAACCTAAACTTGACGGTCGCTCAAGTATCATGCTACCGTTCCGCGAATCTTCCGTATAAAGGAAAGCAGCATGAACAGTATCGCGCCAGGCTTCGTCCTCCTTCAGGGTCAGGACGCGGCCGCCGCAGCCAATCCGACCGCCGGCATGATGACCACACTCATCATGTTCGGCTCGATCTTCCTCGTGTTCTACTTCCTCATCATCAGACCTCAGAGCAAGAAACAGAAAGAGATGAGGAAGATGATCGAAGCGCTTAAAAAGGGCGACAAGATCGTCACGATCGGCGGCATCCATGGTATCGTTTCGACGGTCAAAGAGCGCACCGTCATTGTCAAGGTCGACGATGACGTAAAGCTCGAGTTTTCGAAATCCGCCGTCGCCTCTGTCGAACCCGACGGCAAAACCGGCGAGGAAAAACCCGAGCCGGCTTCCGACAAGGACAAGGCCGCGGACGAAAAGAAGTAAGCATCGCGCGCAGCGAGGGCCGTGTAGCCCCTGCCCTCCTTTCGTAGAGGCGGGGCGGCGGCCCTATTCTTTCATCTGGAGCTATCGCAATGAGTAAGATGCAGAGGTTTCTTATCGTCGTGGCGATCATGGCGGTCGCCTTCGCTTTCCTATGGCCGACGGTGAGCTGGTACTGGCTGACTCCCAAGGCGGATCAGGCCTTGGCCCTCGGTACACGGGAGCAGATCCGCGACTACTCGCGGAACATGGCTATTGCGGATATCAGGGAACTCAAGTCGCGGGCCGCCGCGAAAGATGAATCGGCTCTCGACCCTGAGCGTTTCCGCGCGGCGATCACGGCCTCGACCAAGGCCTACAAGACCGCGAAGAAGAACGCGCCGAAGGAATGGACGGCGGCCTCGGTCCTCAAGCCCTTTACGAGCGAGAAGGCCGCATACGAGGCGATCGAGGGTCTGTACCGCGCCAAGGTCCTGGCTACAAAGGCCACGCTCAAGAAAGCCGTCAAGCTCGGCCTCGATCTGTCGGGCGGCATGAGCGCCCTCATCCAGGTGGATATGAAATCGCTGGCCGCCAAGCTCGGACATCAGTTGTCCGCAGCCGAACGCGCCGACGCCATGGCCCGTGCGATCGAAAGCCTCAATTCGCGTATCAACAAATTCGGCCTCACCGAGCCCACCATCCGCCAGCAGGGAGACGAGTTCATCTACATCGAGATCCCCGGGGCGGCCGATCCCGAGAAGATCAACGAGATTCTCATGGGCCGAGGGAAACTCGCCTTCCACTTGGTGAACCGCGAAGCGACGTCGGCGCTCAAAGCCTACCTCTACTCCAATCCGCTCGGCGTCGACGAGAAGACCATGACCGTCGAGGACAAGAGCATCGTCCCCGAGGGCTATGTCATCCGCAAGCTGTATGAAAAAGACGCCTACGGCCTGGACGAGTTCACGGGCGAGTACTACGTCATAAACGAGCAGCCCAGTCTCGACGGCAATCACATAACCCAGGCGACAACCTCGACCGACGAGATCGGGCGGCCGGAAACCCTCTTCCAGCTCGATTCCGAGGGCGGCAAGATATTCTACGAGATGACGAGCGCCCATGTCGGCGACGCTATGGTCGTCGTGCTCGACGATAAGATAAAGTCGAGCCCCGCGACGATCAACGAACCCATCCGCGAGGGCGTCCGGATCACGGGATTCAGCGCCGACGAGGCGCGGAACCTCGCGCTCATCCTGCGTTCCGCGGCCCTTCCCGTCGAAATGACCCCGGTCAACACCCAGGCCATAGGCTCGACCATCGGCGAGGACGCGGTCCGCGAGGGTGTATTCGCCGTCAGTCTTGCCTTCGTTCTCGTACTTGCCTTCATGCTTTTGTTTTATAAGGGCGCCGGCGTCAACGCCGCGATCGCGCAGCTTGTCAACCTCTACCTCATGATTTCCATTCTTTCGGCCTTCAACCTCACTTTGACGCTGCCTTCGATCGCCGGATTCGTCTTGACGATCGGTATGTCGGTCGACGCGAACGTTCTCGTCTTCGAGCGTATGAAAGAGGAACTCAGACTCGGCAAGGGCAGATCTGCCGCGGTCAAGGCCGGTTTCGACAAGGCCTTCTGGACGATCATGGACTCCAACATCACGACAATCATCGCTGCGGTTCTGCTCGGCATGCTAGGATCCGGACCTATCCAGGGCTTCGCGATCGCGCTTGCCATCGGCTGCGTCAGCTCGGTCTTCACCGCCCTCTTCGTGTCGCATCTCATCTTCGATTTCGAGACCGACGTGCTCAAATCCAAATACGTGAGCATCTCCTGGAGGGTCAAATGAAGCGCGTCGTCCAGTTCCACAGGGCGTTCAAAGCCACAATAATCATCTCGTCGGTAATTGTCGCAGCGAGTCTCGCCGGTTTGGCGACCTTGGGCTTCAACACGGGCGTCGATTTTCAAGCCGGCCTCAAGGCCAATGTCTCCTTCGTGCCGCCCTCGATGTCTGTTACGTTTACCGGTCAGGGCGCCATGGCGCTCGAGGTGGCCAAGACGAAGGCGATCTTTACTTCTCACGCCACGAGCGGGGAGACGAAGGCCTATACCTTCGAGTTCGCAGACTTTCCGACTCTCAAGGCGATGGCTGATGCGTTCAGGACTGTGCCGGGCGTCGGCGTCGAACTGATGGCGGACGGAGCGATCGAATCGAAGACCTTGCTCGGGGCCTCCCAGTCCAGCGCGGAACTCGGTAATGAGCCGACAATACTTCACTATACTGCGAGCGGCGCGAAGGCTATCAAAACCAGTGTCGAAAAGATTCGAGCCGCACTCGAGGGCTTCGGATCAGTTTCGATTCAACGTATCGGCGGCGAGGATTCGACGACATATAACATCCGTGTTCAAGAGTCGGACGAGTCGAAGCAAAGCACCTCGGCCATTGTCAACAAATTGACCGAAGAACTCGAGAAGAGTTTCGGCAAGGGCAATGTCCTCGTGAATCAGGCCGACTTCGTCGGCGCGGCCTTTTCGAAGAGCCTCGCCACTCAGGCGGTCATGGCGACCCTCCTCGCTTTTCTCGGTATTCTTCTCTATTGTTCCATACGCTTTAAGCCGGCTTATGCCCTCGGCGCCATACTGGCCATTGTGCACGATGCGGTCGTCATGGTCGGTTTTATGGTGTTTACGAGGATGGAGTTCAACACGCTGAGTATCGCCGCGATACTGACCATTGTGGGATTCTCGATCAACGATACCATCGTCGTCTACGACCGAATTCGTGAAAAGGTCACGTTGAATCCGACGGCCTCATTCCGTGACAATGTAAACAGGGGCGTCACCGAAACGCTCGGTCGAACGTTTATCACGAACGGTACGGTGTTCCTCGCGGTTATCGCTCTTATCGTCTTTACCACGGGAACCATGAAGGACTTTTCTATCGCGATTCTCGTGGGCGAAATCAGCGGAACCTATTCCACGATCTTCATCGCCTCGGCCTTTGTCACACTGTGGATGAACGCGGCCGCGAAGCGCGAAGCCAAGCGCCAGTCCGAACAGGCGGCCGCCTCCATGATCGAGACGAAGAGCGCTGTGACTAAACAGTAAGTGGAATATCGTGAATCCCGAGTCCCGGTCGGGCCGTTCTTGACGCTCGGTCACGCGGCCCTGCCGGGGTCTTGCCTCGGATCGGCGAGCTGGCTATATTTTCATTGATAAAAGTCGGCGCAGTACCCAAGTGGGAAGGGAGAGGTCTGCAAAACCTTCATGAATCGGTTCGATTCCGATCTGCGCCTTGAACGACCGAAGCCGCCCATCGGGCGGCTTCACTTTTTTTCGCCAAGGTCGGAGTCGAAACTTTAGCGCGCCGGCCGCAGCGGGGCAGGTTGCCGGCAGGTTGCCATGGATATCTTCGTCCGCCTGAAGGCCGCCCCGATCTGCGCCTGCTTCAAAAAGAGTTTCCCGCAGGATCGGCTTTTTCGTCATCCCAAAGAGCGATATGAAGGTTTCGCTTGACGCCTGGTCAAGTCCGCCTTATCATCCCTCCTGTCAGAGCCTTCGAAAGACGTTGTGCGAAATACATATCGTGCGCATAACGTTTATTGAGGCCGAGCAGACAGTAATTAATGCGGGCCTCGAAAAAATGAATTTTTTCGAGGCCCGCATTATGAACGTAACCTAAAACCCAACCGGGTTTGTAGAGGTTCCCAAATGCTGACCGGAGGGAGCATGTCCGAGCGGGAGTCTGCCGAAGTTCGAAATGTCGTCGTTTCTGATATACTGCCCCATAGGCCGCCCTTCGTTTTTGTCGACAGCGCACAGCTTATTGGTCGAGACTCTCTTGTCGCTTCCAAAAAGATAAGGGAGGAGGATTTTGATTTCTATAAACACGACAATTCCGGAAGACCGTACAGTTATCCCCGCGAAATGTTGATCGAACACGCGGCTCAGTCGATGATGCTGCTCGGTCACCATTACGGACGCGATATCGGTTGGCTTCCGGAAGGTTATTCTTCTATAGGCCTTCTTACAACAATCGAGGACTTCTCGTTCAATTCAATTCCGATACGGCCGGGAGACGAGGTTGTCACCCGCGTGGATGTCGGTTTCGAGAAAAGGGCCCTGTACTATATCGGTGTCAAAGCCCGGATACAGGTTCGTGAATCAGTCGCGGCCGAGGGTACGATCTGCGGAATGTTCCTGACAGGGCAGTACGATCGGCTTTTCGAAAATCTCGGCGAATACAGAGTGAGCCTCGAAGGGGGCGTATCACGACCGAACTTCAGTTTTGTCGACCGGTTGAATCCACTATACTTTGACAGCACGTATTGGTTTCTGAAAGGACACTTCCCGGGTTCTCCGTGCATACCAGGCTGTATGTTTCTTCGCGGTGTCAACGAACTAGCCGATTCGAAGAAAAAAATACGTCGGGTCGTCCGTGCGAAGTTCAAGAAGATCGCCGTACCGCATCGGAGGTACCGCTACGAGATTGGACGCGACGATAATAAGGTGTCGTTTTCTGTGGTGGAAGCCGAATCCGGCGAAGTGCACGCAAAGGGAATTGTGGAACTCGAGCCGTAAATTAACGATTGACCCGGTCCCGTTTTCGCCGGATACTACAGTCATGCGCAATAAAATGGTGAAGGTCAACATTTCCCGCAGGGGCGAGACCGATGTCTCGGTGAAGCTTCCTATCATTTCGTACTGTCAGATAGGAATCAGATCGGGCAAGGGCGGAGAAGGCGTTCACGAGTACTGCGAGAACCTCCTTAAAGATCAGAAGAAAAGCGTAAAGTGACCTACCCGCCTTCGAGGACCCTGTAATCTAGAAACGCACTCAACTATCCGTGGAATCGCTATGAGAGCCCCTGCCTTTTTCACGGAGATTCTGGATGAAGTTCTGCATGGCCTCCCTGGCCATGTCTTTACAACCGAGGCCGAATGCTAAAGCGAAACCGAGGGCGAGCGCCGAAAAGAGAATACCGAGGATCCCGCTGATAATCGACCTCCCGAGCCCGATTTGGTCGAGCGCAAGAGCGGCGACAAGGATGTTGCCGGCCCATTTTATGGATTTTGCCAAGATGCGGGAGTTCTCGACGGCCGCGTTGCGTGCGATGGTCAGAACGAAATTCGACACAAAAGTGACGATAATGACCCCGACGACCACGACAAGGAGGGCCGCGAGCCAACTCGTCAGGGATTCGACAATACGCTTTGAAATCTCGTTGACGGCAGCAATATCGAGCGCGCTCGAGGCCAGTATGAAGGTAATGAGCAGGGCGGCCCAATAGGCGATGGTACCGACCAGCTTCGAGGGCGAGTGCTTTACGCCGCCTTTTCGGAGAAATTCGCCGAAGCCGGTCTTCTCGCTCATGGTATCGAATTTCGCCGCCGCAAGTATCTTTGTCAGCAGAAAACGGATCAGGACCGCGATCAACCAGCCTAGGATCAGGACGATCGCCGCGGCGATCGGCTTTGGAAGTCCAGCCCAGAAAGAATCCACAGCCTCGAAAAAACTGCTCATTTCCGCCTCCCATGACGTTTTGTCATTGCTTTAAGCCTGGCTTAATCTCGAACGAGAAACAATGCCGGCCCGTCGCTGCGAATACCTCGTACGAGGGCAGATTCGGCCCTTTAATTCCGTATAAAAGACATGCGCGGGGATGACTCGGCTCCCAGGTGATTCGGAAATGTATGCATTTCAAGCAGTTTGGAGCGACAGTCGGCATTGTCTTCCTCCATCGAGCCTTTATACGCGGTCGCTGACCCGGATGTATCGTCAAGCTCGAGCTTTAAGTATGTTTATCTTGCCCCCCGAGTCGGAATTCCGTACAGTAGTGTATCATGGATCGAAACTCGCTGATTCGGCGGCCGTTCAGATATACGTTCGGGAACGCCGCCCTCTGGCTCATCGCACTCAATGTTCTGGTATTCGCTCTCGAGTACCTTGTTCCCGCTTCTCCCTACCAACCCGGTTTGGTGGATTACCTTGCCCTCATTCCTTTTTCGAACTATGAGGGACCTATTCCGATTTCTATCAATCAAGGTGCGCTGTGGCAGCCTCTGACGTACATGTTCGTCCACGACGGGCTCTCGCATCTTCTCGTCAACATGCTCGGTCTGCTTTTCTTCGGAACCGCGGTGGAAAAAGAACTGGGGACAAAAGAATTTCTTTTATATTATCTGCTCACCGGATTCCTCGGGGGAGTTTTTTCCCTGGCCGTGTACGCGCTCTCCGGGACGGCGACAATTTTGGTCGGCGCTTCGGGTGCGATTTTCGCCGTCCTTCTCGCCTTTGCAACCCTGCAGCCCACAGCCCAGATCCTGATATGGGGAATAATCCCGGTTAGAGCCCCGATCCTCGTTCTCGGATATGCGGCGATCGAGCTTGCAGCCGAACTTTTCGGCCGGAACGACGGCGTCGCGCATTTGACCCATCTCGCCGGACTCGGTTTCGGGTGGCTGTATTTCCTCGCACGCTTCGGCATCAATCCGGCGAAACGCTTTTTCCCGGGCCGCTGAAGTGCTGCGGATACGTGTCCAGGTAGCGCTATACGCTGTTCTATCCTTGATACTCGGAGTCTCGGTATCCGCGCAAATCTCGGGGGGGGTCGTGCGCGGCGAGTTCTGGGCCGAACTCGAGCCTGTTTCCAAGGTCGGAGATCTTTGGCCCGTCCCTCCCGAGGAGGCGCTACAACGTATCCGCGCCGAGGCCGCATGGGCCTTTTCCGGCCTGGTCTACGGTTTCGAGTTCTCGTACACCCCCTACGACAGTGTCCGCTCGCTCGCGGAGCGTTTCGAACTGAAGAGCCTGGGGTCGATCGACCCGCAGACGCTTTCGCTCGCAGGCGAAAGCCGCCTCAGCCCATATTATGAGCTTCGATCCTATGTCGAGTATCGGATGAGCGAAGAGGAAGCGAAGCTTGTCGGTTCTTATTTGCATGATCCATGGAAATCGTCCCATGGGATCGGTAAGGCCGATATTTTAGGCGGTGTCGAGGCCCGTTCAAAGGCCTATACGGAGGCCTTGAGGGAGGCGGTGCGCTCATATCTGCGAAGCATGACGCCGAACAAGCCGCGGGAGGTCAAAGGTCGAGTCGCCTTCGAACGCGTACCGAGCCTTGCGTTGATCGACGGTTGTTATGTCGTCCAGGCGAGGGTGCGCGTCATGATAGTGGAGATCATACCCTACGCCATTTATTGAATACCGCTCGCGTGGCGGGGCCGACAGTCAATCGACAAGACGGTTTTTCTCAGCGCTTTCGTGAATCCGGTCGAGCTGGTTCATGATCTCGTCGACGATCGCCTGTTTCTTGTCGTCCCTGAAGCGATGCTCGTGCTTGACCCTTTCCCTGAAATCGGCGCAGTCGAGAACGGGCCCGGCGGTATAGATGACTCGATCCTGGCAAATGAGATCGTCCACCATGGTCCCCTCGGAAGAACTGAAACGGAGGATGCTGCCGTTTATCGCCACAAGACACATCTTCGAGAAGGACTTGATATACGAATCGATCTCCCTCACGCCTTTTTTCGTGCTCGGATCCCAGGGGCGGAATCGTGTACCGGAGGGGAAGACGAGGATGAGCTTGCCTTCTTTTTTTAGTTCGGCCAATGCGTGCATGGCTGCGCGGTTTATGGTCGCGCTTCGCATGAGCTCGGCGATGAGTTCTTTCGTGGGATCCTTGTATTTCTGCTTTATTATTTCGATCGATCGGCTCGGGTAGATGACGAGGCGGGTATAGGCTTCGGTGAAGGCGAGAACGACCGGATTCGTCTCGTTGAGCTTGATACCGGCGATGGCCACCAAGGCATCGGCCGCAGCGCGGCCGATCTCCCCCTCCTGCCTCAAGAGGTAATGGAAAACCGGCAAGTCGAAGTTCGAATAGTGTTCGAGGAGGAGAAGACAGGGTTCTCCGGACTTCGCCGCCTCGAGAAGCCGTGCGATGTTGTCGAAACCGTCGATGCGCGATCCGGGTAGAAGGTTTTCTTTGATTATGGAATCGATGAACCTGAGAACGTCGGCGTTGCCGATTTGAAAAACATTCTTGTCGGAAACGACGGCTTGTCCTTTCGATGCTCCCATCATGCGTAGTATATGGTCGCGGTATTTCTCTGCGATGGGTTCCACCTCGTCCTCCCGGGTGGAGTATAGACACCGGTCTCGTTCGGTGTCAACGCAAACAGAATTATGCATGCCGGTGTGATGAGTCGATAAAAAGGACCGGGATGTAGGAAGCTTCGACCCCGGTTTTAATAGCCGTCGGACAGGGACCGATTGATGTCTTTCTGGTAAAGCTCCTGGTAGACGTAGCTTCTCGTTTTAAGCTTTTCCTTTATGCTCTTCGAGAAGGGTACGTAGCGCCAGAAAATGCCCCGAATGTCCTTATCGAGCTTCTGGATGCCCTCGGACTCTTTGGTGATCCACACAAGGTAGTCCTGGATGAAGTATTCCTTGACGTCGCCGCGGAGCTTGCGCGAGACGAACCACTGGTAGTAGTTGCCGGTCAGCCCCTCTTCCATCCAATAGTAAGAGGCTTTTTCCTTCGCGACCTGCCAACGAAGATCCGCGACGGCGGTGAGCACCGCGAGCGTTAGATTCTTGGGATACATCGGGACCGCCACTCGTCCGCGGCTCGTGGCGCGGTTGTGCGTGTCGAAGGGCTCCCAGCAGATGCCCGAGTCGCCGTAGCAGGGCAGGAGAAGAACGAAGGGGACTATCCTGTTGAGGGCGCTCTTGTACGGCCGGCAGAAGGCCTCGCAGTCGATCGACTCGATCCACGCGAGCGTGCGTACCACGTTTTCCCTTGTCGCGATGTCGCGTATGCTTCCGTGGAAATACTCTCGCGAGAGAATCGGGAAATGATTGCCCTGCCGTCCGATGCACAGACGCGTCATCTGCCTCACCGTATCGAACTCCTGCGCCAAAGTCTGCATGTCGGCTTTCGCGTCGCGGCCGAGGGCCCCGGCCTTTTCCTGCACGCTTCTGAGTTCGTCCCCGGCCTTGTCGAATTCGTGTATCGTCTGCATGAGTTCCTTGTCTACCGAGATCATTCTTCGGACGAGGTCGTATAATTCGGTCATCATCTTGCGCTGAGAATCGGTGTAGGGGGCGGGGACATGGAGGAGCCCTGGCTGGCTTTGATGACTGCAGATCGACTCGACGCGTTCTTTAAGGAGGCTTTCGAGTTGCCTGCGCTCCTCGGCCTTCGATTTCATGATACCTTCGGAGGAGTCGCGCTTGCCCTGGGCCCGCTGGATGAGGAGGTTGAAGCGCGAACGCTCGTCGTTCTCACGGGAGCGAGGTTTTATCTCGTCGGTCGCGCTCGCCGAGACCGAGCCCATCGCGATGGCGCGCATCCACTCGTCCACATAATAAACGGGTTCGTCGATCGTCTTTTCAAAAATAATGCGATGGAAGATGTCCACCATCTCGGGCGATAGGAGATTTGGGAGGATGGCGGCGAATCGCACGGCGATTTTTTTCGGCATGGGTGCCTGATCGCCGATACTGTGGAGCGCGAGTTTCGATGCAAGATACCAATAGGCAGGCACGATCTGTTGGCGGTAGACGCCCTTGTCCTTGGGATCCGTGGCCTTGAGATACTTGCCCAAGAGCTCATGGAGTTTTTGGGATTCTTCACCCTCGCCGCCGAGGACGGTCTTGTAATAATTCGGATCCGAAAACCACTGGGCCGGACGCTCGGCCTCGAGTCGCTCGACGGGCGCAAAACTCTTGCGCGTCAGATCGACGTCGAATTCCTGTTTCTGCCGGACTTCCGTGGTCACACTCATATCGCCGAACAATGAGCGGAAGTCGGGGGGAGTCTGGGCGCCGGCGGGCGGCGCGGATCTTTGGTTTTTCGCCTGCGGCCGGTATTCCTCTACCGAGCCTCCTCCGATGAGTGCGGCTATCTCAGGATCGATGTCGTCTGCCATAGTAGGGATTGTATCCCTCATACGGCATACTCACAAGTGCAACATGATACGCCTTGGCAGAACGGATAAAAAAACCGCCCTTTCGGGCGGCTTGTTTATTCGTGGAGGTGAGGGGAATTGAACCCCTGACCTTATGAATGCCATTCATACGCTCTAGCCAACTGAGCTACACCCCCGAATCGAATGCGTAAAGGCAGTCGTGTGCGGGGCAAATACTAGCCGAGCTTATGAACGAGTGTCAAGCGTGCACACTATCCTCCGGAGAATTGGCTCCTTGCTGTCCGGCGCCGTAAACTGCCATACTTGGACGAGTGAAGACCTGTGGATTCGCGCTTGCGCTCTGCGCCCTCGGCCTCGAGAAGGTGTGTCAGAACGAAATCGAACACCTCGGCCTCGGCGTCGAGCATCGAGAGCCGGGACGCGTCCGTTTCGCCCTTCCTGAACCCCTCGGTTTATCGGCTTCGCTTATGCGGGCGAATCTCTGTCTCCGCACGGCCGAACGGGTTCTTATCGAAGTCGGCAGATTCCGGGCCGCGGACTTCGACCAATTGTTCGAGTCGGTACGTTCGCTCCCCTGGGAGCTTTATTTCCACCGCGAAGACAAGCTCGTCATCGAGCGGGTTCGTTCGCACCGCTCGAGGCTCTCGGCCCAGACATCCATACAATCGCTTACGCATAAAGCGGTCTACGAACGTCTGGGCTCGGTGTACAAGATAAGGCGATTGGCTGAAACAGGGATGACCAGATCCCTTCGGGTCTATCTCGAAGACGATTACTGCATCCTCGGGCTCGATACTTCGGGCGAAGCTCTTCATAAGCGGGGCTACCGGCTTTCGGGAGGTGTTGCGCCGCTCAAAGAGACCATAGCGGCGGCTATCCTTTTCCTCTCCGGTTGGAACCGTCGGCAGGCATTGCTCGATCCTTTCTGCGGCTCGGGCACGATAGCCATCGAGGCGGCCCTCTATGCCCTGGACCGAGCCCCGGGGCTCGGCCGTT
Source organism: uncultured Treponemataceae bacterium (assembly GCA_964644505.1). Classification (GTDB taxonomy): domain Bacteria; phylum Spirochaetota; class Spirochaetia; order Treponematales; family Rectinemataceae; genus CAZXXZ01. The sequence continues at coordinate 3,383 of CAZXXZ010000010.1, read as the reverse complement.
CCTTCGCATTTCAAAGTATGCCCTTTGCGGCCGGAGATGAAGCGTCGCGCCGCCTGGCCGACGAGAAGGCCGCGGCCGAGGCCCGCATCCGCTCTGATGTCGAAGTGAGAATCGCCGCGAGCGACATCGACTCCAAGGCGATCGAGCTTGCACGCGCGAACGCCGACCGAGCCGGTGTCGCTTCATACGTGGAATTTTCGATCGCTCGTGCCGAGGATGCATGTCCTATAGGCGAACGAGGTTGTCTCCTCTGTAATCCGCCCTATGGAGAACGTCTGGGCAGCCTGGATGAGGCGCATGCGCTGTACCGCCGTTTAGGCGGGCTTGCCGAGCGCTTTACGGCCTGGGGCCTCGGTTTTATTACAAACAGCCCGGATTTCGGAGAGTACTTCGGAACGAAGGCCCCTCGTCCGCACAAAATCGTCAACGGCGCCGAGGAGCAGTATTTTCATTGGTATCCGCCCCAAAGGAGACAGTGATATGCCGGTATCTCCGAACACGGTGAGCTATTGTGACTTGAACGGATCGCGCCTCGAGCCGGAAGATGCGACAATCGTGATTTTCGGCGCAAGCGGCGACCTGGCGCATCGTAAGATTGTACCCGCGCTCTACCGGCTCCGGCTCTCGGGTATCCTCCCTGAGGGTGTTAAGGTGATCGGCTTCGCACGGAGGGAATGGGACGACGAAAGATTCCGCGGCTCGCTACGCGAGGCCTGCGAGAAAACCGTCGAGCCGAGTAAGTTCGACGCGGCTGCCTGGTCATGGCTCGAGCGTCGAACAACCTATGTCCACGGCGATCTCGAGGACCGGAACACGTACAGGCGTCTCGCAGAGCTTCTTTCGGCCCCCGGCATGCCCGTCAACATGCTGTTCTATCTCGCGATATCACCGGAGAATTTCGAAAAGACGGCGCAGCTGCTCGCAGAGGCGGGACTCGGCAGCGCAACAACGCATCGAACCGCCTTATCGGGTTTCCGCCGACTCATCGTCGAAAAACCTTTCGGACACGACCGCGCGAGTTCCCGCGCCCTCAACAGAAAACTTCAGACGTGTTTCGACGAGCGCGACATATTCCGCATCGACCACTACCTCGGCAAGGAGACGGTCCAGAATCTGGTGTATCTACGCTTCGCGAATTCGATCTTCGAGCCGTTATGGAATTCGAATCATATTAGCTCGGTCGAGATCGATGTCCTCGAATCGGCCGGCATCGGAACGAGGGGCGGCTATTACGACCGCGCGGGCGCCGCCCGCGACATGCTGCAGAATCACCTTATCCAGCTGCTTTGTCTGACGGCCATGGAGCCGCCCGCCACACTCGATCCCGAGGCGATCCGCGACGAGAAGGTGAAGGTCCTGAGGTCGATTCGTGATTATTCGCGCGAGGAACTGCTCGGGCGGTCGCGTCGCGGACAGTACACGGCCGGCGTCCTTCCCGACGGTTCATACTGCCCCGCCTACCGCGACGAAGCCAAGGTGGACCCCGCTTCGAGGACGGAGACCTTCGTCTCGCTCAGACTCGAAGTTGACAACTGGCGTTTCGCGGGCGTCCCCTTCATCCTCAGAACCGGGAAAGCGCTCGACCGGCACCTGAGCGAAATTCGAGTCACCTTCCGCAGACCGCCCGCAACCCTGTTTTCGGGCTACTGCGGGGAGGCTTTGTCGCCTAACGCGCTCGCGATCAGGATTCAGCCCGACGAGGGCATGGCCCTGCGCTTCAACACGAAAGTGCCGGGCGCGGCGAAAGTCGGCCCGAGCGAACTGCGATTCGCCTACCGCGAGAACAACACCTTGTACTTTCCCGAGGCATACGAACGGCTCATCGCCGACGCCCTGGCGGGGGATGCAACACTTTTTATTCGAGCCGACGAAACCGAGGAAGCATGGCGCATCGTCGATGCGCTCGAGAACGCATGGTCCGGGGCCCCGCCGCCTGAACTATATCCCGCCGGAAGCCCGGGACCGGGAGGAGAAGCTCCCGAAGCCTGGGGTTTATAGCGCGCGGCATTACGACGTCGTATACTGATTCCATGCTCCTCTATCGATGTACGGATGCGGTCTCGTGGATAAACGCGGCCCTCGGTGAACTGCGCGAAGCGGCTCGAATCACCCGAATTGTGAACTCGGGACGCTTGGCCGTATGTCTCGCCGGCGGCGCGACTCCCGAACCCGTGTACAGGGCGATGGCCGGTAACGAACTGTCGGGCGTCGATGTCGAACTGTGGCTGGGCGACGAACGCGTTGTAGCCTTCGCCGATCCTGAGCGCAACGGCACCATGATCGCGCGTGCCTTCGAGGATTGCGTCTGGAATCCCTTCCCGCGCATCAAGCAATGGCCCGAGGCGCAGACCGAATCCGAGGCCCTCGAAGCTGCCGAGGCGTACGAGGCCGAACTCGCCGCCTCTCTCGGAAACAAACCAGTTTTCGATCTCGCCCTGCTCGGCCTGGGCGCCGACGGCCATACCGCGAGCCTTTTTTCATGCGACGAGTCACGCGGGACCGTACACGCATCTCCCATCGGCCTGACCGCGGTGACGCGCTCGCCGATACCCCCGCTTCTCCGCATGACGTTCACCTTCGAAGTCCTCGCATCCGCGCGTCGACGTGTCTTTCTGGTGCGCGGAGCCGAAAAAAACGCTGTCGTCGAACGGCTTTCCCTCGAAGACCAAGGCTTACCCGCTTCGCGTTTGGCCGGCCCCGAAAGTATCATTTTGTACCTGGAAAACTGACAGTTTGATGACACACTCGATGCTTGCCATCAGCCTGGTACAGCGTGCAAAAAAAAAGTACCTCGAAGCTTGTCGGGCTGTCACCGCCAGGCTTCGAGGCACATCAACGTCGTCACTTTATAAAGAACTTTTTCGCGAAGGCGAGCCGTTCCCGCGCCTGGAAGGTGGCTCCTCCCTCGTGATTGTTGTACGGATACTCGCGTATCTCTTTTTCACCGGCATGCCAATTGTAGGCCGCGTAGACGGTCGAGGGCGGACAGATCGTATCCATGAGGGCCACCGAGTAGAGCGCCGGGACCTTGGTCCGTGCGGTGAAATTGAGGCCGTCGAAGTACGAGAGAGTGCGGAACACGGATTCCTCGCGATCGCGTTTCGTATGAATGTACCGCGCGATTTCGTTGTAGGGATCGCGGTCGGTTATCTCGGTCGCGCGTCGGTAATGACAGAGGAAGGGGACATCGGGCATGAGGAGTTTGACGTCCTTATTGAGGGCAGCGGCGGCGATGGAAAGGCCGCCGCCCTGGGACCCCCCTGTGACGCCTATCCGCTCGGGATCGACCGCGGGATGAGAAGCAGCCGCCTCGACCGCTCTGACCGCGTCGACCATGATGCGGCGGTAGTAGTAGGTCTCGGGCGAGTCGATGCCCATGGTCA
>CAZXXZ010000009.1:0-71153 GCA_964644505.1 uncultured Treponemataceae bacterium | reverse complement strand
CCAGAAGGATGAGCCCGATACCCAATTTTCTTTTCATGCACAAGCCTCCTTTTAGGAACCTGATGAGATGGAAAGCAGGTACTATGGAAACCATGGAAAACAGGGAGGCGAAATCGGTCAAAAGGCTTAATAAAACATAGGTTAAATAACCTATGCCCATTATAATTTATTATATAAAATAAAAATATATATGTAGGTGTTTTTTCTTAATCGAGGTTTTGTGTTTAGTTAGTTTATTTGACAGACATTTGAAAAGTGTCAGATTGTAGTGTAGTATTTGTTCCTCGAACCTTGTTGAAACCACAAAGAAGAGGTGAAAGGATTGTTTACGGTGTACAACAAATAAAAGCCTTTGAGGGATTGCAACAAGGTCCGAGGAACACCTATTTTCATCCGAAGGGGAATAGTCTAGATGGATCATGCCTTTTTGTCGCGAAACTACGGATACTCACGGCCCCTCGCCCTTGCTTTGAGCCGTCCCAAACTGTTTCGTGCCGCCTTTGGACTTGTGTGTGAGGCCCTCCGTTCGTTTTTCATCCCCCAGTTCGCCAATGTCATCCACCGCCGTCGCGAAGTTGTCAACGTCGATCATCCCTTGGACGAGGCTATACCCTTCACCCCACAGTACTCGGCAAAGTATCTGGAATTCGTGAAACTGTGGATGGTATCGGTATATAAACTTTGGCGGCTCTACGGCGAATCCGCCCTTCCGGACCTTGCAGTCTATGTCGACTCGATTCGACGTCTGTATCGGGATGCAGGCAGTATTTATCGGACTGTTCACACGACGACAGACCGTCCTCGAGGCAATCCCGATCTCCGCTTCGCCCTCATTCACGCCCTCGATCCCCACCTCAACTGCATACCCAGCCTTCATGTGATCATTGTCCTGGCGAATTGGAAGCTGGCATCGGCTTTTGTTCGAACACGGCCCGCCGGGGAATCGGTCGAAGTGTCACGCTGGCTCGATCATCTCCGCGACGAGGCGCTCGCGATCACCGAGACGGTGCTCTTCGTGAAACAACACAGTGTCAACTGTATCGGCGCATCGCTTTACTATCTTGTCCGATGCCTGCCGGGTTTTTCCGAAGAGGATGCGTATGCCGCGGTCCGGGACCTGTTCACCGAAAGGGGTTCGGAACTTCCTGTGATCGACGAAATCCGTTCCGCCATCATCGGCGTGTTCAACGAGCTCGAGGCCGCCTTCGCCTCTGCTCCGGCCAGGGGATGGCGCGCGCCGATCCTCGGTTTCATCGAACTCTACAAAGAACGTACTGCCCGTTTATGATCTGACGCTTCGCACCCTGAGCCGCGTGTTTTCGTCGAAAAGATGGTAGCGCTCGAAAACGATGTTCACCGATTCGCCGGGCGCGTTCGGGATGTCTTCTGTATTCCGAATACGGACATACAGATCCCGCTCGGCGACGCGGAACCTGAGCACGGCCCCCGTTCCGAGCGGAAGGTGGCGGATTTCTGCGACCGAAGCGTTCAGGGACAGAGTGCCGTCGTTCGAAAAATCAGATCGCCCCTCGGTTCGCCTTCGAATCGAAAGATCTTCCGAACGCGCGCCCACGATGTAGTGCCGAAGGTTGGCCGATGAAAAAGCATCCCCCGGCAGAAAGCAGACGGCGGGCGCGTCGGGGTCGGGATTGAGAAAATCCGCGGCGAACATGCTGTTCGGTTCGTTGTAAATTTCCTGAGCAGTCCCCACCTGTTCGATACGTCCCTCGCGCATGAGGGCGATGTTGTCGCCGAGGAAGAGAGCCTCCCTTTGATCGTGGGTCACGAATACGGTCGTGACGCCGTAGCGCGTCAAGAGTGTCTTCAGATGCATACGGTACGAGGCGCGGAGCTTCGCGTCGAGATTGGAGAATGGTTCGTCGAGGAGAAGGACCCGCGGGTCGCGGGTTATGCAGCGCCCGAGGGCGACACGCTGCTTCTCTCCGCCCGAGAGGCCTTTCGGCATCCGGTCGAGGAGGTATTCGATATCGACTCCGAGGAGTTCCGCGGTCCGCCGGTATTTTTCCTCGGCCTCTGCCTTGAGCTCGGGAGTTTTCTTTTTGAACAAGAAGTAGGAGAGAATGTTCTGCCGGTTGGTGAAGTTGGGATACAGGGCGTAATCCTGGAATACCATGCCGATACGGCGTTCGGCCGGCGGCGCGGCACTCATGTCCATCCCGTCGAAGAGAATCTGTCCAGAGTCGGGCTCCTCGAGGCCCGCGATAAGCTTGAGCAGGGTGCTCTTGCCGCAGCCCGACGGGCCCAGAACGCAGAGCACCTTGGCGTCGGGGATGTCGAGATCGAGGTTCTCCATCCTGAACCCGCGCCCCTCCTTCGAATCGTTGAAGGATTTCGAGAGCTTTCTGCATTCGATATGCGCCATCGTCGCTTCCTCCACCTTAGGTATTCAATTCGAATCTGCGCCTGCCGACCTCGAAGCGATCGAGAATCTCGGTTTGTATGAACGAGACGAGTTCCGCGGCGAGGGCGCGGTGCACCGGGAGCCGCGGATGATTGCATGAGAAAGCCTCGAATCTGAGATCGAATACCCGTTCATCCTCTTTACGGAGCTTTCCCGTCGCCTCTTCCCAGGCCGAGCGAAGTTCGGCCGAATCACGGTAGGCTGACATCCCCCCTATCGCGCAGATGATGAACGAACGAGGATAGACGGCCCGTATGCCGCGTATAAAAGAAACATAGCGTTGCGCGAAATCAGTAGACAGTGTCCGTCCCTGCGAGGCCGGAAGGCCCACGTCGTTCTGTCCGAGGTTGACGACGACGATGTCGGGATGCGGCCCCGAAAAATCGTACTTCGGCGAAAGGGGATCGGCCGCGGTCCGATCCCACACCTCCGGCATGAGAACGGGGTTCCAGCTGCAGGTCAGGCCGGTTCCGCTGACCGCGATCGAGACATATTCTGCTCCGAGTTCTCGGCAGGCGATCGAGCCGTACGAGAGGTAGTTGTCGTGGGTCGAGAGGTCGTCGTACTGATCATCTCCGGGGTCTTCGTTGCAGGCGCCCGCGGTGATCGAGTCGCCGTAGAACTCGATCCTGAGGGGGAGGTCCTCGGGCCGCCGTCCAAGGCGCGCGCCCTCTTCGAGAAGAAGACCCTGGAAGACGGCGGAGCCGAAATAGGCCTCGCTCCGCTTGTACAGGACGAGTTCGTGCTCTCCGGCCTCGAGTTCGAAGTTCGCGATGTAGTCAGCTCCGGGCCCTTCTTCGAGAGCGAGAAGCCGATTCTCGCCGTCGATGATGACGTTATAATAATTTTTCCCCAGTGTCCTGCCGAATCTGAATCCGATGCGCCGGCCGAAGAAACGGGCGAGAAGTTCGCTGCCCTGCCATACGAAGACGGGACGGCCTGCGCCGTCCGGCGTGATACGGCCGACATAGTGCAACGCGCTCTCGGCGGCGTCGACGCGCCCGAGGCCCGGCGGATCCGAACCGATGTGCGGGACCCTTGAGAAAAAAGGCTTTTCTCCTGAGGGTGCACGAGCTATTTCGGGATGGGCGAGATTCGTATAGTACCGGAATCGCGGCATAGTGCCGTAGTATAGAGCAAGGCGGAAAAGGCTAAAAGCCTCGAAGAGGGAAAATCGGAGTTTCCCTTGGCTTTTCCTAGAGAGGTTCTTGATCGATACGATCCGCCTCTCTTTTTATGAGCCTTCCGTATCCGTCATTGTGAGGACATCGGAATCACGAGAGCGCGCGTTCTGCCGGAGAGATTCAACGAACGCGGCGTCGAATTGAAGACCCAGGCCGAACCGTTGTACTCGAAGCCGTAGGCCGTCCCCTTGTTGCCTGCTGAATCGATGAGCCTGAACGAGAAGGCGCTGTCTGTCGTGGCGACATTTACATAGATGTCGACCGATCCGGACTGGATCCCGTTCAAGGGATAATCGATGAAACCCGAAGAGGGCTCGGCTTGAGACCCGATCCAGTATCTGAGCTCCGCGACGCCGACCGATTCGGTGAATGAAAACCGTAGTCTCGTCTGGCTCGGGCTGTAATAGTCGGCTGTAGGCGCCGAGGGGGAGAGCGAAATCTCGGGCGGGGTCGAATCCACGATGAAACTCGCCGAACTCTGCGCCGCGGCGCTGTTTCCGGCCGGATCGGTCGCTGTGCCGGAGGCGATGTGAATACCGAGGCTGCCGTTCCCCGATATCGAACTGATCGTGATCAGGCGGACGCTGGGGCCGGAAGTCGTGAACTCGATCGTCCCCGTCGCCGAGCCGGTCCTGGTCAATGAAATATCCTGTAGTCCCAAAGAGATGGTTGCGGACGCATCTGTGTACACGACATTGAAATCCACCGATTCGCCCGCCCTGACCAGCGTATGCGAGGGCTGGCTGATCGTAAAGCTCGGAGCTGTTTTATCAAAGTTGATATTCGAGTTCGCCGAAGCGCTGGTAACGCTGTTGCCCGCGGCGTCGACTGCGTTGATCGTATAGTACACGTCGCCTTCGGCTTCCGTCCCGTTCATTGTATAACTCGCCCTGTATTCCGAACCGCTGACATAGGACGAGGTGACGGAATGTCCGGCAATGGTCGCGGTCGGAAGGCCGGCGATGGCGCTCCCGGTGCCCGACACGTTGAAGCGGATCGTCAGGATCTGGCCGACTCTGATCCAGCCCGGATTGCCGCTCGTCGACGCGGTGACATCGCTGATCACGGGAGGCAAGCGGTCGTAGAAAACCGAACGTGCGACAGTAGTATGATTACCGGCAGCGTCGTAAACGCAAAGCTCGACGCTTTTGTTTTCGTTTTCTTGTTCGGTGAGCGTGAAATAGATCGTCCCCGATGCGGCGCTCACGGGCGTTTGAACGCCCTCTCCGGCGATCGTATAGCTCGCTACCGAGCTTCTCGCGTCGTGCGCGACGATCGAAGTGCCGATGCCTGCGCTCATGCTTCTTGTGTTCACGGCGAGGGGGAGGGTGAAGCTGTCGATCACCGGACCGGTCAGATCGAGTACGACCGCGTTGCTCAGGGTCTGGGTCGTCGTATTGCCCAATGCGTCGGCGACGGTGAGGGTGATGGACTTGCCGCCCTCTTCCGGCGTGAGGGTTATGTCGATCGCGCCGGCATCGCTCCTGCTTCCTCCGATCGAAACGCTGCTTCCTGTAATAATCGTATAACTCGCCACGGTACAGTATGAGTCGGTAGCCGCCACGTTCACCCGGGCGGCGGTGCTGTTGGTCGGCGTCGGCGTCGCAAGCGAAAAGACGCTTATCTGCGGCCCCGTCCGATCGTACGTGATGCCGGTGTTCCCGCTCGACGAGGATGTGTTGCCGGCGTTGTCCTGGGCGGTGATCGAATACGAGAGCGGGCCCTCGGGCAGTGTCGTGCCGGAAAGCTGAATCGACGCGCTGTAATTCGGGTATGATCCGCCGACGGTCGCGCTTTGACCGCCGATCGTCGCCTGCGGCGCCGCGTGACCGGAAGGGCCCGGGTCGTTGACCGAGAAGGCGACGGTCACCGTATCGCCGTTGGCTGCGTAGTGGCCGCCTCGACTCGATGTGATCGCGTCGATCGTGATGCTCGGAGGGCTGCGGTCGTAGACAATCGATGATGAAAGTGTACCGGTCGATGCGGTGTTTCCCGCCCGATCGGATGCTTCGATCGAATAGCTGAGATTCCCCTCCAAAACTGAAGTGCCCGACAGAAGGAGAGATGCAGTGTAATTTGGAAGGGTTCCGCTTACCTGTACCTGTGCGGATTGACCACCGATACGAACAAGCGGCGGGCCTGACAATCCCGATCCCGATTCAAGGACTGTGAACGCGAGTGTGATCATGCTGCCGTTCCGCGCGTAATTCCCGCCGCTATCCGAAGTGATCGAGACACTCGAGAACGCAGGAGCTTGCGTGTCGACGAGAAAGGTCGCCGAGGGTCCGGCTGCGGGGGCAGGGTTGCCGGCCTCGTCGAAGGCGGTCGAAGGAGCGATCGAAATGCCCAGTTCCCCGTTTCCGCTGAAATTCGACAGAGTGACGGTCCTTGTGGATGCACCTGTACCGCTTACGGAAATGTCGCAACTCGGCCCGCTCGTGTTTAGAGTTATATTACTATTCCTAAGATCAATTCTGGAGGCGTTTGAATAGGTGACGGTGAAGGACACGGTGCCGTTCGAGTTCGCATACTGGTGTGTCGGATTGCCGATGGTAACGTTGAGCGGCGTGATCCTGAGCTCGCGGGGAGTGGTATAGGAACTCCACAGGCTCGTCTTTCCCCCCCCTGTGTGCGCAGACTCTCCAATAAAAAGTCTTTCCGATATCTTGAGTGCTCCATGAGCGGCTGTATTCCGAGATGACAGTGGATATGGTCTCGGTAGAAGGTTGAGTGAATGATTGGTCTTCCGATATTTGAAACATGTATTGATCTGCTTCCGCGATGTCGGGCCAGTCGAAGCGCTGCTGATTGACGCTGGAGATAAGAGCCTTGTCGGCAGGACTTGAAATCTGGAGATTCACGGCCGACATCACGAACGCGGCGGAGGATGACCAGGGTCCAAAATCATTAGTGCCCCGTCCGGCGCGCACCCTCCAGCTATGAACGCCGGCAGAGGGCTGCCACGAGGAGAATGTGTACGTGTTCGTATTCGAAGTGCTTGTCGGCTCAGAGTCGATCTGGAACTCGTAGTGCGTTGCGTCCTTCACCTCGGCGGCGACGAGGGTGGGGACCCAGAAATGCGAAGATCCATCGGCCGGTGTATAGGGGTAGATGCTGTCGATGCCCGAAACGGTCGGGTATCCTTGATAGTTCGGCGACCTGGGATCGACGGGATTGTCGATGCCGCCCCAGATATCGCACGAAGGCAGCCAGAGCACAGCGACGAGGAGCGCGGCGGCGAGTGGAATACACGGAAAGACCGGAATCCCGGATAGAGAGAAGACAACACTTTTTCTCATAGTGGACCATGTCCTTTTATACTTTTGCCTATAGTCTATCGGAGAAAGCCTACTTCGCCAAGGCTTTTATTTGGGCGTCGAGAGACTCGATGGATTTTTTTACCTTGTCCTCATCCGGCCCTAACCAAAGAAGGAAGGGCGCCGTTCCGAGTCCCAGGCCGCCGAGGCCCAGGCTGATGGGGAAGAGTACACTGTAAAAATCGTATCGTTTGTGGGCTTCCTCGGCGCTCGGCGTATCGACCGCCGTCCTTATGTCCTCGGCGGCCGCGGCGCCGAGGTAGTAGCTCGCCACCGCTCCCGCGGCGCCGAGGACTCCGACACCGAGGGCCGCGATTCCGATTTTTTTTCTCGTCGCCTTTCCGCCGATGGATCGTTCAAGACCGGCCTTCCGCTCGTTCATGCTTTTTAGAAGGCTGTTCTTATACCCCGGCAGCTCGATCTCGGTATAGGCGCGCAGTTCGAGTTGGGTCGAATACGCGAAATCACCTTGTATACTGATCCGGTATGAGCCCTCGGGTATGAGGGGGGATCTGAATGGCCCGTCGTTGTTGTGTTTGTATTCACGGACAAACTCGGTGGAAGATGCGAACAGCGATTGAGTTTCCCGCTCGGTGTCCGCCGCCGCTCCCCGCAGACTTACCGTCGAACCCGAGGCCAGCCAGGGCAGGGTGAATCGTCCGAAACGGAATTCGACCAGAACACTGCCCCCGGCCTCGAGATCCACGCGGCGCTCGATGAGACTTCCGTCGTCGAGAACCGCCCGCACCACGTGACTGCCGCTTTTCGGATCGGGGATGAACAGGCGGTGCTTTTTCCGTTCGCCGCCGTCGACGGAGATCTCGGTCCCGACCCCCACCACGCTTATCCAGGAGGATACGGGAGTCGGACGCTCGCGATCCGAACTGCCCTTGAAACGCGCGACTGGTTTCGGGCGCGTTTCCGAGACGACAAGGCGGTCGCCGTCGGCTGTCTTGGCTTTGACCCGAACCTCTTCGACTATGGTCGCGTAACCGAGTCCGGGAATGCGCGATACCGATGTGTCGATTTCGGCAAACAACGCTTTCGCCTGTTTTAGCGATTCGAACTCGAGATACCGGCTTCTTTGTTCTTCGGCGCCGCCGCCGGCGATCGAGAAGACCAGTGTCGCCGTGAAAGGCAGGGCGGACTCGGTCGATGTGACGGTGATGGGATAGCTTGAGCTTGCGACGTCATAGGCTCCGACTCGCACGTTCACCGAATCGCCGCGGTAGCTCATCCGCGCGTTTTCAAGGCCGTCGAAGGCTTTTTCGGAAAGCGCATCGAATGCAGCGAGGAGTTCATGCTCGCGCAGATCAGCCCCTTTGTCCACGGCCGCGACTCTCGTAAGGCGTTCGCACGTCAATCTGATTCTCTCGTCGGTCGAACGCTGACGGAATGCTTCGTCGCTTTCCCAGGGGTACTTCGACCAGGAGGCTGCAGCTCGTATGCCTTTCTCGTATAAATTCCCGATTGCGGTTTTATACGTTTCGAGCGATGCGCGAAATCTCTGACGTATATCCGTCCGGCTCGCCGTAGTAGTTTCTATGGCCTTTAGAAAGGCATCGATAGTTTGCGCTCCTCCTATCAGACTCGAAATCTCCCACTGACGGAGTTCGGCCAGTTTTTGTACGGATTCGAGTCGTTCGGCCTGCTCTTTCGCAAGCGCCGTCAGGCCGCTCTCTTCTTTTTTACGTTCTTCGGCCGCGCTCACGAGACGTTGATGCTCGGTACCGTATTCCTCGTACTCCCGTTTTTTTTGCGCGAGAAGATCCGACTGGGCCTTCAACTCGGCTTCGAGAGCTTTTTTCTGGGTCTGGTCTTTCTCGGCGCCGATACGGGCTTTGAGTTCCCCGACTTTGCCGTCGAGCTGCTTCACCATCGACTCGGCCTTGGTTTTCGCCTCGAGGACGGCCTGAAGGGCGGATTCCGGAGACGTGAAATACACCAACTCGGGCGTCGTCATCGACGACCAGGGCTGACGCCCGTCGACGCTCGAACGCTCGAGGGCCGCCAGCAGAGCTTCTTGGACGCTCTTGCCGGGTTTCTGCACTTCTTTGGCGATGGCCTTCGCGAAGGAATTCGCTTCGTTGGGGGAGGTTCGGGACAAGGCCGCCTGCTTCGCCGTAGAAAAAACGACGATCGAATTGTCCGCGCTCATCGCCGCCAGTCCGGCTCGCTCCGCTCGGTCGGAAAAGGGTCCTCCTCCGCTCGAGTCGATGATGAAAATACTCAGTCCTTTTTTTGAAGCATTCATGTTCGAAAACAGACTGTCCGCGGAGAAGGCTTCGGTTTTTGCGCTCCATGTCGGCTTTACTGCGGAGCCGGCGGGGACAAGCCAGTTGCCGCCGCCGTACTGGACCGCGTATCCGGAGAAGTACACCAATCGGATGTCTGAATCGATCGAATCTCTGACGAATAGAGTGGCGGCGTTTACGATGCTGGAAAGATCGGCGTCAAGCAATGTCTGAACGGCGAAACCCAGAGAAGAAAGAGCGGTCGATATCTCCCGCGCGTCGTATGCCGGAGAGGCGAGGGTGGAGGCCTCGGGGTATGCGCTGTTGCCGATGACGAGCGCCGAACGCTTGGGACTCTCCGCAAAACTGCCGAGCGCGAGGTGCAGCGCGAAGAGGGCGAGAAAAAGGCTACGTAAAACTCGGCGCGATAGTCGCATATGACCGATCCTCATTTTTATTTGATGGAAGAACAGTAGCACACAAGGCTCTTCGAGACAATCAAGAGGGGATCGAGCCAATTTCAAAACCCTCTGAGTGTTGAATCAGCTTGGATCCATAGAAACCGTTCCGGTTTGTAGAGACTTCTGTACCTTGTTCGAGCTTTCCAAAACGGTATTTTGTACACTGTACATTATTAGTGAACAGAATGATAGACGTGGCTCAGCCCCGACAAGTTTCGAGGAACATCCGTATAGGCCGCGTGTCAGCCTTGTGCGATCCGAGCGGGATACATTACTGTAAACCGATGCAGCCCGACGAAACCGATTGGAAGATCATCTCGATCCTCAAAGAAGGCTATGTCCCCAACAATACGATCGCGCGCGAGCTCGGGATCTCGGAAGGCACGGTGCGCACGCGGCTCAAGCGGCTCAAGGAGGCGGGCATACTCCAGGTGCGGGCATTGATCAATCCGGACGTGCTGGAGAACAAACAGCTCGTCCTCGTCGCGCTCCGGGTCGCCGAATCGAAGCTGCTCGATCAAAAGGCCGAAGAGCTCTCCCGCCTCGCGAACGTCCTCTCGGTGTCGATAGCCTCGGGCCGTTATGATTTGATTGCGGAAGTGCTTCTCGACTCGAACAAGGGCCTTGTGCGCTTTCTCACCGAGGAGCTGCCGAGCGTCGAGGGCATCCTCGCCTCGGAAAGTTTCATCATGCTCAAAAGCTACGGCAAGTTCGTGTAAGCGGGGACAGGGGCCTCGAAGCGGCCTTCGGAGGCCGCGCTTCACTCGGGTTCGATTCCCTCAATACTTCGCGTTTGCGTAGTCGATCCACCCGCCCGCTTCCACGAGGGCCTGGTCGAATCGCCCCAGTTCGAGCGCCGCCTTGAGTTCGCCCCGCCCCGATTCGCCTGTGAATGTGAGTTCTTTCCTGCCCCAGTCGAGTTCGACGACGGCCCCCGATGCGGCGAAGCGCGTGAAAAGCTCGTCGATCGTGCTTTTCGGCAGCTGCGCCGCGATTAGGCCGCAATTGAACATATTCTGCCGGAATATCCGCGCGAAGCCCGAGGCGACGACGAGGCTTATGCCGTTGACCTCGAGCGCCCAGGGCGCATGTTCGCGGCTCGAACCGCAGCCGAAATTCGATCGCGTCACGACGGCTTTGACGCCGGCGATGGCGCGCGAGCTGTCGAAGCCCTCGAGCTTGAGATCCTCGAGGAGGTGGGGCGCGAGGTCGCGCTTGGTCGAGACGGTGAGGTATTTCGCCGGGATTATCTCGTCCGTGTTGATATCGTCACGGTCCAGAAAAAGGACCTTTCCGCCGAAGCTTTTCACATGATCCTCCTTATCCTCGGTAGAGGGGGGACTGGGCGATGCAGCCCGCAATCGCCGCCGCGGCCGCCGATGCGGGGCTCATGAGGTGGACCATGCCGCCCCTGCCCATGCGGCCGTTGAAGTTGCGGTTGGTGGTGGAGGCGCAGACTTCGCCCGCGGCCAGGACGCCGTTGGACATGCCCAGGCAGGCGCCGCAGGTCGGATTGGTCACGCAGAAGCCCGAGTCCATGAATACCTGGATGATTCCTTCCTTGAGCGCCTGGTCGTAGACGGCCGGCGTCGCCGGGCTGACGATGCCGCGGACGCTGTCGGCGATCCGTTTCCCCTTTAAGACCGCCGCAGCGGCCCGCAGGTCTTCGATTCGTCCGTTGGTGCAGCTCCCGATATACACTTGATCGACCCTGGTCCCCGCGAGCTCGCGGATCGGCTTGACCTGGTCGGGCTTGTAGCCGACGGTCGCGAGCGGCTCGAGTTTCGATGCGTCGATGCGGAGCGTGCGTTCGTATGTCGCATCGGGATCGCTTTTCCAGCGCGAATACTCGGTGAGGGCCGCTTCTTTCGAGGCGAACTCGTCTTTAATGAAGGGCCAGAGGTACTCGACCGTCGTCATGTCCGGGGCGCACATGCCCGAGGTCGCCCCCGCCTCGACCGCCATGTTGCAGAGCGTCATGCGGCCTTCCATGGAAAGCGCGTCGACAACGGGGCCGCCGAACTCGAGGACGCGGTCGGTCGCACCGTCGACGCCGAGCTCGGCGATGAGGGCGAGGATGAGGTCCTTCGCGAAGACGCCGGGTTTGAGCGCGCCTTCGACCTGGACCCTGATGGTCTCGGTCTCGCGGAAGGCGCAGACCCCTTTGAGGATGCCCACCTCGAGGTCGGTTGTGCCGACGCCCGCTGCGAAGGCTCCGAAGGCTCCGTGGGTGCAGGTGTGGGAATCCCCCATGATGATGGTGTAGCCGGGACGGACGAATCCTTTTTCGGGGAATATGGCGTGACAGACGCCGTTTCGCCCGATGTCGAAAAAGTCCTTGATGCCGTGCCGGCGGCACCAGAGGCGGAGCGCCTTGCCCTGTTCGGCAGTCAGCGAATCCTTGGCCGGGGTGACGTGATCGATCACCGCCTTTATGCGATCGGGATCGAAGACCCGGTCGAGGCCCCGGGAGGCGAGGTCGTCGATTCCGATCGGGGTGGTGATCTCGTGGCAGAAGACGGCGTCCAACGAGAGTACGCGGACCCCTCCCTCGAGCCTGTCGCGCGTGTGCGCGTCGAAGATCTTTTTGACTGCGGTACTGCCCATGGTTTACCTCCTCACTGGCGCCTGGGCGGCGTCGTGATCCACAGCGCGACGAGTTTTCCCTTGCCCGCGTTCGACAGCGTATGGGGGATGTCCGATGAGAAGGTCGCCGCGTCCCCCTCCTCGAGCTCATAGGTCCTGTTTCCATAGTTGAGCCTGGCCCGGCCCTTGAGAATGACTCCGGTCTCGCTGCCGACATGGCCGTATTCGGTGTCGCCCGTCTTCGCTCCGCTGTCCATGGTGATCCAGCGAACCTCGACGGCGTGCTCGGAGGGGCCGCCCCGAAGAACCGAGACCTGCTCGTATTCGATGCCGTTTGTGCGCGTGATGCGGCGCTCCGATTTCTTCGTGATCGTCGCGGCCTTCTGGCGCTTGAAATCGCGGAAAAGCCATTCGAGATCGATGTCCAGGGCCCCGACGATGGCCATGAGCGTGTCGAGCGAGGGCGCGACCCTGCCCCGCTCGATCTGCGAAACCAAGCTCTCGGACACGCCGGCCTCCTCGGCGAGGGCTCTGAGCGTCACCCCTCGTTTTTCGCGCACCTCGCGGATCTTGTCGCCGATCGAGACGGCAGCGTTGTCTTTCGCCATACTAAAGTTCCTGTAGTATAGTTTAAGACAACTCGCTTCGTTCGTCAAGAGCCTCTTTTGTTGTCGACAGGGCCGCGGGCCGGAGGCTACAATGGCCGCATGAGCACCGGTCTCGGCTTCATCCTCGTCTCCATACTGCTTCCGATGGCTGCGATAGTCGGCCTGGGCTTCGGGCTGCAAAAGGCTCTTTCGCTCGATCTGCGCACGCTGACGCGCTTTTCGATGTACGCCCTCATCCCGAGCCTCGTCTTCGTCCGGGTCTACGAGGCCGAGTTCGAGTGGACCGAGCTGTCCCGTGTTTTCCTATACGCCCTATCGGTCATGGCGCTGCTCTATGTGCTCGGCCTGGGCGCCTCGCTCCTCTTAAAGCTTACGCGGCCGCGGAGATTCGCATTCTGCAACTCGCTCATGTTCTTCAACAGCGGCAATTACGGGCTTCCCCTGATCGACCTCGCATTCCGAGGGGATCCGATCGCGGTTACCGGGCAGCTCATGATAGTTTTATTACAAAACATCGTCGGCAACTCGCTTGGGGTTTTCCAGGCGGGACGGGGCGGCGCCGGGGTGCGACAGGCGATCAAACGAACGCTGACGCTGCCGACATTGTGGGTCATGGGTCTTGTCTTCGGCATCAAGGCCTTTGGCGTAGTTCTGCCTGATCAGGTGCTCATTCCTTTTCGATATCTTGCCGACGGATTCATCGGATTCGCCCTCTTCACGCTCGGAGCCTCCCTCGCCGGAATCGGCTCCAAATTCGGACTGCGCGACGCCCTCGCTTCAAGCGTCCTGAAGCTCGTGGTAGCGCCTCTTTTGGGTATGTTTTTTGTTACACTTTTCGGGTTTCAGGGCGTTCTCGCACAGTCATTGGTACTGGGCGTCGCGACGCCCGCGGCGGTCAATACCGCGATCATAGCCCGCGAGATGCAGAACGAGCCCGATTACGCCGCACACATTGTGCTAGTCTCCACCGCCTTGAGTCCCCTGACGCTTTCGGCCTTGATACTTTTTCTGTCCTGAGGCCGGCGATGGACCATGAAATGCGGGCTGTCGATGCATAGGAAAGGGGAAGAGCGGTGAAGGAAGCGTATTTCGCGAGCTTTGTCCCGGGTTTCGGCGGACTCGTGCGCCGGCTCATAGAACGCGACGCACCCGGCGCCCGCATCCTCTCGCTCGAGGACAACGCCCTTCGATTCGAATGCGAAGCCGAACCCAGTACTGTGCTCGCCTACTGCCGCTCGCTCTTTCGTATTCTGGGCGAGCACCGGCCCCATAAGGGCGAGGGTTCTTCCGTGGATCTGTCTTCACGGCTCGCCGAGGCAGCCGTGAACTTCGCCCACGACCGCGGAGTCTTGTCTTTTATCGGCCGTTCCAGGGCCGCTCGGAACAGTGTGTTCATCCTGCGCGCCTTCGGCCCCGATGATCCCGCATCCCTGCCCGACTCCCCGCGCGCTCTTTTGCAGGACGCGATAGCCCGCTCATGCGGCGGACGCGTCGACACACGCGGTTCGGTAGGGGCGCGGGAGTTCCGCCTCCAGGCGCGCGCAGAGGGCTCGGTCCTCTTCCTCGAGCGCGTCTTCCCGCCCGGCCGAAGAGGGCGCGAACCGGATCTTCGGCGCGGGGAGCTTCCGCGGACGACCTGTCGCCTTCTTGTCGAGTTTACGGAGCCGCGTTCCGAGGATGTCTTCCTCGACCCGTTCTGCGGCTACGGCGGCATCGCGATCGAGAGGGCTTTAGCCGCGCCCTACCGTTTCGTGTTCGCCCAGGATATCGATCCGGAGAAAATCGCTGCGGTGAAGGAGTCCCTGCGCGACCGGGCTTTCGAGAGGAGACGCAAAACCTTCTTCCCAAAAGTGAGAGACGCCCTCGCTCTCGACGCATTCTCCGGGGGCTTTATCGACGCGATCGCTACCGATCCGCCCTGGGGCGAGTACGAGGCCGGCCCCGAATCCGCCGAGGCCGAGGCTCTTCTTCGCTCTTTTATTCATAGAGCCTCGTTTCTCCTCGGCGTCGGAGGGCGCCTCGTTCTCCTCCTCGCGCGCTCACTGGGACCGAAGATCAAGGCCGCCGCCGGGGGCGCGTTTGTCCTTCGGGAGGAATTCCCGGTCCTCGTTTCAGGAAAAAAAGCGAGCGTCCTGCGTTTTGACCGAGTCGGTTGAGGCTTCGGAGAAAAAAAGGATCGATGCCCCTGGCGGCCGACACGTTATGCGATCGGCGGGGCTGCCATCATCTCGTCGACGATCGGCCCCAGGACGGGCGCAAGGACCGCGTAGCCCGATGCGTTGAGGTGGAGCCGGTCGGGCAGGATGTCTGCGCGGACCCGCCCCTTCCCGTCGAGAAAAAGGTCTCCGAAGTACGCATACCGGATGATGTCGCCGTCGGCGAGTTTTTTGATCCTGCGGTTCGCGGCCTTGATGACACGCGTTATGCGCGCCGCCTCGCGATTGTAGCCTTCTTCGCCGCGCCGTGGGCCGCGGGGGTAGATGCCCTGGACGAGTATTCGCGTGCGGGGCAGCTTCTCCCTGATGATCTGCACGATACGTTCGACGGCGATCGCGATGTCGCGGGCCTTGCCGCCCTCGGGCGCGTTGTTGGTGCCGATGAGGAGGACCACGACGCGGGGCGAGATGCCATCGAGTTCGCCGTTTTCGAGTCTCCATATCAGGTTCTGGGTCGCTTCGCCGCCCACGCCGAAATTCGCCGGATTGTAGCGTCCGAAGTATTTCTCCCAAAGTTCGGGAGCCTCGACCCAGCGTCTGGTGATCGAATCTCCGATGAAGAGGAGGTCTATGGGGCCCGAGGCCTTGCGGGCGCGAAACGCCTCGCGCCGCTCGAGCGCGTGTTCGTCCGTCCGTTCGAACGCGAGGGCGGCCGCGGGGAGTCTTCGCCTGAAAATGCCCATCTTCGATACTCCTGTACTCACGATCTCGTTTCCTTCCTGATCAGAGCACGGCCGCGGCGTCCGTCCATCAGCACCTCGAAAGCCTCGGGAAAGCGTGTGAGCGTGCAGACCCCGTATGTCCGCGTGGCCGGCTGTGACCTGAGCCAGCCCCAGTCTACACGACTTTCACTTCGTTCGGGAACGGCCAGATAGCCGACTCCCCGTTCGGCTACATTGCGTAGAAAGTGACTTCCGAAGGAAAAATCGATCGAAATGCCCGGCATTTCGGTCTCGACGATGGCTTTCGCGTGCGCGATCTGGGGATAGACCACGGGCACGCCGAGCCAGGGGTCGCGCGTGCCCCACCTGCCCGGCCCTATGAGAATGTACGGTTTTCGCTCGGAACCGAGTTCCCGGTCGAGGGCAGCGACTTGTTCGGCTACCTCCCGGCTCCGCGAACGGTCGAAACGTTCGGGATCGATCCAAAGGACATACTCCACTCCCGAGATGATACCGTCGCCCATCGAGCGGTCGGAAACAACGAGACAGCCCTCGCTCTCGAGGACCTCGAGGTCGACTCCCCCCGAGCCCGTGCGCACCAGGCGCTTCACCTGGAGGAGGTAGAGCGTCTCCTCGCCCGAGTCCGGATCGAGGTCGAGGGCGTACTCGAGCTCGACCGGGCCCTCGGTCGCTTCCTGGAAGGCCCGGAGCGATTCGGAAATCGCCGCAGCGAAGGGGAGGGCGTCGTATTTCAGGAGGGGCGCGAAATCCAGGATGCGCGTTCCCTCGCGCGCCGTGCCCGGTACGAGGCGGGCGTCGTCCCGGTCCCAGGTCGAGGCGACGAGGTCGAGGACTCCCGTGCCCTCGGCCTCGGATAGGTCGATCTCCTCGAGGGCCGCCGACTCGCCGTACAGGAGGGCCGGCTCGGGCCTCTCCATGTCGATGGCGCAGAACCGCCGCTGCGATCCCTCTCCCGCCAACTCGGGCGGGACCGCGTTGAGCGCCGGATAGCGCGGGCAGAAGCGGTGAGCCGCGCCCCCTCCAACGACGTAAGCGCCGAGGCCCAGGGCGACGACGCAGAGCCCGTCTTCGGGAGCGGCGTAGGAAATCGGATAGAAGTTGTACGATTGCGCCGTGCCCGAGAGAATCGGATAGAACCATCTGCCCCGGCGCGAGCCGACGAGTTCCTGAACGGCGACGGCCATGGCCTCGTCCTCCTCGCTGCACGAGGCGGCGTTGCGGTAGGCGCGCGCGTCCGGCGAGTACATGCTCGCGTAGACGAGCCTGACGGCGTCGACCAACTGGGCGAACCTCACCTCGTCGTCGGGGTGGTCGTTGGGTATGGCGTAGGACTCGTAAATTCCCGAGAAGGGCTCGCCCGAGGAGTCCTCGTACAGGCTCGACGAGCGCGCAATGACCGGGCGGCCGCGCGTGGGCAAAAAGCCGCGCAGCGCGTCCATGACGGGGTCAGGCAGGGGGCTCAGGAGGAAGCGCTCGCGCAGCTCATTGTAGCTCGCTGCCGATGCCGCGACCTCGCGGGGCGTCGGTCCCGCGTAGCCGGGCGGCGGCGTGTCTAGAAAGCGGCGGAAGGCGTCCACGCAGACGACGAGCGTGCGCGGCATGGAGATCGCGAGGCCGGGAACCGCCTTGACTAGGCCGTCCGCGAGAAGTACGCCGATCAGGGCGAGGCCGTCGCCCTTGCCGCCCAAGCCTCCGCCGCCGGTAAGCATGAAGCCGCCCCCGGTGAAAGGGGCGGCTTCGAAGGAGGGGGCCGCCTTTGCAGGTGGCCGCCCTTCGGGAGAAAGATCGCTCAAACGATTCCCTGATCCATCATCGCGTCGGCGACCTTGAGGAAGCCCGCAACGTTCGCGCCGACCACATAGTTGCCCGGCTTGCCGTAGGCCTCGGCCGCCTTCACGCAGGCCGAGTGGATGTTCTTCATGATGCTGTGCAGCTGCTTGTCGACTTCCTCGCGGGTCCAGGAGAGGCGCATGCTGTTCTGGGTCATCTCGAGTCCCGAGGTCGCGACGCCGCCGGCGTTCGCCGCCTTGCCGGGCGCGTAGAGAATGCCTGCGTCGATGAAGGCGTCGACGCCTTCGATCGTGGTGGACATGTTCGAGCCCTCGGCGACGAGCTTGCAGCCGTTCTTGAGAAGATGCTCGGCGTCCTTGCCGTTGATCTCGTTCTGCGTGGCGCTGGGGAAGGCGCAGTCGGCCTTGTAGTTCCACAGAGGATCATAGCCGAGGCTCTTGTCGCGCTTCGTGTACACGGCGCTCTTGAACCTCTGCGCGAATTCGGATACGCGGCCGCGCCGGACGTTTTTGAGTTCGAGGAGGAAGGCGAGCTTCTCCTCGTTGAAGCCCTCCTCGTCGTAGATGCAGCCGTCCGAGTCGGAGATCGTGACGACCTTGGCCCCGAGCTGCATGAGCTTCTGGATCGTATACTGGGCGACATTGCCCGAGCCCGAGACGAGGCAGGTCTTGCCCTTGAGGTCCTGGCCCTTGGTCGCGAGCATCTCCTGGGCGAAATACACGCAGCCGTAGCCGGTGGCCTCGGGACGGATGAGCGAGCCGCCCCACTTGATGCCCTTGCCGGTCAAGACGCCGGTGAACTCGTTGCGGATGCGCTTGTACTGGCCGAACATGTAGCCGATTTCGCGGCCGCCGACGCCGATATCGCCCGCGGGTACGTCGGTGTCGGGTCCGATGTGGCGGTACAACTCGGTCATGAAGCTCTGGCAGAAACGCATGACTTCCATATCGCTCTTGCCGTGGGGGTCGAAGTCGGAGCCGCCCTTGCCGCCGCCCATGGGGAGGGTGGTCAGCGAGTTTTTGAGAACCTGCTCGAAGGCGAGGAATTTGAGAAGGCCGAGATAGACGGTCGAGTGGAAGCGGAGGCCGCCTTTATATGGACCGATTGCGCTGTTCATTTCGACGCGGTAGCCGCGGTTCACCTGAATTTCGCCGCGGTCGTCGATCCAGGGAACGCGGAACATTATCGCGCGCTCGGGAACAACCATGCGCTCGAGGATCTTCGCCTTGCGGTACTGCGGGCTCTTCTCGATTACCGGCGCGAGGGAGCGGACGACCTCGGTCACCGCCTGATGAAATTCCGGTTCACCAGGGTTCTTCGCAATTACTTCAGCAATAAAATCTTCTGCATAATTATTCACGGCGCCCTCCAGGGAAACAGGATTGAATCATTAAAAATAAGTAGGTGATGTCGAACAGACGTCGCTTTCGCTACTTACTTAACGATTTCGTATCGATATGCGAAACAAAGTATCATTATATGTAAAAAAACGCAAGTGGGCAGCTACATGATTGTATGATTTTCGAATAAACATACGCATAGAGAAAGCCCTATATTATAAGAAAACCACGATAGATACGAGCATACCTCGAGGTGCTGAGGTTTGCGTCTATGTCGTGAAGCGACTAGAATCTACATGATGAGTACGCACTCAGCCACGGTATGCTTCTGTGGAATCAGGCTCGAAGCAGAGTTTTGTCTCTGTCGGAAAGGATTCGTAGCGGGTGAAACTTCATATTGATACGACGCTCGCTGTTCGGATCGGCCTGGCACTCGTTCATGCGACACTCGGTTTTGTAGTGAACGCTTTTTTCCCTCTTTCGCTTTTTCTCGGTACCAAGGTTTACCTCGGCTCTTTTTTTGTCTTCATGGCCTTGATCTATCAAGGTCCGGTCGTCGGCGCTTCGGTGCTTCTTGCAGCGGCCTGCGGAGCTGCACTGTCGGGCGATTTCGGCTATTGCGGTGTGTCGATACTCGAGACAGCTGTATCGATCTTCTATTATTATCGCGGCGAACGGAATACCGCGCTTGTCGATACAATATTCTGGGTTTTCGGTCTGTGGCTTGTCGTCATTGTTCGGCTTTTCGAAACCTACCCCCTCTCGGAAGCTCTTCTGTCGGGCGCCATGATCTCCGTATTCGGAATAGCCGCGGCGACAACAGCTTCGCTTATTTCCGATTTGGCTCGTCGGCTTCCTTCAAATGCAAAATTGACCGCACTTCTCGGACATCAACGCAATATCCCGTTTCGGCGCCTCGTTTTTGAAACCGCGGCGGTATTGGCCATAGTTCCTTTTCTTCTTTTCATCGTGACGACAAGCATTTCGAGGATCAAGGGCTTGGAACGCGAAGTCGGAACCAGACTCGTGAGTGTGTCCGATATCTATTCGGGCATCGTCCCATTCTGGGAAGAAGGGAAGATGGCGAGGATCGATTCGATTTCACGCGAGTTTGCTCTAGGGAGGCGAGGAGCGGAACTCCAGGCAATGCTCGACTCTATGCTGGCGACCGCTTCGGATATTCTCTCCATCGGCTTGCTCGACGACCGAGGACGGATACTCTCTTCGGCCTTCAAAGCATCGACGCGATCCCATGACAATCCCGGATCGGACCTGTCCGGAAGCCTCGCCTTCAAAAACGCGCAATCGGTTCATGATCGGTCTTGTTCGCTCGAGAAGGACGCCGAGGGTCGTCCCTGTATTCTTCTTGTCGTCCCGGATACAAGCGATACAGGCTCCACGTATGTCTTTATGGTTTTTACCACTGCGACCTTGGCGGAGATGCTCGACAGTGTCGTGGTGCCCGTCAAGAGCCGCGGGTGGATCTTCGATCCCGAGGGAGATATAG
The DNA here is from genome assembly GCA_964644505.1 of uncultured Treponemataceae bacterium. Lineage (GTDB taxonomy): Bacteria > Spirochaetota > Spirochaetia > Treponematales > Rectinemataceae > CAZXXZ01. Next base: position 50,804 of record CAZXXZ010000009.1, on the reverse strand, counting down.
CGGTATCGAGTTCCGCATCGATGCCGCAGTCCGGAACTTATGTCGAGTATAGCGCCAGTTTTCGCTCTTCGATCGAGGTAAAGCGCGGCGAACGTCCGCTTCTTATGGGCGCATCCCGCGGCGTTTCGAGTGCTTCATTCTCCCAGACTATTGATGCGGGTTTCTCTCCGGGGTGGAAGGCTCTCTTTGTTGTCGATATGCCGCCCCTTGCCGAGCCGGTCATCAGCTTCGCCCTGGCCCTCGCGCTTTTTTCCTTTTTCGTAGCTGCGATCGTCATACTCGTTTCGGCCTATGCCAGCAAAACTCTCGTCTCCTCCCTCGAGCAATTGGGTTCGGCGACGCGCAGGTTCATCGAACAATTCATCGACCGGGAAGCGGCGCCGCTCGTCGCCGACACGAATATCGAGATTCAATGGCCGAACGAGGGCATCGAGGAAGTTATTATACTTTCACGCGCCTTCCAGGAGGCCGGAAATTTGCTCGACAGGCGGTATCGGGAGACATTGACGGCGCTCGATACGGCGGAGCGTGCGAGTCGGGCGAAACGCGACCTTTTGTCCGCGGTGAGCCACGATATTCGCGGACCTCTGACCGGTATTGTCGGAGTCGCCGAACGACTCGAGCTCGATCTCGGGGAGAGACGGGCGGCCCCGGCACAAGGAGCTTCAGACGCGAAACTTATCAAAGAAACCGGTATGAGGTTGAACTCCTTCCTCGGAGAGCTGCTTGATCGTTCCGCCCTCGATGACGGCAGGCTTGAGCTCAGATCCGAAGTATTCGTGCTGCGGGGGCTTTTCGATTCGGTGCTCGGTGTCTTTGGATCTTCGGCGCGCAAGAAAGGCATTGCCCTCGAATCCGAATACGACGAACGACTCCCTGCGGAGCTTGTCGGTGACCGGGCGCGGCTCTTCCAGATTCTCGGAAATCTCGTAAGCAATGCGATCAAGTACACCGAGCGGGGATCGGTAAAGCTGTCTGCTCGACTCAATGCCATGAGGGAGGGGGAGGCTCTGATCCGTTTCGATGTGGAAGATACCGGACCCGGAATAGCTTCCGACGATCTTGCAAGGATATTCGATCCCTATTATCGGGTCGGAGGCGCTCGGGCTTCGGCGGAACAGGGCCTGGGGCTCGGTCTCCCGCTCGCCCGGAGCCTCGCACGGCTCATGGGTTCGGACATCGAGGTCCAGAGTAAACTTGGCGAGGGTAGTCGATTCAGCATGAGCCTCAGCCTCAAGAAGTCTTCTTTTACTCCAAAGCCTTCTTCGGAAAACTTCAAACCCGTATCTCTTCGTATTCTGCTCGTAGACGACGAGCAGATCAGCCGAAATCACACGCGGCGCATCCTCGAACTGGCCGGCTCTTCTGTTATCGAGGCCGTGGATGGAAGTGCCGCCGTGGACGCCGCCTTGGCTTCCGAGTTCGATGCGGTGTTTATGGATATCGATCTTCCGAAACTGGACGGACGCCGGGCCGCTCGTCTCATACGGGAGGGCTGTGAAAAACTGAAGAAAAAGCCTCCGTATATTATTGCATTGACGGGTTATGCGGCGCAGGGTGATAAAGAGTCTCTCCTTATGTCTGACTTTGACGATTACATAACAAAAGCTATAGGCTCGGAGACAGTTATCGATGCTCTGCGGAGAATCGGCTCTCGGCCTGAAATAACACTGTACAGATTCGACTCCGGCACTACCGCAACCGATTCGAAAAGCAGTGTTACGCTCGCTCATCAAGTCGATGCTGTCCTTGATATCGAAAGTCTCCTCGAGGCGTATAAAGGGAATCGTGAATTTCTGCGAACACTCCTGTCCGCCTTTGTGTCTGACGGGAGCAAAAGGCTGGATGAACTGCGTAGTTGTCTCGCCGATGCGGAACCGGATGATATTACCCGGCTTTTACATTCTCTGGTCAACATTTACGGATCGGCGCGCGCTCAGAGAGCCCTTGGCCTTTTACAAGCCTGGGAAATAGGCCTTCGGGAAGGCCGGTATATTACGGCGGATGAACGCGATGCAGCCCTGCGAGAGGCCCAGAGAGCTATCGAATTCGCACAGTCATATCTTGAGTCACGTACGAGTTGAATGCCGGCGGAGATGCATTAAGCTTACAGTATGAAAACATGGAGTGTCGCTTTGTTTTCGGTCTTCGCCTTCATCTTCACAGCTTGGTCTATACGCGCCGAACAGCCGCCTCCCTCGGTGGTGGTGTTTATCACGTCGACAACCGATCTGGAGACCGATCATGTTTTATTAGATTCATTTTTATCGCGCTGGAGGGAGCGCGATACCCGAGCGTCGATTCTTCATTATCCCCTGGCGCCTTCTGCCTATACTTTATCGGAGACGGCGAAACAGCTCAGTATCGAAGCGCTTGCAGCCCGCCTGGACGGCCGGGCTCCGACCATGATCGTCGCGCAGGGCGACCCCGCGTTTTTTCTTTCGATCGACTTCCGCAAGAGGTATTTCCCTGACGCGCCGATGCTGGCCTTCGACGTCGTCGGCAACGAGGAACGGCGCAAGAGATTCGCATCCGACAAATCGCTGTACATTATAGAAAACTCCGGAATCGGCGAGAAGAACGTGGAATTCGCCGCCAAGGTCTTTCCGAAGAGAAAACGGGCTGTGATTCTGCTTTTCGTGGGCCCGGAGCTGTTTCATGCCGAAAGTATCCGTGCGAGTTTCTCCGCCGTTGCGCCCGATTTGAAGTTCGTTTTCGTGATCAATCCGACCTCGCAGGCGATCGCCGACCCATACCTGAGACAGTCGCCGCAGGAGACAATGGTCATCGGCTTCAATCCAGGATGGTACGATCTGGAAGGAAACTACGTTTCGGGCAAACCCTATGTTCGATCCATCACCGATACCTACGGCGTGCCGATGTTCGAGTATCTCAAGTCCAATATGAACAGGGGAACGGTCGGGGGGGTCGGTTTTTCGTCGGAAATCTGGGGGCGGAGGGCCGCAGATCTGGCTCTCGGTCTTGTGTTCGATAAAACCGAACCTGGCCATTGGATGCCGGGCTCGGACTTTGTCACCCCCTTCGCCGATTACCACGAGCTAATCCGGTTCGGATCGAATCCGAAGCTCCTTCCCCCGGGCGTCGAGCTGGTCAATGCACCGCCTCCCGCATGGATACGGTATCAAGCGATACTCCAGCCTCTTATGTTTTTTCTTTTTGCGGCTGCGGTATATATCTCCTTATATGCGTTCTTCAAGAGCAAACAACGTCGTCTTTTGATGGCGGCCAACGCGCGGCTCGAGCAAGAGGTCGCGCAACATACAAAAGAACTCCGTGATTCGAACGAGGAACTCGAACGCTCGAACGAGAACCTCAGAGAGGCGATCCGCCGCACCGAAGAAATGCAGAACGCAGTCCTGCGTTCTGCCCGTGAGATCACCCTGGGGCGTTTCTCGGCCAGCATGGCGAACAGTCTCAACAGCCCCCTGGGGGCCATACGGTCTTCGAGCGAGGCAATTGTATCAATCTGGAACGAGGGGAAGTTCGCCGAGAGCCTCGTCACCCTGGGCGAAGAACAAAAAAAACTGTTTCTACGATACGCCGCCCGTATTTTCGATAGGCCTGATTTTTTCAAGGATGCCGCGTCAGGTGATTTCTTGCGCTTTGAGCGACGACTTGCCCGAATTACCTCCAAAGAGATCTCGTCCTTGGCCCTCGACCTTTCCGATGCGGGGCTGTCGGATCTCGGGGATGACGAACTTGCCGCGTTTTCGGACGAACAGGGACGAGAGGTCGCGCGCGCCCTGTATCGTTTTTCGGCGATCATCCGTTCGCTGTGGGTGATCGATGAGGCTTCAAACAGGGCCGCCGAGATCGTCCAAGCAGTCAGGGATTATGCGATCGAGAGTTCCAATGAAATCACGATCGGTCCCGTCGATCTGCGTCTGACGATCGAACGAGCTCTCATTCTTTTTAAAAACAGGCTACCCAAGGCTGTCGTTTTACGGACATTCTTCGATGAAGTCCCTCCCGCCCGCGGCTCCGAGTCCGCGTATGTGCGGATTTGGGCGGCCCTTCTGCAAAACGCCTTGCAGGCTATGCCCAAGGGCGGCGCCCTCGATATCAGACTCGGCCGGGATGGAGACTTCGCCGAGGTGGCGGTCCTCGACGAGGGCTCGGGGGTCGATCCCGAAATCGAGGAGAAGTTGTTCGAACCCTTCGTGACGACGAGGCACATAGCCGAGGGTCTGGGACTCGGGCTCGCGTATTGCAAGCGTACGATAGAGTCCTTCGGGGGCGAAATAAGATTCATTCGTAGAGAGAAGGGGAGCGAGTTCCGCGTCCGCGCGCCCCTCGCCGTATAAAATATCAATCGTCTTCGTCCTCGTCTTCGATGGGAGTCCCCGCAGCCTTTTCCTTGATGCCCTTATGAAAGGAGAATTTCGGCACCGCGGTTTCCGGCTTCGCGGGAACCAGGATTTCTTCTTTAGTTAGTGGGTTTTTTATGACGCGGGCCTTGCGCGCCGGTTTTGTCTTGAGCGTCGCGGAACCCAGTCTGCCCAGCGATACGCGCTCTCCCAGAAGGATGCCGGCTTCGGCGGTCGCGAAGAAATCCTCGAGAATGCGTTTGACGAGGACGGTGGCCACATCGTTCTTGCGCGCGACGTACTGCGCCATGCCGCGCAACGTGAACTGCTCGACCCCGACCTGACGCTCCGCCGAAAGCGTCCTGTTCATCTTCATGAAGCTGTGGGTGAGGAAAATCGCCGCCTCGCGGATACGCCTGTCCTGTTCATCGGCGCTTATTTCTGGCGGGCAGGCGGCGATTCGATACACCGCCGAGGTAGACTTGACCGGACCGCCGTCGAAACGCAGCGAGGAACCCCGCAGCGCCGGTCCGACGATCATCGCTCCGTATCCCGAGGCGATTTCGGGAACATCCTGCCTGAGTTTTATCGGCACATACTCCACCCAGCGGCTCCCGGGCAGACCGCGGGACGATTCCTCTTCCTGCGCCGGCCCCACGCTTAAAATCGAACCGGAGTAGGTCAGAGCCATAAAACCCCGTTTATCGCCTTCCTCGAGTTTCTCGAGCATCTCCATTCCTAAAAGTTTTACCTGAGATTCAAAAAGCTCGAATTTGCTCTGCCAGTTCACTGCGAGTTTTTCTTTAATATCGGGTAGACGGGGAGTGTCCGGCCCTTCGGCAAGGGCGTCGATTTGCGTGCGAATTTCTTCCGGGAGACGTAAATATGTGGATTCTGCGGTGGCGCCGGCGGTTTTCTCTTCCATTTAATAACTCCTTCTCATGTAGTGACGTACCTCGAAAGACCTCAGTCTGAGAGGTATCCAAATGGGGACCTCGAAAAACTTCAGTTTTTCGAGGTCAACCTTAGAAAAAAGCAATTCCCGTAAGGGAATTGCAAGGAACCTCTAAAAACCAACCGGGTTTTTAGAGGTTCCCAAATGTAAGTGTAGCCCCAAATTCCCGTAAAACACGGAAAAATCCGCTAAAAAAAACAATTGAACAATTGGAATCCGCTCCGGACGGCGCTATGTTTTTCGCGTATCCTTTGTTAGGAGGAAAAGTATGGGTGTTAATTTCGATTCGCTCGATGCCTTCATTCAGGATCATGTTCGTCAGATGGTGAAACCCTCCGGGCTCCCGGAAGGTGAGGATACCCTCGAAGCCCTGGCTACATCCTGGCTCGAGAAGAAAAGCGCCTTCGAGCAGGCGGTCGCGGAAAACGGGATGGAGGAAGTTCAGTTCTTCAGCGCCGACGACGAACAGGGCGCGATCGTCATGACCTATTCGGGATCGCTGCTCAACATAGGGCCGCTCGTTGACGGGATGCGTCGCTGCGAGTACGCTCCAATAGGCCTGCGGAAGGATGTCCCCGAATCCGCGGTCGAAGAATCTTCTCAGCTCGAGGGCGATTTCGAGACTGATTCGGTGGCCGCGTTCAAGAAGGGCCCTGTCCGCAAGACGAGCCCCATCCTTAAAATCGCGCGCTTCACCAAGAAAATGAAGCCCGAGGTCGAGGAGGAAAAACTCGCGGACGTGACGCAGGCGCTCATGGACGACTTCGTCGAAGTCAATAAAACAGTCGTCGCGTAGAGATCTTAAACTTCTCCCCGCGGCGGCGCGAGGAGCCAGAGGACGATGGCGAGTATTCCGGGAAGCGTAGGCAAGTACAAGATAATCCAGCTCATCGCGCAGGGTGGGATGGGCGCCGTGTATAAGGCGGTCCACCCCACCCTCAAGCGGAACGTGATTTTGAAGAAACTGACTGTCCGGGGCAGTTCCGAGTTCATCGAGCGCTTCAAACGCGAGGCGCGCATCATGATGGACTTCAAGCACGAGGGCATCGTGACGGTCTACGATCACTTCAAGGAAGGAAATTCTTACTATATCGTTCAAGAATACGTCGACGGCTTCTCGCTCGACGAGCTCATACGGCGCAAGCGGAATCTGGCGGACGAGCTCGGATTGTACATATTCGGCCGCGTCTGCAAGGCCTTGGAGTACGCCCACGATCACGGCGTCATCCACCGGGACATCAAGCCGGCCAACGTCCTCATTTCCCGAAAGGGCGAGGTGAAGCTTGTCGACTTCGGCATAGCGGGCTACGAGGACGAGGACGACGAGGGGCTTACCCGTCAGGGGATGACGCTCGGCACCTTCGCCTACATGCCGCCCGAGCAGTTCAAGAACACCCGGAATGTGGACAAGTGCGCCGATATCTACGCCATGGGCGTCATGCTGTACGAGATGGCGACGGGCAAGAAGCCCTTCCCCGGGAATTTCTCGCCCGAGACGATCGTGACGATTCAAAAGGGCAAGTATGTCCATGTCCGCAAGTTGAATCCGAAGATCGACAGGACCTTCTCGCGTCTGATCGGAAAAATGATCAGGCCGAAAAAGGAAAAGCGCTTCCAGGATCTCGCTCCTGTTATAAAAATTATACGGCACCGCCTCAGGAACGAGGACGGTCAAGAGCTTCATAAGCGGCTTGTCGCCGCGATGAACGGCCTGGAATACAAGCCGCCGCCCAGGAAGGCAAAACATGTGCTCAGGCGGGTTCTTGCGATCGGAGTGCCGGTCCTGGCTCTGCTCGGGGCTCTGGCCGCATGGGCGTATGTAAGCGGTTCGTATTTCGAGCTCGTAAAGCCCTATGAGTACGGGAAGCTCTCGGTTGAAGCCCGTTTCGCTTCGGGGGAGAGCCCTTTGAAAAGCCCGGTCGCCGCCAGGCTCATCCCTCGGGATAAAGCGAACTCATCGAAGAACGGCGCGATCACTATTCCCATGCCGGGGCTTGTCCCGCGGCTCTCCAATCTCCTATCGAAAGACGCTTCCGCGAACGCTGTGTCCTCAGGTTCCGTGTATGTGAAGCCCGGAACCTATGAGCTTCGCTTGACGATAGGAGAGAAGCAGTATTCGGAATCATTCTACTTACCGCCTTTCGCCGTGCAGAAGGCGGGAGGCATGGAATCAGGCTTCGGGCTCTCGTATACCTACTCGGGTCACGAGCGCAAGCCTTTGACGCTCTCGTATAGAATTTTCGACGAGCGCATGGGGAGGGATATAACGTCCAAGGCCTCGCTCAGCATCAAGGATGCCGATGGATCGTGGCTCGATGTCGACGCCTTCCCGAGGGCCGAGCTTGTTTCCGGCAGGAGTTACAGTTTCCGGGCTTCGGCACCCGGCTTCTCCCCGGCCCTGCTCTCCGTCGATGTGGGGCCGCTTCAGACGGTCCTGTCGCTCCGCGTGTCGCTCGCGCCCATCGGGGGTAGGCTGTCGATTTCTACGAATATCGAAGGCCTCGATCTCTCGATCGACGGACTGGACGCCGTCGTCTCCCTCGATTCGGGGAGGACGCTTCAACGCCTGTCCTTCGGCGATAAGAAGAGCATGAGCCTGAGCCTGCCTCCCGGACGGATTCACCTCGAGGCCAGGGCCGGAGTGCGGAAGGCCTCGGAGGATATCGTCATAGCCGCCGGGGAGGAGCTGAGACTCAGGATCGAGCCGGGATCGGCGGCCGACCGCTTGAAGTTCATGAAAGATAACTAGCTCTAGCGCGGAGGGGATAATGACCAATTTTGTCAGAAGACTCTTGATTATCGTCGTGGGCATGCTGGGCGCCGTCTTCGCCTGGCCGCTCATCGAGCTCTGCACGGCGGCCCAAGGCTCCTTTCCATCCTATCTTCTTTACAGTATCGCGGTGGGCGTGGTGGCCGGTTCCGCCATGGGCATGTTTTTCGGATCCACCGAGGGTCTTCTCAGTTCTTCGCCGCGAAAAGCCCTCGCCGGCGCGCTCTCGGGGATAGCGACCGGAATAATCGGAGGCGTTCTCGGAGCCTTGGCCGCTCAGGCCCTTCTTTTCATGTCCGGCGAGTCGCTTATGCAGACATCCTCGCGGACCGTAGGGCTGCCTTTCATACTGGCGCGATCGGCCGGATGGGCGGTCGTCGGTTTGGCGATCGGCCTCAGCGAGGGTGTCCGCGCCGGATCGGTCAAAAAAGCTGCCCTCGGTGCGATAGGCGGAACGGTCGGCGGTTTTCTCGGAGGACTCTTGTTCGTGTGGCTCAGTACGACCGCCCCCGACTTCCTCGGCGGCCGCCTCATTGCCCTCATCGTCATGGCCGGACTCATCGGCTCGCTCTACTGCCTGCTCGAACGACGTTTCGCGGTGGGTACCTTCAAGGCCCTGAACGGCCCCTTGAAGGGCAAGGAGTTCATCGTGAATCAGCGGCGCATATCGATAGGCTCGGATTCGGGACGAGATATAGCGCTTCGCGGGTATAGGGACGTCGCCCCCCTCCATGCGCTCATAAAAGTCGAACGCGGGGGCAAGCTCCTCATCGAGAAAAAGGACGGCCCTCTCGTCGTCAACGATAAGGATGTGCCGAGCGCGCGCTTGGAGTTGGACGACGTCATCAAAATCGGGAGCGCGAAATTCCTCTACGGCTATTTCGGGTAAGGGGGGCCTCATGATCAGGAAGCTTGTCGTTGCGATACTATTGGCCGGCTTTGCATCTTCGGTGTGGACGCAGTCGGCATTGATCACACAGATAGATTCGAGTTCTCTTTTGTCGACGCAGAGGAACCGTCTGTACGCCCGATTGCTCGATGCCAAGGGTAATCCGGTCGAGAACCCCGACCCGTCTTCGATTTCGGTCTATGAGTCAGCGGACGGCGGCTCGTTCGAACAGGTTCAGGCCGTGACGGTCAGGGCCGGAAGCAATAAAACGCAGGGTATTACCTTCCTCTTCCTCGTCGACAATTCGGGGAGCATGTACGAGACCCCGCAGAGCACCGTTGCCGTGGACGAGAAGGAAACCCGCAGTTATATCGCCAAGCGCGCCGCGGAAACCTTTCTCTTGTCTATCACCGGCAGCAAGGATACCGTAGGCCTCGCGTCGTTCAATACTCGATATAAATTATTGACAGAGCCTGCACGCGACCGGCGAAAGGTCGCGGCGGCCCTGGACGGCATTACCAAACCGTCTCGCGAAGAAGGCTACACCGAATTATACGCATCCATCATGGAGGCGAGCGGCGGCATGCGGGAGGTAGGAGGGCGCAAGGCCCTCATCGTGTTGTCGGACGGCGTCAATTATCCCTACGCCAAGTACGAAAAAGCCCCGCATCCTGAATATGGAAACAAGATATTCACAAGCGACGAGGCGCTCGACAAGGCCTTGCGCGACGGGGTCACCATATTCGCCGTCAATTTCGGAACGGAGAAGGACTCGCGTCTCGCCGATATCGCGTATCGTTCCGGCGGCGAGGTTTTCGACGCGAGAAACGAACAGGAGCTGAGCACCGCATATCAGACGATCCGCGATAAAATACTATCTGAATCGCTCATAGAGTATCGCGCGCTCATGATGGGCGGCGACAAGCGCTTTGTGAAGCTTGTTTTTGATAAAGACGGAAAGAAGCCTTCTTCCACGCGCTATTACTACACCGGCACCGTCTTCGGCCAATCGGGAGGCGGACTGCCCTGGTGGATCTATCTCGCCATACCATTCGCGCTTCTCGTATGGCTCATCCTCTCGCTCATCAAATTCGAAAAGCCGAGTCTGTCCGCGAATCTTTCACTGCTCTACGCGCCCGGGGTCGGCATGGGAACGAAGGTTTTCAATGTAGGCGATCGAACCGTTATAGGCGCGGATCGCACCGCGGATATCACCATAGCCGGAAACACACGGCTCGAAAAAAGTCCTGTGACCATCGTGAAGGATCCGACGACGCGCAGATTCACCATTATGAGCGATGAAGCCCTCGTGGTGAACAACCGCAAAGTAACGAGAAAAGAGCTCGAGCCGGGCGATGTCATCAACTTCAACGGGACGATAGCCGTCTTCGACGATGACGAGTCGATGACTCGTGTAAAGGGCGGTGCTTCCAAGACCTCGACGTCCAATCAGCGGCGCAAGAAATGAAATGCGCCGGGCTCGGTACGGCGGGACGACGGCGTGTCGTCGTCCTGCTGACGGCCGCTTTCTCATTCAAGCTCGCAGCGCTCGATCTCGGTTTCGACCTGGGCGCCGGCGCAAAGATCGACGTCGCGGTATTCGGTATCGAGAACATGACGGCTCTGGCGGCAGCCTCGTGCTGGATCGATGTGGGGAAGGGACTCGCCGCCAGGCTTGTAACGGCGGCCTCCGCCGGTAATGCGAAGGTGGACTTTGAAGCATCCCTCTGCCTGGATCTCAGGCCCTTCGAGTGTGCGGCATGCTTTGCGGGGGGCGGTGCCGTAGCTTCGTCCCGCGATGAACCGGTCCTTGTCCCGATGCTGATCGGAGGGCTGCGCGTCGGATCGAGAAGGTTTGGAGCCCTGGCCTGCGTCGAGATACACCTGAAACCCGAAGACGCCGACACGATGCTCTGGGCCGCTCTTGTTTTTTCGTTTGAGTATCCCAAGCGAAAGTAAAAAAAAAGCGGATTTCTCGTCTACTTCGTGAGCCTCTTTTCGAGATTTGATACTGAGGGAGACTCGGTTCGTTCTTCGCTTCCCGCAGACAGACGCTTTTTTCTTTCTCGCGTTTGAGCTATCCTCTCTGCGCGAAAGGAGTGGGTGATGGCGGTCGCGGCTAAGATGAAGGCATTTATCGACAAGGGCTCGATGATCCGCAAGATGTTCGAGGAGGGCGCGCGTCTCAAAAAACTCTACGGCGAAGACAAGGTCTTCGACTTCAGCCTTGGCAACCCGAATGTTCCGCCTCCCGATGCAGTTAGGCTTCGCCTCGAGGAAATCCTTCGTTCGGATGATCCCGCTCTGCACGCCTACATGCCCAACGCCGGCCTGCCCGAGGCGAGACAGGCGATAGCCGAGCGGATACGCCGCGAACAGGCCGTCCCCGTCGAAGCGAAACACGTCGTCGTAACCTGCGGAGCCTCGGGGGCGCTCAACATTATATTCAAATCTCTTCTTGACCCGGGCGACGAGGTTCTCGTTTCGTCGCCGTATTTCGTCGAATACGGCTTCATCGCCGATAACCACGGAGGAAGCCTGCGGACCGTTCCTTCGAAACCCGACTTTTCCCTCGACGTCGCGGCGCTCGAAGCCGCCATGGGGCCGAAAACAAAGGCGGTTCTTGTCAATTCCCCGAACAACCCGACGGGAAAGATTTACTCCTCCGACTCGCTCGACGCGCTCGCAAAGGCCATGGAAAGGGCGGGCAAGAAGTACGGCCGGACGATCTACCTTGTTTCGGACGAGCCCTACCGAAGGATAGCCTACGGCGGAGCGGAAGTTCCAAGCCCGCTTGCGCATTATCCGAACTCGATCCTGGCGACATCTCACTCGAAGGACCTCTCGCTCCCGGGCGAGCGCATCGGCTATGCGGCCGTCAACCCCGCCGCGGAGGATATCGACGCGATCATGGGTGCGCTGACTCTGGCAAATCGAATCCTCGGCTTCGTCAACGCGCCGAGTCTTATGCAGAAGCTCATCGCGACTCTCGGCGAGAACTGGGTCGACGCCTCGATCTACGAAAAGAAACGCGACCTCATAGCCTCAGGACTACGAGCGGCCGGTTACGATTTCGATCTGCCCGAAGGCGCATTCTATCTTTTCCCCAAAAGCCCCCTCGCGGACGAGTCGGAATTCGTCGAACTCCTGAAAGCGGAGAACATCCTGGTCGTGCCCGGCTCGGGTTTCGGCACGCCCGGTTATTTTCGTATAGCGTATTGTGTCGACGATGCGACGATACGAGGATCCCTGCCCGGTTTCGCGCGTGCCATGGAGAAGGCGCGTGAACGAGTCCGCGGTGTTTGACCGGTCGATGAAAGATTAAAGGCTTGTAGGAAGCCTGTCAGCGTTTCAGCTCGACCCAGGATCCCGAGGCCGAACTCGAATCGATCATCGCGCGCACGAAGCGGATACCGGCAAGCCCGTCGGCCGAGGTCGGAAAGGTCAGCGCCAAGGGATCGGGTTTCTTCCCCGAGCGGCGGGCGGCGATCGCCTCGGCCGCGTCGGAGTAGATGTTGGCGAAAGCTTCGGGGAAGCCCTCGGGATGACCCTTGACGAGCCGTGTCGACCTGAGAGCCAGGGGTAGGGAGCCTGGACCGTTCGGGCTCAGAACCTGCGAAGGTCCGTCGAGGGGTTTGAAGACAAGGCGTTGGGGCGTTTCCTGATTCCACTCGAGGGTGCCGAGCGAGCCGCTCACGCGTATCCCGAGGCTGTTCTCGACGCCGGCCGCAGCCTGGGTGACCCAGAAGCAAGCACGGGCCCCGCCTTCCAGCTTTATGAGGGCGCCGGCGTAATCGTGAATTTTTCTTCCCGGTACGACCGCGCCGACGTCGGCCGAGAGGGCGGCGACTTCGAGTCCCGTTATGTAGCGCATGAGGTGATGGGCGTGCGTGCCGATGTCGCCGAGCACTGCCGAGGGACCGCCGCGAACCGGATCGTAGCGCCAGGCGCGCGGAGCGGAGGGATCGGGTTCGCCTTCCCTGGCCTTCCCCCCTTGAACATATTCCGCCTGGACAAGTCGTATCGAACCCAACAATCCGCTACGCACCATCTCGCGCGCCTGGCGCACCATGGGGTAGCCCGAGTAGTTGTGCGTGAGACAGAAAACGAGTCCGGTCTCGAGAACCAGGCGATGAAGAGCCTCGGCGTCTTCGAGCGTGTTCGTCATCGGCTTGTCGCAGATAACGTCGAAGCCCGCGCGGAGGGCGGCGGAGGCGTACTCGAAGTGGCTGTCGTTGGGCGTCATGACGGCGACGACGTCGACGCCGTCCTGTCGTTTCCGTTCAGAATCGATAAGCTCGAGCGCGGATCCGTAGGATCGTTCGGGACTTAGACCGATTTCTCGGCACTGGGCGCGCGATTTCGCGGGATCTGAGGACAGGGCACCCGCGACGATTTCGTAGCGGTCGTCCATGCGGGCGGCCTGGCGGTGCGTGGCGCCGATGAACGAGCCGGGCCCTCCGCCTATAACGCCGAGTCTGAGCCTGCGGCCCATCATGTCAATGACTGGATTGGCGCTCATCGCACGCTCCTTCAAAATGGGAATTTCTCTTTATTTGATTCCGGATTGGATCGGGTGTCGGCCTTACTATCGGCCTCGGAAGCATCGTTCGAGAAATCAACGGCCGCTTCGAGCGCGGTTTCATGCACCGCGAGTCCGGCGACCGAGATCGCCCGCTTGCCGGGCACGGGGCATACATGATGGCAGGCTCCGCAGCCGATGCATATCGCGGGGTCGAACACGGGTTCGGGTATACCGCCCTCCCGTGAGACCATGTGCACGGCGCCTGTAGGACAGTGTTCTGCGCAGGCTCCGCACTTCGTGCGGTCAGTAAAAACGATGCAGTAGTCCTTGACGAGGGAGGCTGTGCCGATTTTAACGAGTTTCTTGCGTTCGAGCGGTAGTTTTCTCAAGGCTCCGCTGGGACAGACAGTCATGCAGGCTGCGCACTCGTATTGACAGTACGAAACCGAAAAATCAAGTGCCGGCGCGTACAGGCCTCGTGGACCAAGTTCGCCGAGGGAGGCTTGCAGAACACTGGAGGGACATGCGGATATGCACAGTCCGCAGGCGGTGCAGGTCTCGAGAAAGCGTTCGACCGATTCCGCACCCGGGGGGACGGTGACCCCGGAACGCGGTGGTATGTACGCGGCTGCCCTCCTCCCCGGAAGGGCTGCGAGGACGAGAATGGCAGCGGATCCGCCGAGGGTCGAGAGAAAAACTCTACGACTCAGAGCCTTGTGCCCGGCTGTCGCCTCTGAACCGGGTCCCACAGGTGCTTTCTTTGAAAGAGACCTGTCGCGTATCGGCAGGCCGTAATAGATCGCATGTGTCGGGCAGGATGACGCGCAGGATGCGCAGTTTATGCACCTGCTGTCGTCGATGCGTTTCGATGCGAGGTCTATGCAGGCTGCCGGGCAGATTCTTTCACAAGAACCGCAGGAGATGCAGGACGAATCGTCGATGCGAAACCTGAAAGGTGCGATACAATTCAAGACACCGAGAAGACTGCCGACGGGACAAAGAGTGGAGCAGAACCATCGACTCTTAGTCGCCGCGGACAGAACGAGCAGAACAAGTATCACGCAGGCGATAGGAGCCGCCGTCTCGGCTGAAAATCCATGAGTGTCGGCTCTTGAAGCAAGTTGAATCAAAGGACGAACGTCGTACGAAACGAAGCGTCCGAAGAGAGACCAGGGATCGAGCCAGGAAGCGGCTGCCATCGCGCCGGTAAGGGAAAGCGCGAGTACGACGACTGCTGCGGCGATCCGCACGAGGCTTTTGTTTCTTCGATAGCGCCTTTTTTTTGCGCCGACCGAAGCCGCTATCGCTTGCAGCGTGCCGAGAGGGCAGAGAAAGGCGCAGTACCAGCGCCCGAAGACCGCCGATAGAAGAAGCAGGGGAAGGGTAAACCCGATTATCGCCGCCCCGAGCGTAGAAGCGGCCGAGGCTCCGAGTAAGACTGTCTCAAAGGCCGCCCTCAAAACACGCGCGAGGCCGGGATAAATCTGCCATGAGGCGGCGAAGGAACGTAGTGCGTCGGCGTCGAATGCATTTGTTATAAAAACATATATCGTGACGGCAAGGACAAGAGCTTGGAAAACCAAGACCGCCGCCCTTGCAGGACGTGCAAAGATGCGCCGAGCCGGTCCTCCGTGTCGAGCCCCTGCGCGGGATCCCGGACTTCGGGCTTCTGTTTTCATATCGTGATTCTGCGGATATCGAGTTTCGACGTGTCGGATTTCCCAAGGCCGAGTTTCTGCCCCATGCCTATATAACCGAAGCGTTCGGGCTGAAAACCGAGCACCTTAGCCGAGGCCGCGTCGATCGCGACGATGTCGGTCGAAAGCAGAAGCATCTTTTCCTCCGAGTAGCGGCTCGACGAGTATCCGCGGGGGCCGCCCGAGAGCATGACCTTCCATGCGTCGACTATGTTGAGATTCGGCTTCTTGTAGAGGCAGGAATCGGCTATGCATTGGTCGAGGTCGTTGCTATGGAAATAGCCCCGGTCCCAAACGATTCCCATGAGGTTCTTCATGGCGCAGGTCATTCCCGCCCCCGAATGGTTCTTGAGCACCGGTACGTTGATGAACACGTCGCTTTCGATGATGAGTTCGTGCACTTTCGTCTTTTTGAGGCGGATCGCACCGGGAATGGGAACCTCGTGGTAATACGAACTCGAAGCGCCCGAGACGACCTCGGCTCCTCCTTCTTTCGCATAACGCTCGATCTGCGAGTTGGCATAGCATCGCGGACCGGAATCGCAGCTGTTGTCGAAGACATAGACTTTCTTGGCGCCTGCCGCAATGCAGTGTTCCACGATCCGTTTGACCAACTTGGGGTTGGTGTTCGCGGCGGCCTCGGGCGGCTGATCCCATCCAATATTCGGTTTGACGACGACGGTTTGGCCTTTTCGAACGAAGTTCGACATGCCACCGATTTCTTTCAAGGCGAGATCGAGCATGAGCGCGGGATCGCCTCCCTTGACCGCGACGAGGTCCGGCAGCGCTCCGGCACTGCTCGACGCCCCCGTTCCGTCAAGGGCCCAGAGACGGCCCCTGGTGAGGAACATGGCAGCGCCTGCGGTGCCGATGCCTATAAGCCGTTTGAGAAACTCCCTTCGGTCCATATTCCCCTCCAGTCTTCTGTCTGGTTCCACAGTGATTCATCGCCCGCTTAATAAAGAAAAGCAATCAACGTAGAAGACGACGAAGCACGCTTCGTGATTCGCTTGACGCAAGAGAATCACAGCACCTAAAATTATAGCATATCGAAGGCTGCGGGAAAGGCGCTCCAATGAAAATTATCGAGAGATTCTCAATAGGTGCGGGCGATCGTTTCGGAAGGGAAGGCGTCGCACAAATAGCCGCATTCAAGATGGCTCGTGATGCGGCCGTCGAAGCGGCGATTGTATGGAACAAGTCGAACCGGGAGCACACGCTCATCGGAACCCAGCCTGCCGATCAACGCGCCGCCGCCGAGGCTGCAATCAAGGCGGCTGCCTGGGACGGCCCCTATCATGTCGACGCTGACCATGTCGGGCTCGCCACGGTCGATAGATTCGCCCCTCACTGTGATTTTTTCACGCTCGATGTCGCCGATTACATAGGCAGGAACGCGGATCCGGATGCAGTCGAGGTGTTTATGCGCCGCCATCGCGATCTCGCGTCTTCGAAGGACATTCCCGCGCCGGTTGATGAGCGTTCACTGCGCTCCGCTGCGGAGCGCTATCTCTATGCGGCGAGCGAAGCGGCCAAGACCTACCGCCGCGTTCGTGACATTCGTAGGGGGGATGATTTTATAACAGAGGTTTCGATGGACGAAACCGAGGAGCCGCAGACCCCGACCGAGCTTGTGGTGATTCTTGCGGCGCTCGCCGACGAGGGCGTCCCCGTCCAGACTATAGCTCCGAAGTTCTCGGGCCGGTTCAATAAAGGAGTCGATTACGTCGGAGACGTGCATGCATTTCTAAAAGAGTTCGAGGCGGACGTCAGAGTGGCCAAGTGGGCTTCGAGGGCCTTCGGGCTGCCGGAGAGCCTCAAGATCTCGGTCCACTCCGGCTCGGACAAGTTCAGTCTTTACCGCGGCATGGGAGAGATCGTGCGCCGCGAGGGCGCCGGTATACATCTTAAGACGGCCGGGACGACCTGGCTCGAGGAGATCGTCGGCCTCGCGGAATCGGGAGGCGAGGCTCTGGAAATAGCCAAGGAAGTGTATCGCTCCGCCTACGAGTCGATGGACGAGTGTGTCGCGCCGTATGCTGCCGTGGTCGACATCGACCGTTCCGCCCTCCCCGAACCTTCGGTCGTCGAGGACTGGAGCGGGTGGGAGCTTGCGGCCGCCCTACGACATAATCCTTCGGAGCCCCGCTTCAATCCGAGCATGCGGCAGCTTGTGCACGTCGCCTTCCGCGTCGCGGCCAGGATGGGCGCTCGGTATCTGGACGCCCTCGAGGCCGCGGAAGAGACGGTTTCGCACAACGTCACCATGAATCTATGGGAGCGGCATATCAAGCCGCTTCTTGTCGGCTGAAACACGAGCATCCCGGCTTGTCCGAGGAGCTTCAAGGTCTGTCAGAACCCCTCGAGTTTCATAACTTCCTGTACTTCGGCGTTTTCGGTCTCGCCGTCCCCGAGCTTCGTCCAGCGCGGCTTCTCACCCGGCGGGACGGCGATCACGACAGTTCCCGGTCTACCCGAAGCAGCCTTCGCCGTGTCATGACTGCCGTCCGTCGTAAGAATCCCGGCATCGCATTCCTCGAGCGCGCGGACGCAAAGATCGTGCGGGAATAGATTCCGAGTACCGGCCCTCGAGCTGCTCGATTCCTGTTTCGTCGAGATGACCGCGAGCTTGGGTCCCATCTTCTCGTATATGTCGAGCGGGGAGCTGTGCATGCTCCCGTGGTGGGCGACTTTGATCGTATGGCAGGCGAGGTAATTGACCATCTTGCTTATGAGCGGTTCGTTCCCTTTCTGTTTCTCGAGTTTGGGGAACTCCTGCGCAATGTGGCTCCACGAGTCGAATTCGGCGTCGCCCGCGAGGATGACGACCGAAGAGCCGGCCTCCCGTATCATCTCCCTGCTTATATCGCCTTCGTAGTCTTCCGAACGTATATCGAGGGCGTCCCGCGCGTGATGTTCGAGACGAAGCACGATCGACGCGTTGTTCATGTCGACGCCGTAGGTGGCGTAGCGGTTGCGCAGACTTATCGAAGGCGCGACGACGGTGATGCTCACCGCACCGATGTACCTCTCCATGCCCGACGAGGCGCGTATTGTCCGAATGCCCTTGTCCTTGAGCGTAGTGAGGATGCGCCGGTATGTCGTCGAGTTGTGGCGAAAACCGCTGTCCCAGAACTCCCTCGGTGAAAAGTTTTTATCTTTCAAAAGCGAGTCGATGCCGCGGATGTGGTCCGCGTGAGGGTGCGTCGCACAAATGAACTCAATCAAAAACTTCCCGCCTGTGACATCCTCGATGAACGATTTCATTTTCTTGAAATCGCAGCAATCAACGACGCCGACGGGATACACAGTCCCCGCTTTCGGAAAGCGTATGGCGATGCTGTCTCCGAATCCGACGTTGAGGATTCCGATGATGAGATCGCCGCTCGTTGTCGTGTACTCAGCCATGATTCGATCCTCCGGCGATGACTTCGTAATACAAAGTTTTCGTCCACCGCTTCACCATGTCGTCGATCCGCTCGAAGGCCGAATTCCCGGGGCTCACGAAGAACCGTACACTCTCGGCACCTTCTTCAGAACTGCGTTCGATACGGAATTCGCCTGAAAGAAAGACTTGACCCTCGTGCAAGCTGTTCCATGGGTACTTTCCCGTCATCGACTCAGGTATACCCATGAACTCGACATAGTAGCGTCTCCCGGCTCCGTCTCCGGCCGAGGGGCACGCCAGCGGATAAGCGTCATCGGAGCACAGCCAATCGTCCGGCAGGTCCACGAACTCGCCCGTCGCATCGTTCCAGCACTTCAGGGTGCATATCTCGAGGCGGATGAGATCGTCGGAAAGCTTTTCGTCGACGGTGATTCTTCGGACTGATGGAATGATCTTCGTTTTTGCCATACTTCCTCCTGTCCAAGTCGGGAGCCGGATAATGCCGAGAGGATGGAGAAAAGTATATCATCGCGTCGGCGGAAATATCTGTCTTAAAAAAAAGAAAAACCCGCCGGCTAAAACCGGCGGGTTTGCGCTGCATGATGCTGAAAATCGCGTCGAAGGGATTGTTACTTCTTCAAGTTATTCTCGAGCGTGTCCAGAAGGGCGTTCAGCTCCTTCGGAAGCCGATCGCCGAACTTCGGATAATGCTCTTTCCGGATATCCTCGATCTCCTTGAGCCAGCCTTCCTTGTCGACCGAGAGTATCTCGGCGAGAGTCTCCCTGCTCACACCGGCCGGCGGATCGATGGCGTCGGGCGTCGGCATAAAGCCGATCGCTGTTTCCTGCATCTTCGCCGTACCGGCGCAGGCCTCGAAAATCCACTTGAGGACGCGGCTGTTTTCGCCGTAGCCGGGCCAGGCGAACTTGCCGTCCTTTTTGCGGAACCAGTTGACCATGAATATCTTGGGAAGTTTGTCGGGGCTCGTTCTCTTTCCGATGTTGATCCAGTGCTGGAAGTAATCGCCCATGTGATAGCCGCAGAAGGGAAGCATGGCGAAGGGATCGCGGCGGATGGTCCCGACTTTGAGGTCGAGGGCGGCCGCGGTGATCTCCGATCCCACGATCGAACCGAGGAAGACACCGTGGTTCCAGTCGCGGGCCATGTGCACGAGGGGGATGGTGCTGGGCCTGCGGCCGCCGAAGAGGAAGGCGGAGATGGGCACGCCGTTCGGATCTTCCCACTCCTTGGCGATGCAGGGGCACTGGGCGGCGGGGGCTGTGAAGCGCGCGTTCGGATGGGCGCCGAGAATCGGCTTGCCCTCGGCGTCCTTCATGCCCTCGTGCCACTCGTTGCCCTTCCAGTCGATGTTCTTGCCGGCGGGGGCGGGATAGCCGATCTGCTCCCACCAGATGTCCTTGTCCTCGGTGACGACGCAGTTGGTGAAGATGGTGTTCTTGCTCGCGGCGATCATGGCGTTGGGATTCGACTCCATGCTGGTGCCGGGCGCGACGCCGAAGAAGCCCGCCTCGGGATTGATCGCGTACAGTCTGCCGTCCTTACCGAATTTCATCCATGCGATGTCGTCGCCGATCGTCTCGACCTTCCAGCCGGGGATGGTGGGGACGAGCATGGCGAGGTTGGTCTTGCCGCAGGCCGAGGGGAAGGCCGCTGCGATGAACTTGCTCTCGCCCGCGGGGTTCGTGATTTTGAGGATGAGCATGTGCTCGGCGAGCCAACCCTCGTCGCGGGCCTGGACCGAGGCGATTCGAAGCGCGAGGCATTTTTTGCCGAGGAGGGCGTTTCCGCCGTACCCGGAACCGTAGGACCAGATCTCGCGGGTTTCCGGGAAGTGCGATATGTACTTTTTGTCGAGGGGGGCGCAGGGCCACTTGCCGTTGTCGGACTCGCCGGGGCCGAGGGGCTTGCCGACCGAGTGATAACAGGGCACGTACTCGCCGTCGGTGCCGAGGATGTCGAGAACCTTTGTACCCACGCGGGTCATGATGTGCATGTTGGCGACGACGTAGGGACTGTCGGTGATCTCGACGCCGATCTTGGCGATGGGGCTGCCGATGGGGCCCATGGAGAAGGGAATGACGTACATGGTCCTCCCCTTCATGCAACCCTTGTAGAGATCCATCATGATTTTCTTGAGCTCGACGGGGTCGATCCAGTTGTTCGTCGGACCGGCATCATCCTTCGTTTTCGACGCGATATAGGTCCTGTTTTCGACGCGGGCTACATCCGTGGGATCGGAGCGGAAAGCTACGCAACCGGGCTTCTTTGCGGGATTGAGCGGGGTCGCCATCCCGGAATCCACGGTGATCTTGATCATGCGGTCGTACTCGGCCTTCGAGCCGTCGCATATCTCCACACTGTCGGGGGTCGCGATAGCGGCGAAATCGCTGATCCAAGCCTTGAGTCTGCTGTGCTTAAGAGAATCGAGAGTCATTTCAGGTCTCCTTGTGCAGGGGATCGAGGGGCAGGGCGGTCCGTACCCAACTACTTGTAGTGAAAAACGCGGAATGTTTCAAGTAAGCCGCAGGCCGTTTCCCTTAAAATACAAACGGCCCCGGCTTATGGGGATCTCAAAAAAACCCGCTTGGTTTTTAAGATTTGACCTCGTCCCCTTGTCATACTTAAGCATTCAAGAGAGATATTTCCTCAGAGTCGCCCGTACGGCCCCTCTGCCTGCGACGAGGTCGGCGAAGTACGACTCGACTTTTTCCCCGAGTCCCGCCTTGTACAGGTCGATGCCGAAGATCTTTTCGTTCGACAAGAGTCCTTCCAGTCGAGCGTGGAAGGGGCCCGGATCGCCGAGTTTAATTCCGGCTACATGTTTCCGCGAACTTTCGAGCAGGGGGTCGGGGCTCGGTTCGAAGGTCCTTCCCTCGTCGTCGACGCCCATGAGGTAGCGGCACCAGCCGGCGAGCACGAGAGGGATGGCCTTGAGTTCCCGGACCGATTCCTTCGATCGCGCGAGGTAGGCCTTGATCGTCTCTCCGAAGCGAATGCCCAGCTTCTGCGATGTATCCGTGGCGATGCGTTGCGGCGCGTCCGGCATGAAGGGATTGGGCAGGCGGACCTTGACGACGTCGTCGATGAATTTTCTCGGGTCCATGATGCCGGGATCGACGACCACGGGCAGTCCCTCCGTATAGCCGACGCGTTCGACGAGCGCGACCAGTTCGGGATCGTTCATTTCGTCGTGAATCGTCGTATATCCCAGAAGACAGCCGAAGACCGCGAGGCTCGTGTGCAGTGGATTGAGGCAGGTGCAGACCTTCATTTTTTCGACACGGTCGACCGTCGCGCGGTCGGTGAATATTACGCCGGCCGCATCGAGGGGAGGTCTGCCGTTCGGGAAGAGGTCTTCGATGACGAGGTACTCTTTTTCCTCCGCGTTGACGAATGAAGCGGTGTAGGTCTTCTTCGCGGTGACGATGATGTCGGCGCTCTCGTAGCCGTCTCTGACGAGTCTGGCGCGAACGCCTTCGTCGGGTCTCGGCGTGATCTTGTCGATCATGCTCCAGGGGAAGGAGAGCTTCGACTGGTTTTCGACATAGCCGAGGAAGCCCTTGTCCGCGAATCCGGCCTCCACCCACGTGGAGGCGATCGTGTGGACGGCTTCGTAGAGCCTCGAGCCGTTGTGCGAGCAGTTGTCCATGCTGACGAGGGCGAGGGGGGCTGCCCCGGCCTTGTACCGCTCCAGACAGAGCGCGGCGAGCTTGCCCATGATGCTTTTCGGGGCGGAGGGGCCCGCCGCGAGGTCGGCCTCCACATCGGGGATGAATGCGCCCTGGGCATTCACGAGGCTGTAGCCCTTCTCGGTGATGGTGAAGCTCGCCATTTTGAGCGTCGTTTTCGTGAAGACTTCGACAAGCCGCTTCCAGTCGCCGTGCGCGGAATCGGCGACGAGGGATTCGACGACCGAACCGATCAGCTTTTTTTCGATTGTGCCGTCGGATTTGAGCAGCACGAGGACGGAAAGGTTGTCAAAGGGGCGGTAGGCCTTTTCGATGATCTCGTAATCGAAACCCTCGGCGACGACAATCCCCGTGCCGCTCTTGCCCTGATTCAGGAGAGTCTGCTGCAGGGCGGCGGGGAAGGCGCGGAAGATATTGCCGGCTCCGAAATGCAGCCACTCGGGCGCCTTCCCGGTATTCGCGGCCACGGCGGCGCGGTCGTAGGCGGGCAGCTCGAAGCCCGCGTCCGTCCAGACTTTTTTTGCGTCCAGCGATCGTGCGTTGAGTTTCATCGGCCTACCTCTGGATCCGCGCCGAGCCGCCCTTGGCGAAGGACTCTACCTGCTCGAGCGTCGCCATGGTCGTGTCGCCGGGGAAGGTCGTCAGGAGAGCGCCGTGCGCCCAGCCCAGGCGCAGCGATTCTTCGGCGGATTTTCCGGCCATGAGGCCGTAGAAAAGGCCGGCCGCGAAACCGTCGCCGCCGCCCACGCGGTCGTAGACATCGAGCTCGCAGGTCGGCGCGACGTAGCTTTCCCCCTCGATCCAGAGCACGGCGCTCCAGCTGTGCCTGTCCGTGGAATGCACATCGCGCAAGGTGGTCGCGACGGCCTTGACATTCGGGAATCGTTTCTTCACCTGATCCATCATGCCGAGGAAGACCGCCGGGTCGAGTTTCGACGAGGCGGCCGGGGCGCTCGCGGCCTTGTCCACCTTCGGCCCCTCGAGCCCCAGGCCGAGCTGGAGATCCTCCTCGTTGCCGACGAGAACGTCGGTCAGTTCGACGATGCGCGATAGGAGGGGAGGGGCTTCGACGCCCGCTGCGTTCCACAGTTTCGCGCGGTAATTGAGGTCGAACGAGGTGACGCAGCCCGCGGCCTTGGCCGCCTTCATCGCCTCGATGACGAGTTCGGGCGTCGTCGGCGAGAGGGCCGAGAAGATCCCGCCCGAGTGGAACCACCGCACCTTCGCGTCGGCCGGGCTCGATCCGATGATGGATTTCCAGTCGAAGCTGCCGGGCTTGAGGAGGCCCGCGGCCTCGTTCGCTCGGTTATAAAAAACTACCGGTGCGCGGACTCCCTTGCCGCGGTCCGACCAGACCTGGGCGATGTTGGGTCCGCGCACGCCGTCGTGCTTGAAACGGACATAGTAGGCCTCGACTCCGGCCTCGCGTACGCAGTTCTGCACCTTGAGGGCGGTGGGGAGCCCGTCGACCATGGCGCTGGCGATCGCCGTCTTCATGCCGAAGCAGCGCGAGAGGTTGGCCGCGACATTGTACTCGCCCCCCGAGACGTGAAGATCGTAGTGATTCGCCATCGAAAACGGAACGACGCCGGGGTCGAGGCGGGTCACAAGAGCGCCTAAGGCGAGAAAATCGTGTTTTTTGCCCTGTGCGGACGGAATGGTCAATGAGGACATCTTACTGCTCCTTACGCATTGTAGGTTGTCGAGGCCGTCGTGCCGCCGCGGCCGGTCCAGTTCGTGTGGAAGAACTCGCCGCGGGGCCTGTCGACGCGCTCGTAGGTGTGGGCGCCGAAGTAGTCGCGCTGGGCCTGGAGAAGATTCGCGGGCAGGCGTTCGCAGCGATAGCCGTCGAAATACGAGAGGGCGGAGGAAAGCGCTGGAACAGGGATCCCGTTCTTGACCGCCGTCGAGACCACCTCGCGCCAGCCCGATTCGGCCTTGAGAATTTTCTCCTTGAAGAAGGGATCGAGCAGCAGGTTCGTGAGAGTCGGATTCTTGTCGAAGGCTTCCTTGATCTTTCCCAGGAAGACTGAGCGGATGATGCAGCCGCCGCGCCATAAAAGCGCGATGCCGCCGTAGTTCAGGTCCCAGTTGTACTCGGCCGCCGCAGCTCGCATAAGCTGATAGCCCTGGGCGTAGGAGACGATCTTCGAGGCGTACAGGGCGTCGCGCAGTGCGTTAATAAACGCCTTCGTGTCTCCGGCGAAAGCGCTCTTCGTGCCTCCGAATACTTTCGCGGCGGCGACGCGCTCGTCCTTGGCCGCGGACAGGCAGCGCGCGAACACCGCCTCGGTTATGAGGGTCAGCGGGACCGCCTGGTTCAGGGCCGCTATGCCCGTCCACTTGCCCGTGCCCTTCTGGCCCGCCGTGTCGAGGATCTTGTCGACCAGGGGCGAGCCGTCCGCGTCCTTGTAGGCCAGAATGTCACGCGTGATCTCGATGAGATAGGAGCCGAGGTCGCCCTCGTTCCACTCCTTGAAGACCTCGTGCATCTGGCTCGCGCTCATGAGCAGGACGTCGCGCATAATCTGGTAGACCTCGCAGATGAGCTGCATGTCTCCGTACTCGATGCCGTTGTGCACCATCTTCACGAAGTGGCCGGCCCCGTTGTCGCCGACCCAGTCGCAGCAGGGCGAGCCGTCAGCGACCTTGGCGGCGATGGCCTGGAAGATCGGCTTGACCGCGGGCCATGCGGCCCTGGAACCGCCCGGCATGATCGAGGGGCCGAGGAGGGCGCCTTCTTCGCCGCCCGAGACGCCCGTGCCGATGTACAAAAGCCCTTTGGACTCGACGTAGGCCGTCCTGCGGATCGTATCCTCGTAGTTCGAGTTTCCGCCGTCGATGATGATGTCGCCCGGCGAGAGGAGGGGGATGAGCTGCTCGATCCCCTCGTCGACCGCCTGCCCCGCCTTGACCATCAGCATGACCTTCCGGGGCGATTTGAGGGCGCCGGTCAGTTCCTGGAGGGAATGACAGCCGATGATCTTCTTCCCCCTGCCGCGTCCCGAGACGACGAAGTCGTCGACCTTCGAGACCGTCCGGTTGAACACCGCCACCGTGAAGCCCTTGCTTTCCATGTTGAGGACGAGATTCTCGCCCATCACCGCGAGCCCTATGAGCCCGATGTCAGCCTTATCCATGCACTACCTCCACTATTGTTCCAAACGGGATAAAAAAATCACACTATAGTTTCTGCCACTCCGGCGGGTTCTCGAGTTTGTAGAGCATCTCGCCGGCGTGCTCGAGATAGAGCCGGTCGGGCCTGCTCTGCCATTGTCTGGGGTCGATCGTCCGCCAGTCGACGTATCCGAGATTGATTTTCTCGCACCTTTCGCGGCTTATTCCGGTCGCGAGCTTGACCGAAATGCGCGGCTTTTCGATGCCGTTTTCGTAGCTCCCGATGCCCTTGACATGGGTCGAGTGCGCGACCACCCCCCAGGGGTAGTCCTTGTACCTGTCCCACTGAGCGAGGAAAAAATCACGCGTGTGATAGCCGATTTTGTCGAGCACGGCGCCGTGGGTGTAGGAGACCTCGGTGATGTGCGGGGCGTAGATGATTATCTCGCCGCCGTCGGCGACCACGCTCTCGGTTTTGTAGGCGCACTTGCCGCCCGTCCACAGATCGTCGTACATGTGCGGGGCGCAGGCCAGCACCGATTTGAAAGGATGGTCGCAGTACTGAATGTGCAGTTGCTTCGAAAGCTCACAGGCCACGCTCCAGGCCTCGTAGACCGAATCCGAATAGGCTATGCCGTAGAGCTCGGGCCCCACCACCGATAGGCAGAAGGCCGAGGCCTTGAAATCCAGCATTGACGCGGCTTCCTCGATAAGGGCGCGGACAGGGGTGTCCTTGTTGCCGATTATTTTCGGATTCGTGATGACGGCCGCGAACCAGTGGAAGAAATTGATGAAGTCGGCCGCGCCGACTCCGGGGAAGATATACTTGTGCCCGCCCGAGAAGCCCACGACCTCGTGCGGGAAGACCGGTCCGACGATGATCACCTTGTCGTAGTCGAAGAGCAGCTTGTTGACCGCGATAGGCACATCCTGGGAGAAACGGCCTTCGGTCAACTCCGCGATTCTTTCTTTACTGATGCTGCCTATCGAACGGAGGGCCGAAGGATCGTCCCAGGCATGATTGAAAAAGCGAACGTCCGCATACCTCGTCCTCGCCTCTTCTTCGGTAATACCGATCATGTCGCGGATCGCCTTGTCGCTCATCGCCCTATGCGTACCCAGGGCGATGAGGAAGTCGAGCTTGCGCGCCCTGCCCGTCAAAGCACGATGAATCGTCGTGAAAACAAGATTCGTCGGAAAGCTGCGAGTCGAATCGGGAATGATGAAGAGAACCGAAGCGCCGTCGAGATTCTCCCGCGCAAGACCCTCTTCGATGATTTCCCGAACTTCTGACTGCGGAAGCGGATTTGATCCGCCTTTGTGTACGAGCATCGTCCCCCCTTGGCCGATCGTCCAGTGCGATCGGGCGATCACAGTTCGGCGCGGCACCGCCTTGCCGGTTGACGACAAACTCGAGGCGTGCCAGCAACCGGTAAATCCCTTAACGCCTGCAAAACTCTAGGTCGAGCGGCGGATCACGAGCGAAGTATGATAGATCCTGCTCGATATGGGCCTATTCAATTCCAGACAGTTGTACAGCTGCTCATAAATGTCGACGCCCACCTCGCTCCCGCCCTGGACAATAGTCGTCAAAGGCGGGATCAGATAGGCCGAGTAGTCGTCGTCGTCGAAGCCGACAAGGGCGAGATCCTCCGGGACGCGGATACCGCGCTCCGCGATCGACGAGAGGATGCCGGCAGCGACCTTGTCGTTATGGCAGAGCGCGGCCTCGATGCCCCGCTCGCGCAGGAGGAAGAGGACGGCATCCGCCGCGTCCCTCCCCCCGCGGAAACTCTTCGCAGAACGCACGATGAGCGAGCCGTCAAAGTCGATGCCGGTGTCGGCGAGGCCCTGCCGGTAGCCCTCGATGCGGTCGGCGCTGCGGAACTCTTCGATGACGAGGGCCAACTTTCGCCGTCCTTTCGACACAAGATGCCGCACCGCTTCGCGGTAGCCCGAGGCTCGATCTATGAGGATGCTGGGGTACGAGCCTTTGACCGGCGGATCGACGAGGATGAAGGGCAGACCTCTGGACTTAAGATCGTCGAGCACGGAGGAACGCTCGGTCTGGAGATTCGTAAAGAGGATGAGGGCGTCGGCCCGGACGGCGAAGCGTCGTATGATCTCCTCCTCGGACGAGATATCGTCCGCATAGCTTATGAGGATCGCATACCCCGCCGTGTTGAAGAGCCGCGTTATTATCTCGATGCGTTGGCGGTTGACGTCGCTCGTGATCGAATTGACAACGATGCCGATCGTGCGCTTGCGTTTTGTCTTGAGCGACTGGGCGTGGGGATCGGGGCTGTAGTTGCGGAGTCGCGTTATCTCGAGAATCCTGGCCCGGGTTTCTTCGCTGACATTGTGTGCGCCGTTGAGAACGCGGGAGACGGTGCGGATCGAGCAACCCGCCTCGCGGGCTATGTCCTTGATCGTACTCACACGATGTCCTTCTTGTGCCAACGATGGCACAACTCAGAATACCCGATCAGTCCTGCGCTGTCAAGACAAAGGACGAGTGGACAGCTTGCGCTGACGCACAACAAGCTTCGAGGCACTTCGTTGTGGGGACCTCGAAAAACCAACCAGGTTTTAGAGGTTCCCTTTTATGAGCTGAAAGCGGAAACCGTACCCTCGAGGACCGTAACGAGCTGTTTAAGTTGCGCCGTCTGCCGACTCATCTCGGCGAACTGCGCGCTGATCTCGGTGAAGGCCCCGCCGATCGATTCCATCGCCGCGCTGTTGTCGGTCGAGATACGCGAGTTTTCGGAGACGACTTTATTCATGCTCAGTGCCGAGTTCCTCATGTCCTCGATGGCCTTTGTGTTGCGCTCGACAGCGTCGCGCACTTTTTCCATCATCTGCTGGAGCCTGCCGGAGAGCTCCGCGAGCGTAGACGACGCATCGCTGATCAGCGAGATCTGTTCTTCGACGATCTCGAGCGAACGTGAGTTCGCCTCGATGTCGTCGGAGATCGCTCTCCGCATCTCGTCTATGAGGAGGGCGATGTCCCGTGTCGATGAAACTGATTTGTCCGCCAGCGATCGAATCTCTCCCGAGATGACCTTGAAGCCCCGACCCTTGTCTCCCGCATGTGTCGCCTCGATTGCGGCGTTGAAGGCCAGGATATTCGTCCGTTCGGCGATGTCGTCGATGATGCCGATAATCGATTGGATCTTGTCGCTGTAACCGCGGAGCCGCTGCGCCTTCTCGGATGAAATCCTGACCTGCGCCCCCATATCGCGCAGGCCCTCGACGCGCGTCTCGAGAAAGGCGACCATTTCCGAGAGCTTGTCCGCTATCTCGGCCGAGCTCTGCACGGTGTTCGCCTGCCCTTGTTCTTCTTCCGAAGTTCTGTCGATCAAGGACGAGAGCTTGGCGACCGAATCGGCCCCATCCCGCGCAAGACGCGCCTCCTCGTTGGCTCTGCCGACCATCGCTTCGATCGCGGGCAGGGTCTCGTGCATAGCCTGGTCGATTTCCAGATGGCCGGCCTCGTACTCGCCGGAAAAACGGTCAAGCTGCTTCGCGCTCTGGAGCAGCCATTGGATCATGCTCCTGAGGCTCAAGGGTTCCGAATCGAAGGTCGCGATGGGAATGCCTGCCGCCGC
This sequence comes from uncultured Treponemataceae bacterium, assembly GCA_964644505.1. Lineage (GTDB taxonomy): Bacteria > Spirochaetota > Spirochaetia > Treponematales > Rectinemataceae > CAZXXZ01. The sequence goes on along the minus strand of CAZXXZ010000009.1, from coordinate 21,816 downwards.
GGCGCGATTGAGCACGGGAACCATGTCCTCGATACCGACGAAGGACACGATGCCGTCGAGTCCTTTCGCTCTCTCGGCTGAAATCACCGCCTCCGCTTCGGCTATAACTTCATGGGGCGGCCGTTTGATTTGATTGAGGGTGTGCTCGATGATGCAGGCCTTGTAGCTTCGAAGTATCTCGGCCGCCATGGAGACGCCCGCCTTGGTCTGTGCGACGAACTGGTTCCAATCTTCGCAGAATACGAGAATGCGGATCTCCCGATCGGCTGCCCTGATCGGTGTGATACCCGTCGGCGCGAAGGGAGCGGTGCGCAGCGGTTCGTGGGCAGAATCATCCCAGTATGTTTCTATATCCCCGCGCTTTACGATCTTGAGTTCGACCATCATGCGCGTCTGGATCGGGTTCCAGGCCGAGACAATATGATTGAAAAGACCGATGACCGAGTCGCGCCCCTGGGCGTAGGAACTGCAGGCGACGGTCGCGGAGATTGTTCCTTCGCGGAGATATTTGACGATCGATTCGTCGATGTCGTGGCAGAGCATGAAAACCGAACCGGCCCTTCCGGCGTCCGCAATGCCCTGCGCCGCGCCACCGGCCATGGAATTACCGGTCACATACAGCGCATCGATTCCGGCCGCCCGCTCGCGGACGAATTGGCGTGTCCTGGAGGCGTCGGCCCGTGCTTCGAGGGTTTCTGTCACCCGAATACCGGGATACTCCTTCGCCATGCATGTGACAAAGCTGCGGTACCGCTGCGCCATCTTCAGCACACCGAGGCTCGAGGTCACGACGACCGCGACCGCGCCCTTCCCGCCGAGTTCGTCTCCGATACATCGTGCACAGGCGATGCCGTCGAGCCATGCGTCCGTCCCGATGTAGAACAGACGGTTCAAGGGTTCGCTGGTGATTCTGTTGAAATTGGCGCGGATCGTCGCCAGGACCTCGGAAACCTGTTTATCGAGACGGGGAGTCTCCCTCGAGCTCTCCATCCTCTGACTCAGAATACCGAACGAGACCTTGGCCAAAGGCTCCGCCATAGCCGCAAGTTCGTGGATGAGTACACTGCGGTTCCGGATGCAGCGGGAACGTTCAAGAAGGTAGAGCGAAGCGAAGAGCAGGGCGGTTGCCAGGGCTAATGCAAAAAGCACGCTAAGCCCGATGTTCATAACGATGACACCCCCGTCGTTGACATCGATCGCGCTCTCTTTGATAATCCCGCATATTTCTGAGTTTTGCAATCAATCTTTTTCGACGTTGTCATTAAATGTGCATATTGACATCGAACCGCTCATCCATGACTATCGTCGAGATGTACGAATAAAAACATCATACGAGGGGAGAATCATGTCGTACCAGCCTCTGCTCGGCGTGCGGGAGACCGAGCGCGCAATAAAAGAAATTAAGGATTTTTTCCAGCTGAACCTCGCCACAGAACTCAACCTGACCAGGGTGACGGCGCCTCTTTTTGTTCTCGCGGGCACCGGCATCAACGACGACCTCAACGGCGTCGAACGGCCCGTTTCCTTCCCCGTCAAGGCGCTCGGCGATGAACGTGCCGAGGTGGTGCACTCCCTCGCGAAGTGGAAGCGCCTCGCGCTCGCGGAATACGGCTTCAAAAGAGGCTTCGGGCTCTATACCGACATGAACGCGATCAGGGCCGACGAGACACTCGATGCGATTCACTCGCTCTATGTGGATCAATGGGACTGGGAGCGTGTCATCGACGAGTCGGAACGGAATCTCGATTTCCTGAAGCTGGTGGTTCGCAAGATTTTCGCGGCCATCAAGCGTCTCGAGTTCCGGATGCACGATCTCTATCCGGTTCTCCCCCTCGAACTACCCGAGGAAATAACCTTCGTGCATGCCGAAGACGCCCTCGCCCGCTATCCAGGGAAGAGCCCCCGCGAACGGGAGGACGCTCTCGCGAAAGAATACGGCGCCGTGTTCATCATCGGAATCGGAGGAGAGCTCGCAGACGGCAGACCCCACGACGGCCGAGCGCCCGACTACGATGACTGGAGCACGCCCACGACCGAGGGACATAAAGGCCTCAACGGAGACATCCTCGTCTGGAACGAGGTTCTCGGCCGCTCCTTCGAACTATCGTCCATGGGAATACGCGTGGATATTCCCGCGCTCGAGCGCCAGCTCAAAATAAGCGGCAAGGAAGAGCGGAGAAAATTATACTTTCACAAAGAACTACTCGCAGGACGCCTTCCGCTTTCGATCGGCGGCGGTATCGGTCAGTCGCGGCTATGTATGTACATTCTCAGAAAGGCCCATATCGGCGAAATACAAGTCGGGATCTGGCCCGAGTCCATGCGCGAGGAGTGCGCGAAGGCAGGCATTCCCCTCCTGTGATCGGGGCTTCCTCGAATCTTGTTGCGCCTACTCCAAGGCAGAGAAGCGGACATGTGCCTTGGGCATCTGGAGGGGTACAACAAGCTTCGAGGAACTTACAAAAGCGTAATCGAAAATAACAAAAATTGTTGCAAGACCACTGTCAGTGCCCTTTAGAACAGAATAAAACGTCAAAATATTCAATAAATACACTGTATTTTCTTCAGTCTTCATTATGGCATGGAACTTGCATAAATATCATGATGCACACAGCATCAGGAGTAGTATCGATGAAATTGTACGTGAGTATCACACGGATGCTGGGGATCGCAGTCCTGGGCATTGTTGTCGCCGTAGTATCGACGTCATGTGCTAGCGCCCGTTTCGATTCCTTCGAACGGGATCCCGCCTACCTGTATGGATCGGGAGTCGGGCCGACCTTCGATCAGGCTCTCGCCGCAGCGCGCGACAATCTGCGTTCGAACGGTCTTGCGTATTCTTCAGGAAAGGCGGCGGATAGTTTTTCCGTGACCGACGAGATGAAGAAGTCCGCCGTGCTTCCGGAACTCAAGCCCTTTATAAAAGAAAAAAAAGAAGGGACATACCGTGTCGTCGTGAAAATTCCCCTTACGGAATGGGAAACCATCGAGGCTTCCCGCCGCTCGGCGATCCGTTCGGAGCTTCAGTCTCGTCTTGCCGGTATTACCACAGACGCGAAGATGCCGCTTTCCGATCGTCTTTCGGCCGCCGTGCGCATCATCGATCGCGTATCGCAGGAAGGTTTGTACACCATATTAACCGAGTCGGAAAACAGCGAAAAACTGTTTGTCGACCGCGTCAAGGAATATTGCAGGAATGTCGTGTCCGGTCTGGCTTTCAAGGCCGAGCCTAAATCCGGCCTTATCGATGCCGACACTTCGATGACGGTTACGCTCGTTTCTAAAGACGGTCTTTCTGTTGCGGGTGCGAGGGCGTTCGTTCGATGGAAAAGCGAATCCGGACTGTCCGAGCGAAGCACCTTGGTCTTCGATGATAAGGGCACGGCCCATGTATCCTTCGTCGGAGGCTCGAAGCTCACGGATCATCGCGTAAGTCTTGAAGTCTCTACTGCATTCGCCGCGATAGATCCTTCTTCCGAGTTTTTAGCCTTGTTGGACGCCAAGTCGGGTGCGAGTTTTTCATATCTTTTCTTCGAGGACATCGAAGCATCGTTCTACGACATGGTGCGCGTTCCCGGCGGATCGTTTAACGCGGGCGCCGTCCCGCAGGATCGCAAGGCCGACAGGAAGAAGGAGGCGCCGCGGAAGGCCGAGGTCGCCGCTTTTTTGATGGACCGTTATCCCGTGACCAACGCCCAGTACCGTGCATTTCTCGAAGATACGGGCGCTCCCGCCTCGTCCTATCCCGAGTTCATCGATCATCCCGACTACGGGGCTCCCGATCAGCCTGTCATCGGCGTGAGCGTCGAGGACGCTAAGCGTTTCGCGGAATGGCTTTCGGCCCGCTTCGGCAAACCCAAGCGCCTTCCGACCGAGGAGGAGTGGGAGCGCGCGGCGCGTGGCGGAGCCGACTCTATTTTCCCCTGGGGCGATCAGTCGCCGACATCCGGGGCTCTTGCGAACTACAACGGCAACGGCAGCTTCGACGGCCCTTCGCCGGTCGGAAGTTTCAAAGCCGGAAAAAACGCCTACGGTCTTTATGACATGGCGGGCAATGTCTGGCAGTGGACGTCGACGAGTCCCGCCTCTGACGGAAGCCCCGGCGTGTACTACATTGTAAAGGGCGGTTCCTGGATGGACGGCCCGAACGAGCTTCGCGTCTCCAATAGGCGCAGCCTGGACGCGGCGAAGGGATACCCCGACGTGGGGTTCAGACTTGTGATGGAGGTCCAGCATGAGTAAGTCTTTCCGCGGCGGTGTCGCTGCGCTGATTTCCGTGACTGCGGTCGTTTTGATCGCCGCCACGATGGTCTTCTCCTGCCAGACGGCGCCGCAGGGCGCTACGAAAAATGTTCAGGCCCTGCCCGATGACAAACTTATCACCCGGGGCCGCGATGCCTGGAACAAGAAGGAGCCCGAGGCCGCCCGCGAGAGCTGGAACCAGATTCAAGACGCCGCCACGCGAGCGAAATATGTGGGCTATATCGACGCATACGCGGGACTGAACAACGACCTCGACGCGGCTGCTGCCGCGAAAATCGAAGAGCAGGCCAAGTTCGATGCGGCCTACGGCCGGGCGCGCAAGGCTTTGGACTCGTTCCCGCCCGAGCTCAAGATTTCGCCCGAGCTTCGCGACAAGGCTGCGAAGACCGCAGCCGACCGGGTGCGCGCCCTTCTCGACGCGCGCCGAACCTCGAGCGCCCGAGAGCTTGCCCAGTCTGCCGTCAACGACTACGGCGACGTATATCAGCTACCGCTCATGCTCAAGGAGGCAGATCTCCTTCTGACGGCTCAGCGTTCGACGGGCAAGGCCGACGAGACCCTCGAAAAGGCTCGTTCGGAGGAGGAGTTCTACACGAAAATAGGTCTTTACGAGAGCGCGGCCGCCTCGTATGCGAAGGCCGAGTCTGCGCTCCTCGAATCCGCCCAACGCGAGGGCGTTTCCGAGACCGCGGCCGTGAGCGCCGAGTCTGCGCGGATAAAAAAGAAGCGGCAAGACTCGCGCATCGAGATGGAGAGACGCCTGCGCGAACGACAGTACTCCTTCAAGGACCGCATCGGCGAGGAATTCGCCCGCGTCCCCGAGGGCGATAAAGTGGGGACGATGACAAAAGAAGAGATGCTCGCCTTCGAGTCGGAGAAGAAGGCGAATATCGAAAAAGAGTATCAGGAACTCAAGCTCTTCCACGAACGATTCCCTGCGGTCATCGATTCGGCCATGCTCGCCGAGGTCGACGCGCAGCGCAAGGAACTCGAGACGCGTATCGCGAGGGTCGAGGCCGAGATCCGCACGGCGAAGGAAATCGCGAGCCGCGGCAAGCCCGTGTCGCCGCTCCTCATCGGCCTCTTCAACCCCCAGCCGGGGACCAAGGGCAACGACCAGAAGAGCCGCCCGGCCGTGTTCCGCGGCGCGACCAGCGGCGGCCCCGAGTACTGGTGGGGCATGGAGGAGATCGCCAAGGGCGCGATGAACGATCTTGTCGTCACGGTCGGCGACGAGAGGACGATCAGGGTTTTCGCCGAAAACACGAAGTCCGGATCGCTCATCGGAAAGAACGGCATCAAGGATCTCGTCAACAGGAGCTACAAGGTCGGGAAGTCCTGGCCCGTGCTCAACGCCGGAGCGCAGCTTCCCTCGGGCCTGTACTTTATTGAAGTGCAGGAGGGCAAGCAGGCTGCGTATCAAGGCGAGGTCGTCATTTACAGCTCATTCATAGCGCGGCAGAGGTGATTTTCATGAAGAAGCGGAATATCGTCATCATAGCGGCGGCCGGGGCCTTGGCCCTCTCGGCCGCGGCGCTCGCCCTCTTGTGGAAGCCCGAGCCCAAGGGCATCGTCGTGGGCACGGCAAATCTGCCCGATTCCCTCAATCCTATCCTGGATCAGAATGCGGCCGGTCTCAACGCAGACGAACTCGTATTCGACGGCCTTGTCAATTTCGAGGTCGATCAAGCCTCGGGGGCCATAAGCTCCGAACTTGCGCTCGCCGAGAGCATCGAGCAGGATCCGAGGGACAAAAAAACCTACACCGTTCGGCTGCGCGAGGTCTCGTGGCACGACGGCACTCAATTTACGGCGGAGGATGTGGTGTTTTCGTTCAACGCCTATGTCCTGCCCGAGAACCGATCGCCGAAACGAGAGTATCTCTCGTCATTCATAGAGAGCGTGAAGGCGATCGATGATTGGACCGTCGCCATCGTCTTCCGAAGGCCCATACCGCCCTTCCGCGTCTATCCCGTGCTTTCCTTCAAAATAATCCCTTCGAAATACAAAGGCGCGCAGCTCTCCGAAAACCTGCGCGCGGGCGAGAAGGAAAGGCTCTTCGCGGTCGAGCCTGTGGGCACGGGGCCGTACAAGCTGGTGTCCTGGGAAATCGGCAAGTGGCTCAGCTTCGCGGCGAACGCGACCTACTTCAAGAAGCCGCCGCAGGCCTCGACCCTCGTCATCCGCAAGATGGTCGATCCGGTTATCCGTATGAACGAGCTTCGGAAGGGGAGGGTCAATCTCGTTCTCGAGACCTCGCCCCTCGACCGGCCCGTCGCCGAAAAGATACCGGGCATCGATATCAACTGGTACATGCCCTACGCTTTCTACCAGATCGCGATCAACGCCAAGTCGCCGCTTTTCGAAAAGGTCGAAGCACGACGCGCCCTCTCGGCCGCGCTCGACAAGTCTTCGCTCGTGCCTTCGATAACAGACCGGCAACAGGGTGTCGTTATCAATTACGGACCCTTCCCCTCGGATATTTTCGAGCGCAACCTCCCCGAATACGCTCTCGCGCGGCTCCCCGATCCCAACCCCCTCGACATCAGCCTCGCCAAGCGGCTCGCGGTCGCGGGCGGAATCAACGGAAAGTCGGTGAATCTTTTATTTCCCGATTCGCTCGGCGATTTCGGCGCCAAGATGGCCGAGGGCGTCGCTACGCAGCTTAAAAGAATCGGCGTGACCGTCGTGCCGAAGCGCACGGGCGACCAGGTCTTCAAGAGACTCGTCTTCTCGGAAAAAAACTACGAGCTCGCCCTTGTCTACTCGGACGGCTTCGACAATTTGTATTCCGATCTCCGCGAATGGTACCGATCGGACGGGAGCAATAACATCTACGGTATCGGAGACAGCAAGCTCGACGAACTTCTGGATCAGTGGGACCGCTCGGTCGTCGCTTCGGAGTGGGTCGCGGCGACGCGGAACATCCACGACCGCGTTTCAAAGCTCGCGCCGGCCGTGTACCTCTGCACGCTCGAAAAGGATGTCTACTCGAAGGGGATAAAGGACGTGGCGATCGCCTCGGACAACCCCTTCCTTTCGGCCGAAGACTGGTCGCTGGCGGGTAGTTGAGGTGCGTGTCGCGAAATTTCTCCTCTACGAGCTTCTGCTCAGAGGGTTTTTGTTCGCGATAGCGGGCACTGCCGCGCTTTCGGCGCTCTACCTCGCGTCCATCGGTTCGAGCGCCGAAAGTTACGCCGAGGCGGGACGGTCCTTCTTCCTCATGCTCTCCGGATCGCCCGATTTTTCGGCCGAGCATCCGGGATTTTCGGCCGGCCGTATTATCGCCTCCGGCGCCGCGGTCACCTTGCCTCTCGCGCTGGCTTCGGTGATTCTCCTGACCTTCGTGGCCTTCGTTGGGGCGGCGCTCTCGACGAGCGCCGAGCATCTTTCGCGGGCCTACGGTTCGAAAGCCCAATCGAGGATCATAGCGCCGCTCAAGCTCGCAGCCTGCGGCCTCGCGGCCGTGCCGCTCTTCGTGGGTCTGTGGGTCCTCGGCAAGGACTACGGCAGCGACGCGCCGTTCTTTCTCATCGCGGCGGCCGCCGTCTTCACCGGGGGCTTGGGCTGGGACGCTACGCGCTTTCTCGTGGCCGACATGCGAAGGCAGGCAGAATCCACCCACGCGATGGTCTTCTCAACGCTCGGAACGCCGCTGGGGAGGCTCTTTCCCCTCCCGGGGACGCTCTCGGGCTACCTTTTGTCCTCGAGCATTCCCCGCTTTCTGCCCTACCTGGCCGGAAAGGTCCCGGCGATCATCGGCGGAGTGACCATAGCCGAGATTATATTTTCTTTTCCGGGGCTCGGCAGTTCGCTCATGGACGCCCTGCTCGAACGGAACACCGATCTTCTCGTAGCATCGGTGTTCATGCTCCTGTGTCTGAACGCGATCGTCGCATTCATCGTCAGGACGGTCCTGTTCCTCGTCTATCCGAGGTGGTATGAAAAAGCGGCCTAGATTTTTGCTCTCTATATGTTTTGTCGCCCTGGCCTCGCCGCTTGTCGTCGCGTGGCTCCCTCCCTCCGACACGGGTCTTTTCGGCGGACTCTTTTCCGGGTTTCCTCCGGAGTATCTAGCCGATCTGGCTTCGTCGTTCAGGCAGTTGGCCATTACCTTGGCCGCGACGGCGCTTTTCGCCCTCTGTCTGGCCCTCGGCCTCGGGTACCTGGGTATTTTCGCGCCCACGGCGGGAAGAATCACCTCGAGCATCCTCGAGGCTGTCGAATCGGTGCCGGCGATACTCATAGCCCTCTTCTGCTATGCGCCGGTCTCGGGCTATCTTGCGCAGCATGGAGAGTCGTCCTCGCAGGCGGTGTCGCTCATCGTGTTCATTCTCGCGGCCACCGCAGTCGTCCTCCCCGAGGCCGTCCGCGGGATAACCATACCGCTCGGCGAATTGTATTATCGGAAGTACAGTCTGTCGTTCAGATCATACGGCTTTCGAAAATCGAGGATTCTCCGCATCCTCATGAGGACGAAGACGATGCGCGGAGCGATCTCGCGTGTCGCCGCCGGAATACTGCTCAAGACCCTGGTGCTCGATACGTCCTTCGGTTTCATCATTCAACTCGGATTCGGAAGCTACGGAACGCCGGCTCATCAGAGCCCGGGCGCCCTCATCGCGGCCAACCGCGACGCCCTCTTCCCCGGGGGGAAGCCGATCTTGTTCTGGCTGCCTTCCTTGGCGATCGCGGCGATCAGCCTCGCTCTTGTCCTCGCCCTGGGTGAACGTAAGGAGAGCGCAGAATGAACGACAGGCCTTTGGTTCTTGAAAACTTCGCCGTCTCCCTCGGACCTCGTCTCCTTTTCGATATCGAGAATTTCGCCCCCGATCCGGGAAGTTCCACCGCGATCATCGGCAAGACGGGCTCGGGGAAATCCGTGCTCCTCAGGGCGCTTTCGGGGCTTTTGCCCGCTTCGCCTTTTTCGATCAAGGGCGATATGAGCCTGCACGGTAAAAGCGCATACCGCGGCGGCGTCAAGACGGGCCGGCTCTCGTGGCGCCGTATCATGGCAGCCGGACTCGTGTACGTTCCGGCCGAGAGTTCGCAGTCGCTCAACCCCGCATTGACGATCGAACAGAATCAGAAGCTGCTGGCACCGGAATCGGGCGCTCTCATCGAACGCAGGCTGCGCGAACGCTTCCGCATCGAGTTCGGACGTTTCGCGCGTCATTATCCCGACGAAGTCTCGGGCGGCGAGCTTCAGCGCATAACCCTGATGATCCTCCTTGCGCGCAAGGGTGGGCTTGTCTTCCTCGACGAACCGACGGTCAACCTCGACCGCCAGCTGCGCGGCCGCTTCATAGAATTTCTCAACGACGAAATTCTCGGCGACCGGACGAAGACGGTTCTGGTCGCGAGCCACGATTTCGATTTCGTCCGTGCTTTGAATGTCGACTCGGTTCTCTCCCTCGAGAATCACACCTTGAACCGCCTGTCCGGGGTTCCGGAAAGCAAGGGCTTCGAGCGCTCGCGAAGCGCCAAGGAATCCGCGCCCGGGCTCAGCCTGCGCGATGTCGCACAACGCTACACGAAGCGGCTCCTCTTGGGCGAGGGCGAGTTCGAGGCTTTCAGGGGGCTCTGCGTCGAGTTCGAGAAATCGACCATCTACGGCATCACGGGACCCTCGGGCTGCGGCAAGACCAGCATGATCCGCGCGATACTGCGGCTCATAGACGGAACATCGGGCAGGATCGAGCTCGACGGCATGGATTTGGTGCGTTTGAAGCCCGACGAGCGCGGCCACGACCCGCGCGCCTTCATTCCCTTCCGCGGCAAGATGGCGATCGTTCAGCAGGATTCGCGCTTCGCCTTCTTCCCCGATCTCCGCATCAGTGAATCAATACGCCAGATCGAGGCGGCCCGGGCACGGGGCGGGCTGCGCGACAGACGGCGCAACCTGCGCGAGCGGGAGGATCTGGAGCGCTGCATGGACATGATCGGACTGCCCCGCAGCCTCCTCGACGCCTATCCGCGCAGCCTATCCTCGGGCGAGATGAAGCGAATGGACATCGCCCGCGCGATCGCAGCCAAACCCGAGGTATTCCTCCTCGACGAACCCTTCGCGCACATCGATTTCGCGACCCGCGGGCTCGTCATGAAGGCCCTGACCGACTACATGGCCGACAACGAGACGATCCTCATCGTGGTGACTCACGAGGACTACGATCTGAAATACTTCGTCGAGACGAGCTACGACTTTCTCTCTCTCGCTTCCGCCGGCTGACAGATTTTGAACGCGAAACTGTCGCGTTCGAAGGCTGTTTGTCCGATACAGAAGAGAGAGGGATGCTATGCAGCGACGCCGGTACACCGTTTTGATTCTCATCGCCTGTCTTGCCTGCGGCGGGGCCGCCCAGACCGGATCACCATCCGCTTCAGCGGCCCCGGCCCCCGCCGCGAGCGTGCCGACTCCTGTTTCGTTTTCGGAGGTATGGGCCTATGTCATGTCCGGCGAGGAAAAATACATCGATACCGCCTTTCCCATTACGGACCTCTGTCATTTCAGCGCCTCCATCGATTCTTACGGAAAACTGAGCGGCGTCCCCGACCGTAAGAAGCTCGGAGGCGTCAAAGCGCGGACCCACCTCGTGGTGGCCGAGATCGGCAACTATGCGCTCACGCATTTCTGCCTCGATCCGGCCCTGCCGTTCCGGGATCAGCTCATTACCGATATTATACAAGCTTCACTTCCCTACGACGGCGTGCAACTCGATTTCGAGGCCGTGCTGTCGAAGGATTACGACGCGTTTTTCTCCTTCGTCTCGGATCTGAAAAAAAAGCTCGGGGAAAAAACTCTCAGCGTCGCCCTGCCAGCGCGTATGACCGAGAAGACGGATTACTTCGGTTACGCCCGTTTGGCGGGAGTCGTCGACCGTATCATCGTCATGGCCTATGACGAGCACTGGAGTTCGAGCGCCCCCGGGCCGATAGCCTCGCTCGAGTGGTGTTCGAAGATCGCCGAGTATGCGAAGTCGAAGATTCCGCCCGAAAAACTCGTCATGGGCAACCCTTTTTATGGACGGGCCTGGGCTGACAAGAGCCTGTCGCGGGCGTACAAGCACTCGACGATATCCTCGCTCATCGACGAAAAACGCATCGAAAAGATCGAGCGGGAGGGCTTGATCCCCTTTTTCGAGTATGTCGAGACAGTGACGGTTCGGGCGTATTTCGAAGATGCGATTTCCGCCTTCGCCCGGCTCTCTCTTTATTCTTCGGCGTCGATAACAAAGGTGGCGTTCTGGCGTCTCGGCCAGGAGGACGGCACGATATGGAAGTTCATTTCGAACACGACTCAGCCTTCGCCCGGCTCTCCTGCAGCCGCGCCCACCGTACCCGCCGCACCCGCCACGCTCGCTGCACCTGCTGCACCTGCTGCACCTGCTGCACCCGGTACGCCCGCGGGATGAGGTAGCCGTTTCGGGATTGAACAGCCGGAGAACAGCGCGATATACTGCTTGCATCAAGTAAGAATGGTCGTTCAAGACGATCCGTCCATACATAAGGAACACCAATGTGCGGTATAGTCGGTTATACAGGGCCCCGACGAGCCGGCCCGATTCTTCTCGAAGGGCTTAAAAGGCTCGAATACCGCGGCTACGACTCCGCAGGCATCGCCGTCGGCACCGGTAACGGGAGTTTCATTTCGGTCCGCAAAGTCGGAAAGATACAGGCGCTCAGAGAAGCGACGCCCAAGGACATCCCGGGGACTTGGGGCATCGGACATACGCGTTGGGCGACGCACGGAGGCGTCACCGAGGCGAACGCACACCCGCAGTTCGACGCCTCGGGCAAGATCGCCGTGACGCACAACGGCATCATCGAAAACTACCGAAGCCTCCGCGAGATGCTGTCCAAGGAAGGTGTGGTTTTCTCCAGCGAGACCGACACCGAGGTCATCCCCAATCTCATCGCGAAATACTACGAGGGCGATCTCGAATCCGCGGTCAAGGCTGCGCTCAGGCATCTGCAGGGTACCTACGGGATCGCGGTCATCCACGCGGACGAGCCGGGGCGGATCGTCGGAGCCCGCAACGGAAGTCCTCTCGCCGTCGGCGTCGGCGAGGGCGAGATGCTCCTGGGCAGCGATGTCATGGCTTTCATTTCCAGCACAAAACGCGTCGTTTACCTGAACGACGGAGAGGTCGTCACGCTCGACGCCTCTGACTTCCATATCACCGACCGCAGCGACACTCAGGTCAACCGCAAGGCCGACGCCATCACCTGGGAACTCGGGGCCATCGAAAAGAACGGTTTTCCTTGCTTCATGGAAAAGGAGATTTTCGAACAGCCCGAATCGGTCAGTCGCGCGATCAGCGGCCGCATGGATCAGGACAACGCGACCGCAAAGCTCGGCGGCCTCAACATGGAGCGGAGCGAACTCCGGGCAGTAAGCCGCGTCTGCATGATCGCCGCCGGCACGAGCTGGCACGCGAGTCTCGTCGGCGCCCAGCTTTTGGAGTCGGTCGCCCGCATTCCCGCGACCGCAGAACTCGCCAGCGAGCTGCGGTATCGAAACCCCGTCGTCGAGCCGGGGAGCCTCTGGTTCGCCGTCTCGCAGTCGGGCGAGACCATCGACACCCTGTTCGCGATGCGCGAAATCCAGCGCAAGGGCGCGAAGGTCCTGGGTATATGCAATGTCGTCGGCTCGACCATACCGCGCGAGTCGGACGGCGGAGTCTATGTCCATTCCGGCCCCGAGATCGCGGTCGCATCGACCAAGGCCTTCACCAGTCAGCTCGCCGCGTTCTATCTTTTCACCCTGACCATGGCGAGAATGCGCGACCTTTCGCGCAGCGAGGGCGAGAGATTCCTCGGCTGTCTTGCATCGGTGCCGGACAAGATACGGACGACCCTCGGCCAGCGCGACAGGATACAGGCCATAGCAAAAAAATATCACCGCTGCCGGGATTTTCTCTTCCTGGGCAGGGGGCTTTTATATCCGATTGCGCTCGAAGGCGCCCTGAAGCTCAAGGAGATCTCGTACATCCACGCCGAAGGTTACGCGGCCGGCGAAATCAAGCACGGCCCCATCGCCCTCGTGAGCGGGGATGTTCCGAGCGTCTTCCTGGTTCCGGACGACGGCATGCGCGAGAAGGTGATTTCGAACATCAAAGAGATTAAGGCGAGGGGAGGCCCCGTCATCGCCGTCGGCGTCGAAGGCGACCGGGAGCTCGAGACCCTGGTCGATGACTTCGTACCGGTCCCCGCGATGGACAGCCGCTTCTATCCCTTCACCATGGTCGTGCCGCTTCAGCTTTTCGCGTACTTCTGCGCGCTCGAGCTCGGAAGAGACGTCGATCAGCCGCGGAATCTCGCAAAATCGGTCACGGTGGAGTGAAGGCGGATTCCGATGCGTTCGCCGCGCAGATTGTTCGGTTGTGCATCGGCTGCGGTACTCGTCGTTTCATTCGCGCTGTCGTACCATGTCTTCGCCCAGTCCAACTCCGCGCCGGCAAAGAAAAGCGCGCTTCTGATCCGCGGTACCTTCGCCCAGCGCGGGCTACCGTTTTTCGGCCCAAACGCGATTCAGTCGCTTTCCGGTGAATACCTCCTGGGCGACAGCTCGCGTGACCAGGCTGCGGCGCTCAAGGCCGCTCAGGACGAGCTTGGACAGGGCAACCCGAATCGCATAAATGTCTGGTACACGAGGGAGCAGGTCGTGTTGTCCTCCGAATGGAAGAGCACGGCCTCGCCGGGGATGCGCATTCTTTCCCGCCCCGAGGGACGGCCCGGGACAGAGGTCCTGTTCGTCAAAGGCGAGGGATACTCGCTTTTCCTCGAATGCAAAGCCGTCAGCGCCGAGATCCGCGCCTTCGCCCTCGCCCTGAACCGCAAGTTCTCCGTGTTCTTCGGCAAGGCCTCGAACGACACCGAACTCTCGTTTCCGGCCCTTGTGGAGTACTGACAGACGGATGGCAAGCAACGAGTTTATCGTTACCCTGCCAAAGGGCCTTCTTCCCTCGACACGCATCCATACCTTTGTTACTACGTGTTAATGTTCTTGCAGTATCTTAAGGAGCCTTCGGTCGATGCGATCGGGATTCCGGTATTGCGGGGCGGACTCGAAAAGCCGCTCGCCGACGCTTATGACGCCGAAGTCGAGGTTTTTATAATTCCAATACGTCCAGCCGATGTCGGCTTCATTGAGCAGGTCCATGAAATCTGTAAGCCAGGCGTAGCGACTTTCCGAATCGGCGCCGCCCATATACACCCCGAATTCGTTGCAGGCGACGGGGAGATTGTATCGTTCCCGGAATTTCAAGACTGGTTCGAGACAGCGAGCCAGACGATCCTTGTTCCAGCTTCCCTCCTCGTCCAAGGCGATCCGGGTGGCGCCGTCGTTGACGATCGTATACGTGCCGGGATAGGGTCGCTCTTCGCCGAAGGCGCTGCCCGGACACCACGGCGCCTTTTGATGGGTGAAGACCATGGGAAGGTAGAAGTGGAAGCTGTACACGACATTGTCGTCGTCGATCGGCCTGAGCTTGTCGAATTCGGCTGCGCTGTTCCAGCGGTTTGAACCGACGAGAATGGTCGATGCGGGCGCCGCTTTGCGGATCGCCTGCGCAAGTTCATCCTTGACGGTGTTCCAGGTCTCCGAATCCGGCGCGACCGGCTCGTTGAGGATTTCGAGAATCACCCCCTTTTTGCACCCGTAACGTTCGGCCAAGTGCTCCCATACGCGCAGGCAATCTCGTCTCCGTTTGGGATCGGAGAAAAAGGCCTGGTCCCGAGTGGTACCTTCGTAGAAGTCGTGGCCCGGACATTTGTGGAGATCGAGAATGAGTTCGAGATCGCAGGACAGGATGCCCTCTACGGCCTTGTCCAGAAGGCATAAGACCTCTTCATTCGGGTTGATGTTTGAATCGAAGGCGTTATGCCAGTCGATGGGAAGCCGGACGTGGTCGAAGCCCCAGTCTTTTACCCGTTTGAAATCTTCAAAGCGTAAAAAGGTTTGTAGGTGTGCACGTCTGTTAGTAACAGCTTGAGGGTCTTTTTCCTCGATCGCGTCGATTTGGCTGAACCAGCCTCCAAAGTTGAGACCTCTCATGCTCGTATCTCCTTTTCCCAGGGCAAAAAACTGCTCACAGAGCGGTCGGTTCCCAGGGCCGTGGGTAAGCGTTCCGGTCGCGTCCAGGGGCCGAGCGCGACTCGCGTAAGAGCGCCGATCGCGGCAATGGGCTGGGCGCGACGCTTTTGAGAAAACGTTTCAACATCCTAGTACACCCTGAAGTTCAGTCAATTGATTCACTATAAGAAAAGGAATTGACTTGAACCATCCTCGCCTGTATTATACGTGATGATGAAACGTTTCATCAACCCGGGATCTGCGGTTACCATACGGGAAGTCGCCAGTCGCGCCGGCGTGTCGGTCGGCACCGCGTCCCATGCCATGAACGGGACCGGCCGGATAGCGGAAGAGACCCGGGAAAGGGTGATCAAGGCCGCCCAATCCCTCGGGTATACACCGAGCATTGCGGCGCGACTTCTCAAGGGTGCGAAGGGCAATCTTGTGGCGGTGTTAACCCGTGGCTTGGCCGGACCCTGGTATGGAGAGTTCCTCGAAGGTCTTCAGCCATTTTTCAGTGAGAGAGGGTTTGCGGTCCTGGCCATGACGATCCAGGACGATTCGCTCTCTCTCTGCAGCAGCCTTATCTCGTCGGGGCTCATTCGGGGACTTGTCATTCTCAACCCAGGAAAAAACTGGACCCCGGCGCTTCTGTCGATGGCAGAATCGATCCCAACCGCATTGTTCGATCCCGGCTTCGATGACAACGTGGCCATGAAATACGTTCTTGAAAACCGAAGGGCTGTTTCAATGCTCATGGATCATCTGTGGGCGCGCGGCTACCGGGACTTTCTCTGGTTGGACGGAGACCTCGACGGCGCCTGGGACGCCCGCGAGCGCTACGAGGCCTTCGAAACGTATCTCGACGCAAAGGCTCTGCCTCGAGAACAGCGTCGGAGGGCGCTTGGCGGATTCAGCACCGACTGTGCCGAAGCATCCGTCGCACGACTTCTTGCGCAAGGACCCGCGCCGCGGGTGATCGTGGCCGCCAACGACGAATCGGCCATCGGTGCGCTCAACGCAGTCCGAGGCTCCGGCCTGCGCGTCCCCGAGGATGTCGCTGTAGCAGGCTTCGACGGCCTTGAAGTGTCGGCCTGGGTGCATTCCGGCCTTACGACGCTTCGATACGATCGCAAGGCCCTCGGACGGAACATGGCGCAATCGCTCATGGACGCCATCGCCAGGGGCTTCAAAGCATCGACGACGACTATCCCGCTCGAACTTGTCGTCAGGGGCACAACCTGAGCGGATGCTTTAGGTAAAGACGGACAAAAACCGTGACAGGAGGTTTGTGATATGAAAATAACTAAACACCCATTCATCGCCTTTTTCATGCTCGGCGTGTTTGTGACGACCTTCGTCGCGACGGCCCAGAGCCCGTCGAACGAGGGCAAGCGGATCTGGCTCGGACTTTTCACCGAAAAAGGCCCGGAGGACATGACCGAGACTCGCTCGCTCGGGAAGAGCCTCGGAACGGGCTTCGCTTCGCTCATGTGGTTCATCGATTTCGAGCATCCCTTCCCGGCCAAGGCCGCGCAAAACGCCGCTGACTACGGGGCAATCCCGAACATAACCTGGGAGCCCTGGTATTGGAGCGATAACGGTAAGATCAACCTGGCTACCATCAACTCGGGCGCCTACGACGCATACATCACCGAGTGGGGGAAGGCCGTCGCGAAATTCGGCAAACCGGTCTTCATTCGCTGGGGCCACGAGTTCAACGGCGACTGGTACCCCTGGAGCGTCGCGAAAAACGGACAGGACCCCAAGGCATATATCGCTGCGTACAGGCGCGTCCACGATCTCGTTGTCCGCGCGGGAGGGAAAAACGCCCTGTGGGTGTGGTGCCCGAACGCCGCGAGTGTCCCCTCGGCCGACTGGAACGACCCGATCGCAGCCTATCCCGGCGACGAGTATGTCGACTGGATCGCCATCGACGGCTACGACTTCGACGGCAACGCATCCTTCGAAGACATTTTCGCCAAAACGTATTCAGAACTGATTGTCAAGTTCAATAAACCGATGTACATAGGCGAGTTCGCGACCGGACGCACCGGAAAAGAGAAGGCGGCCTGGCTCAAGGAAATGGACAAGACCCTGGGCTCGAAGTTCCCCGGTATCAAGGGTGTCGTGTACTTCAGCGTCAAAAAAGAAAGGGATTGGCGCCTTAATGATTCGCCGGATGCTCTCGCGGGCGCGAAAGAAGTGTTCTCCTCGCCTTCCTATGCGTCCGATGCTGCGTCGGTTCCCCGATTGGCTTCGGATTTCACTCAGAATTACGCATCGTACAAAAAAGTCTCCGGCATCGGAGTAGCTGCCCTGAGAAACGAAGTCGCCGTAGCTAAAATAAAGCGCGGAGCGGACGGAAAGCCGGATTGGTCGGCAGCGGCGCCCACCGAGGTTGCGGGGAAAAACGGTCTGGCCGGGTCAGTGCGTTTCTTCTGGGACGAGGAGCGCTTCTATGCCAGGGCCGATATAAAGAGCCGCTTTCCTTCGGTGAACTCGCAGAAGAACGACGGGATCTGGAACGGGGCCTGCCTCGAGATCTGTGTCTCCACCGACCCGAACGCCGATCCCGCACGGACACGCTTCAGCTCGACCGATTGGCAGCTCGGTTTCGCTCCGGCCGACTCTGCGGCATCCTTGCCCGTTCGTACCTGGGAATGGAGCAAACTGAAATCGGCGGTGCCGGGAGCCGAGGTCGCTTCCGCGGCCGTCGAGGGCGGGTATGTCCTCGAGGCTTCCTTCCCCTGGAAAGCTTTGAACAACTTCGCACCCCTCTCCGGCATGATACTCGGTTTCGATTTCGCGATCGACGACGCAGGCGCCGATGGGAAGCGTGCGTATCAGTGGATCTGGAACGGAAACAACCAGTTCTACAATACGCCTGCGCAGTGGGGGAATATAAAACTCTTACCTTGAAAATAATGTGTAAAACACGTAAATAAAAAATGCGCCGGGCGGTTCTGTCCGGCGCATTTGATAAAAAAATTACGGTACGAATCAGCTCCCCGTCCCCGACCACGAATGCGTGCCCTTGTTCCAAACCGCATAGGCGAGGGCGAAGAGGCCGAACCCGAAGAGCGGGGTGAGCCAGACTTCCCAGCCCGCCTCGGCCGGTCTGAGCACGGCCTGGCTGGGGAAGAACGCGACGAAGGCGATGGGGACGACAAAGGTGAAGAATACCCTGAAAAAGCCCGAGAAAATGGTGACCGGGTACCGTGAAAAGTCCCTGATCCTGAAGAATAAGGACAGAATGCTGTACGAATTGGTGATCCAAAAGGCGGTGCTCGACGCCATGATGAGCAGGCTTGTCATGATAAAACTCGCGCTGAGCAAGAGTCCCGTGAACACCAGTATCGTTCGTATATCCCAGACGACCTCGAGCGAGATCGACGAGGCGAGGAGCAGAATGACCGCGAACATGAATTGGGCGATGCCCTTTATGTTGACGACTTCGGACATGTAATAGAACATCATATTGATCGGTTTGAAGTAATAGCGGATGAACGATCCCTGCTGTATGTGAAAACGCAGGCTCCAGACGTTGTCGAACACTATCTGCACGGGGGAGATCGACAAAAGGCTGAATGCGTAGAGGAAGACGAGTTCCTCGTATCTCCAGCCCGCGAGAGAGGGGATGCTCCGGAAAATAACCCAGAGCGTGAAAAAGCCCAAGAGATTCTGAAGCAGCATCCCTATCGTGCTGATCCAGAAGTCGGCTTTGTACTGCATCCTCGCCTTGATGTACTGGGAGACGATAAGAAAGTATATCTTCGTGTAATATGCGATGGTTTTCATGCTTCAGCCTCCGTTGACGGTGACCGCCCTCGACGATCGCGAAAAGAAGGCTCGTGCGGCGGCGAAAAGAAGGACGGTCCACAACGCCTGCGTGCCGACGATTCCGAGACGCTCGAATAGCGGCATGCCTTCGTCCATAAGAAGGCGCAAGGGAGCGTTGTAGATCGCCTGGAAGGGGAGCCATTCCAGGATGCGCTGGAAGAACTCGGGATAAAACTTGATTGGAACTACGGCTCCCGACAGCGCGAGGACGATGACTTCCTTGGTCATGCTGACGCCCCAGGTGCTCTCGGTATAGAAGCCGATCGAGCCGGTCATGAAGTCGATGAGGAAGCTGATCAAGAATGCGAAGCAGAGGGCGACAAGGAAAAACAGGATGTTCGCGCCGAGAGGGATCGGAGAACCGAAGACGAAGACGATGAGTAGAAGCGAGGGGAGGGTGATCGCAAGGAAGTTGCCCGCCGTAAACCCGAGAATGTCGAAGGCCGTCATGGCCATATAGTCGAGGGGGCGCAGAAAGTCGATGACGATGTCGCCCGAGATGATGCGCTGGGACATGCCCCACTCGACCCAGGTCTGAAGAAGGACGAAGACGCTCATCGCGACCGAAAGGTAGGTGAAGGTCTCGATGAAGGTCATGCCGTTCAACATCTCTCTGGAGCCGTAGATGCTCTTCCAGAGAAACCAGGTGACGACGATGTAGACGGCGTTGCCGAGCATGAGAAAAAAGAAATGAGCGCGGTAGGCGAGGTTTATCTGCATGCTCGCCCTGAAGATGGACAGGTAGCGTCTCATCGCAGGGCCCCCTCGTAAACCTTGCGGATGACCTCGGCCATCTCGATCTCCTCGACCTTGATATCGCTGAACGAGAACCTGCGCATGAGCAACGACAGAACATCCACGAGCGCGACGCGGTCCTGATTGACGATGATATCGAGCCAGGGGCCCTCGGCCGAGCCGATCGAGGGGCCACCCTCACCGGGGAAGGCTTCGGCGAGAGCGGACGAGATCTGCGAGCGGGCCTCGGGACCCAGGCTGTGAAGGTCGAGTCTGAGGGTGCGATACCTGCCGAAGATGCCGAGGAAGTGCTCCGACAGACCGTCGTAGAGGAGCCTGCCCTCGTCGATGAGGATGATTCTTTGCGCGAGTTCCTCGATGTCGCCGACATCGTGGCTGGTCAGGACAATGGTCGTCCCCTTCATTTCGTTGAGGCGCTTGATGACCTCCCGCACCTTGGCGCGGACCTCGACGTCGAGGCCTATGGTCGGCTCGTCGAGGAAGATGAGCTTCGGATTGTGAAGAAAGGCGGCTGCGATGTCGCAGAGCATTCTTTGCCCGAGCGAAAGATTCCGCACGGGTTTCGACAGAAGTTCGCCGATATCGAAGAGCTCTTTGAAGAGCTCGAGGTTCTGCTTGTACGATTCCGCGTCGAGACGGTAGATCTCGCGGAGAATCTTGAAGCTTTCGATGACCGGGAGGTCCCACCACAGCTGGGTTCTCTGGCCGAGGACCACGCCGATGTCGCGGACATAGCGGGAGCGATCCTTGTAGGGGATGAAGCCGTTGACAACGACGCTGCCCGATGTCGCTTCGAGCACGCCGATGAGCATTTTGATCGTCGTCGACTTTCCGGCCCCGTTAGGTCCGATGAAGCCGACGATCTCGCCTTGTTCGATTGAAAGGTCGATGCCGTCGACTGCCTTGACGTAGCGGTAATTGCGCGAAAAGAGATCGCGGAAGGCTCCGCCGAGCCCTTCCCTCCGATTGAGCACTTTGAAATGCTTTGCAAGTCCCTTTGCCTCGATGATAGGCATGGTGATATCCTCCACAAGTGTGAAGGGTACACTGCGAATAATGACAGAACATGTCAAGGTTTCTGAATCTGTATAGTTTTTTTGGGAGATCATGATGGCCAAAGCAAAAAAAACTGCAACGAAAGAAGAAGCTGTAACAGGAGTGTCGATGGAAAAACAGCTCTGGAAAGCCGCCGATAAGCTCCGCAAAAATATCGACGCCGCCGAATACAAGCATGTCGTACTGGGCTTGATATTCCTGAAATACATCTCCGACGCCTTTGAGGAACTCTACGCAAAACTCAAAAGCGGCCGGGGCGAATACGCCGGCGCCGACCCGGAAGACAAGGACGAGTACAAGGCCGAAAATGTCTTCTTTGTGCCCGAAACCGCGCGCTGGTCCTACTTGTGTTCCCAGGCCAAGCAACCCACCATCGGCAAAATCGTGGACAGCGCCATGGACGACATCGAAAAGGAGAATCCGTCCCTCAAAGATGTGCTCCCCAAAGTCTACGCCCGCGGGAACCTGGACCCCACCAGCCTGGGCGGCCTCATCGACCTCATTTCCAACATCGCCCTGGGGGAAGCCAAAGCCCGAAGCGCAGATATCCTGGGCCATGTGTTCGAGTACTTCCTCGGCGAGTTCGCCCTGGCCGAGGGCAAAAAAGGCGGACAATTCTACACCCCGCGCTGTGTCGTGGAACTCCTCGTCGAAATGCTCGAACCCTACAAAGGCCGCGTCTTCGACCCCTGCTGCGGTTCGGGCGGCATGTTCGTGCAATCCGAAAAATTCGTGCAGAGCCACCGGGGCAAGATCAACGACATTTCCATTTACGGCCAGGAAAGCAACCAGACCACCTGGCGCCTGTGCAAAATGAACCTCGC
>CAZXXZ010000008.1:0-72343 GCA_964644505.1 uncultured Treponemataceae bacterium | reverse complement strand
GGACCTCGAAAAACTGAAGTTTTTCGAGGTCCCCTAAATTTATAATGTATGAGAATCGAACCAGGGCGCGAAGGCCTCGAGGAGTCGAGCCTTCACGTCGATCAAGTTCCCCTTTATTGACAGCCCGGCCGCCAGGCGATGACCGCCGCCGCCGAGAGAGGCGGCTATGGAACCCACGTCAACCCGGTGACGGGCCCTGAGGCCCACCGTGCATTCAGCCTCATTCTCCTGACGGATCACCATCGCCGCTTCGGAACCCTCGACGCTCAAGAGAAGCTGATAGAGCATGTCCGAATCCCTGCTCGCAAGACCGTACTTCTGTTGGTCCTCGAGTGTCACGAACGAGACAAGGAGAGCGCCGTCAAAATGAGACTCGGTCCTCATGAGGATTTCACCCATGAGTTTTCTCGATAAAAGACTCTTGCCGCCATACATCATCGCAAAGACGGCCTTCGGCGAGGCTCCCGAGGCCACCAGCTTCGAAGCGGCGGTGAATACATCCGCTGATTTTTCATCAAGATGCCGGAAAAAGCCGGTATCGGTTCCCAAGCCGAAAAGAAGCAATTCGGCCTCTTCCTTGGTCGGTCTCCCGGACATGGCCTCGATCAAGAGGAGAATCATGACCGTCACGGATGGTGCTGTCTCGTCGATATACTGCACCTCGCCCGAGGCCGATCCCGCTGCGTGATGGTCTATGAATGCGATGGGTACTTTCGGCAGGCTTTCGGCGACCGAGCCGATGCGCTGCATGCTTGAGCAGTCCAGAATAAGAGCGGCCGCCCGCTCGCTGTGCTTTTCGGGAGGCGCTACCGCGGAGAACCGGCTTTCGAAGCGCATGATCTCAGTCCGGGTGAAAGGGCCCGCCGAACAGAGATAACATGTCTTGCCCGAACGTTTCAGAAATGAGGCCAAGGCAAGCTGGGAACCGATACAATCCCCGTCCGGTTCTTTATGACCTATTATATAAAAGGGATTGTGTCGATCGATGAAATCGAGGAGTTCGGAGGGTACGGGGCGCATTACGAATGCCTTTCCGCCGGCTCCCCATCACCGAGAACCAGCCCCTGACGTTAAATGACAAAAATCTCGGTAGTATCCGAGCTAGTATTCGATGACGAGGTCGTCCAGGTTGAACTTCCCCTTCCCGTCTTCGGGACTCAGGACGCCCCACATGCTGTCATGGCTGTCCGCCTTGACATAGAGCCTCAGATGACTGAATTTGCCGTCCTTATAAAAAACTGTCATATAGGGGAAACTGGGATCGTTACCCCTGACAAGCTCAGCCTTGCCGCCCGAGGTGAACCATTTCGCCGGAATATAGCACTGGCCGAGATCAGCCGTGCCCTTTCGATGAATAACGAGGACTCCATCGCCGTGGGTGTACACCTTTATGACATCGACCCGTACCGGATAATAAGCGGAGGTCTCTGCGGTGAGGACTACCGCGGCGACAACGAATAGAACGAGAACAATGGCGATCCGTTTCATGCGACCCTCCGTGTCCGATAATTATAGCCTATACCGTGAGTATTGCAAGTCCGCGCATCGCGTTGTGTATGATCCGGTGGAGGGGGTATAGTCGCCGCATGAGTTCTTTGACCGCAGAGCGGAAACGGGCGCTCGAGGTACTCGCCATTCTCGGCCCCCTCTGGCCTGATGCAAAGCCGCTTCTCCATTACGACTCCTGTTTCCAATTGTGCTGTGCGGTCGCGCTCTCGGCTCAATGCACCGACGAGCAGGTGAATCGGACGACGCCAGGCCTCTTCGCGCGCTGGCCCGATGCGGCGTCGATGGCGAAGGCCGATGTCCGCGAGGTAGAAAACACCATCCGCAGCCTCGGCTTTTTCCGCACAAAGGCGCGGCACCTCGTTGAGACCGCGCGGCTTCTCGTCGAACGGCATCAGGGTCGCATTCCCGAAACGATGGAGGAACTCCTCGAGCTTCCCGGGATCGGCAGAAAGTCCGCGAACCTCATACGTTCCGCCTGCTTCGGGAAAGCCGGTATCATTGTCGATACGCACGTTCTCAGAACAGCAGTGCGTTTAGGATTCTATCCCCGCCCACTGTCGACCTCGGGTCCCGATCCTGAAATACTGGAGAAACATATTGCATCATTACTTCCCCCTGAACTCTGGACCCGCTTTTCGCATGCCGTGAACCGTCACGGTAAACATGTGTGCAAGGCCCGAAAGCCGGATTGCATGAACCCGGACCGAGATCCCTGCCCTCTCCTCGGGCTCTGCCCCCGAAAGGGGATGCCCCAAAAGGGGCTGCCCCGAAAAGGTTTGCCGCCTCTAGCGAGACAGCATCGAACATGATTGCCGGACGAGCGCTTCCTGAAACTGATGCTTTCGTTTATTGTAATGCACCATGATCAGACCGAAGTATGGAATGGCCCTTGTTACGGGAGCCTCGGGGGGCATCGGAGCTGCATTCGCCCGGCTACTATCGGCCGGCTCGTGGGGGCTCATCCTCGTCGGCAGGGATCGGCGGAGGCTGGAATCGACCCTCTCGAGTCTCGATGGTCCGATCGCCAAAAAATCGACAACGATCGTCGCGGACCTTTCGTCGCAGGGCTCTGCCCGGCGTCTGCACTTCGAATGCCGGGAGAGGGGCCTTCCGGTCGAGCTGCTTATTAACAATGCGGGCTCGGGGCTCTTCGGGCTGTGTCAAGACCTTCCAATCGAGAAGACCGAGGCGATGCTCGAACTCAACATCATCGCGCTTACGAGCCTCTGCGCCTTGTTCGCACGCGACATGCAGCTCTCGGGCGGAGGCCGCATATTGAACGTCGGTTCACTGGCGGGGAATTTCGCCCTTCCCTACTTCGCCGCCTACGCCGCATCCAAGAGCTATGTCCTTTCATTCTCGCTCGCCCTCCGCGCCGAACTCAAAAAAACAGGTGTCGGCGTCAGCTGCCTTTTACCCGGATATGTCAAAACAGGCTTCGACGAGGCTGCCGGCATTACAAGCCCGGCGTACAGGTCGTTTTCCGAATCCGCCGGCATGAGCGCCGATGCTGTGGCTCGGGCAGGCCTTGCGGCCCTCGAGGCGGACCGTCCATACAAGATTGCGGGTCTGGGCAACAGGGCGGCGGCTTTGTTCGGCCGTCTTCTTCCGCGATCCGCAATGCCTGTTCTCGTAAAACCGTTTCTCGACCGTATGATCTCGGCGAACGCCGCCGACACTCCAGGGAGCGATTCATGAAGACGAATTTTTCACTCGTGCCGAAACTCCTCGGTGAAAACCCTTCTCTGGCGATCAAGCTCGCCCGTGCCTTTATCGCACAGAAGAAGTCTATGCTCATCGACCGCCGTTTTTATGGAGGCAAAACCCGGGAACTCGGGCTTATGTATTTCCGCCTCACGCCGCTGTGCAATCTGAGGTGCGTCATGTGCGGGCAGCGGGGCGACAAGGGTGTGCTCAAAGGAGCATACGCGGCCGAAGAGGCGAAGAAAATAGTACCGCTCGAAACCTATAAACGGCTTGTCGATGAGATAAAGCATAAAAAACCGACCGTGTATCTGTGGGGAGGCGAACCCTTCCTCTACCCCGATCTCTTCCCCCTCGTCGAGTACATGATGAAGTCCGGCTTGGTCGTCAGCGTCAACACCAACGGCACATTTCTCGCCCAAAAGGCCCAGGAGATCGTACGGGCGCGCTGGCACGGCCTTTTTGTATCGCTCGACGGCTTCGAGGAGACCAACGACCGCATCCGCGGAACTGGTTCGTACAAGCGGGTCATCGAAGGCTTCGAAGCCATCAACCGTGAGAAAGAGAGACAGGGTTCCAAACTGCCGCACATGGGCATCGTTACTACCGTCAACAAACTGAACTACCGCGACCTGTACCGCCTCGCCGAGGCTGCGAACAACTTCAAACTCTCCTGGCACATTTTCAATTTGGGGACCTATACCAATCCGGCCATAATCGAAGAGCAGAAGGCGTTCATGCGGAGAGAACTCGAGACCGAGATCACCTGTCTTCAGGCATTCGACACCGGGTACAACGAGGGCATAGACGGCCACGAACTGTATTCCATTCTCGAGCGCATCCATTCGATGAAGACGGACCATCCCATCGTCACCGTTCCCGCGCTCAATCCCGAGAAGATCCACACATACTACGCCGATCTCGAAGTACCCGTCCGGACTCATTGTTCGGTACCCTGGAGCCAGGCGAACATCGACTACGACGGCGACGTGCATTTCTGCGCAGATTACCCGGACTATGTTCTGGGCAACATAAAGGAGCAGCCGTTCTTCGAAATCTACAACGGCAACCGCGCGATACGCTTCCGTGAAGCACTTAAGGAAAGCCCGAACGGCATTTTCCCCGGATGCCTGCGGTGTTATCAAAACATGCTCTGCGGCAAAAAGGTCAAGGGTTTTTAACGCTCCGAGAGGCTATCGACCATATCGAAGGACGCCGAGGAGAACGCAGGCTCAGGACCGACCTCGAGATGCCGCTCATAGTTTTCCGTATTTGAAGTGCTGTGCTATGGCCCCGGCGTCTTTTTTATATGAGCGTGGATGAGGACCCTGTCGCCGCCTTCGCGCGGTCGCGGTTCGGTATCGACTATCTTCTGCCATATCAGCGTCTCGTCGTCGCGAACATCCTCGACTCGTCCGAAAAAGATGCGGAGCCGCTCAAGCAGATCATACTTCTTCCGACGGGGTTTGGAAAATCGCTCTGCTTCCAGCTGCCCGCCCTTCTCCTCACCCGTCCGACGGTCGTGGTGTACCCCCTCCTCGCCCTCATGGAGGATCAAAGACGGCGACTCGAATCTATGGGCATACGCTGCGCGGTCTTCCGCGGCGGGCAAACGGCTCTGGAACGCGAGTCCGCCGAGACCCAGGTCGAAAGCGGCGAGGCCCGCATCATCATTACCAATCCCGAATGCCTGAGTTCCGCCCGTGTCATGAACTTTCTCCGGAGGGTGAAGCCCTGCCATATCGCGATCGACGAAGCTCACTGTGTATCGGAGTGGGGTGAAACGTTCAGGCCTTCGTATCTCGAACTCGGCTCCATACTCGAAGATCTCTCGCCCCCGGCTCTGAGCGCATTTACCGCAACGGCGAGCCCCGCGGTGCTCGAGGCCCTCTCGCGAATCATCTTCCGCGGTTCATCGTTCAGGGTGATCGAAGGGAATCCCGATCGTCCTAACATTCATTATTCGGTCGCCCTGACGCTCTGCAAAGAACACAGTCTCGAACGACTCGCGCGATCCATGCCTCGACCGCTCATCGTGTTTTGTTCATCGCGGGAGGGAACGCGGATAACCGCCCGCATGCTTTCGGAACGACTCGGTGAACGCGAAATACGCTTTTACCACGCGGGGCTCGAGCGATCGGAAAAAAAGCGCATCGAAGAATGGTTCTTTTCTTCGGATGAGGGAATCCTCGTCTCTACCTGCGCCTACGGCATGGGTGTGGATAAAAAAAATATCCGAAGTGTCATCCATGCCGATATACCTCCGAGCGTCGAGGCCTATCTCCAGGAGGCCGGCAGGGCCGGGCGCGACGGACTTCCCTCGCGCGCCGTTCTCATTCACGTCCCCGGCGAAGGGCGACTGCGTCCTCTCGAGGCTGATCCTCTGCGACGAGGCCGATTTCAAGCCCTCGTCGACTATGCCGAGTCGTCGGAAGGCTGTAGGCGTGAACAACTGTTAGCACTTCTCGGAGTCCCAGCCGAAAAGCGATCTGTGTGCTCGGGCTGCGATCGCTGTGATTCCTTCGATGACAGCTATCGACGCGATTCTTTCGATAACAGCGATCGACGCGAACACGAAGAAATATGCGATGATAACCACACCGTAAGATCGCATCATGCGGGACAGAGGGGATTCACAACTTGCATCGAAGGTGCGGCGGAACTGGTCGAATTCGTTCGTGCGAACGACAGACGCTTTTCCGCGGACGAGGCGGTCGAACTGCTTATAGGCGGGAGCCGCGTTCGCATCCCGCGCTGCGCCTGCTGGTCCTCGTTCGCAGGATGGGACCGTATCGACATATCGCGCGCGCTCGACACCGCTCGATCGTTGGGACTCGTGCGTGAATACTCGAAATGGCCGTGGAAGGGTCGTATCGGAACAGCGATTTCATCGGCGGCGCCGGGCAGACCGCATTGTCGGTTATTTTTTTCTTCCGCCGCCTGCGGTCTCGCCTTCCTCAACCGCCTGGGCGGGTTGTGTTTGCGGAGGCGTAGAGCGAGGCTTCGGAGGGCGAAGCATGGGACGGCGGATACGTGGACGGGGTCGACGGTCGTAGACCATGCCGACATAGCGCAGTACAGCCCATGCGAGTATCGCCATGCCGGTGATGAAGATGACGCGCCAATCCGAAAGAACGTCTCCGAAGAGGGAAAGGTACTCGGCCAGGCTCATTGATCATGCCCCCCCGGAAATCGAGGTGTATTCCTCGTCCCCGTACAGCCCCGTGGAAAGAAAACTCATGTCGGCGGCGGATATATCGGAGAAGGCTATTCCGTAAAACCGCATGCCGCCTTCCTCATAGCGTCGAGCGACTTTCGCCGTGCAGACAAGGCTTTTGTTTCTGATACTGATTCTCAGCTTGATGCTGCTGGCGGTCATGAAGTTGGGGCCCCTGCGCGGTACGGCGACAAGCAGGCCTGAAGGGCTCGCATCGACGACAGTTCCGGCGGTCGCCGCCTCGCCCTTTCCGGAATCGGCAAAGTATCCGTGCCGTTTGAGGAAATACGCGAGAACACGGGCGAATTCCCAGGCGAGGTCGACGGCCCCGAAATCGAGGGCGCCCGATGTCCGTGACATGATCACCATTCCGACAACGTAACGGTAGTACAGAATCGGGCACCAAAGAATGGATGAAATCCCTTCGGAAGCGAGTTCCTTGAGGCGTGCGGAGAGTTTCGATCCCATCGCCGCAGCCGCGGGTCCTTCGAGGTCGCTGGCCATCGCCAGTGTCACGATCCTTCCAGACGGATAGGGGTCGCCGATGGGCAGGGAGCCGAGCGTCGAGGGGGCGTAGAGCACTCTGCCGAATTTCGCGGCTGCCTCTTCTGCCGCGTCCTGGGGCCCCTTGTCTTTATACATTACGACCCTGCCCTCGCTCGACATGGCCGAGGCTTTTTCTTTGAAACTTTCAATGAGACCCGCGAGGCTCTCGGAATCGAGGCCCTCCCTGAGTTCCGGCAGTTCGACTTCCGTCCACTCGTCCGATTCGGGACAGTCGAGTTTGAGCTCGGCGTCGGGGAGGAGGAATTCGACGACGAGGTCTTTCGGCGCCGCGACCCTGGGCCAGCGCCGGGACAGGCTGCGGTACATATATTCGGGGAAACCGATGCTCAACTTCCCCTGGGAGGAAGAAAGGACCGAGGATTCGAAGGCGACTCCCTGGCCTCGAAAGTCGAAGAATATGGAGATTCGTGAACGAGGGGTGAACTTCGGGGCGGAATCGGGAATTTCGAGGACAAGGGTTCCGCCTTCTATCGAGAGAATTCTGCTTTTTATGAGCTTCCCGGGGGCCTGGATCCTGATCTCGATCTTCGATTCGGCGGCGGCTCCGAGTATGAACTCACGTTCGACTCGTTCAATGCGTACAGCCACAATGACTCCTTGAAGAAACCTGCACTCTGCTGCTGGAGAATCAGGCCTACATCAATTTTCGGCATAGAACGCGCCTTGATGAAGGACCCCGGCGAAGGTATCATACATCAATTCGAAACGAGTAGGAGTTCGAATGCCAGCCTATACACGACTTGACACAAGCACTGCCTTCAAAAAACTCGCTTCTATACCGGAGCCATCGATTTCGGACCTCCTCAGCCCCGAGCGAATAGCTTCCTGCGATATTCCCATGGGCGGGGGTCTGAGCTTCAACTGGGCGGCATCGCCGGTCGACGACCGCATTTTGGACGCCCTTGCATCCCTCGCGAACGAGCGGGAGCTTATCGAGAAATACAGGCTCCTGCGTTCGGGCGAAATCATGAACACGGGCGAGAAACGCATGGTTCTGCACCATCTCGCACGCGGCCCCTGGAAGACTCCGGTCGTCAAAGACGGCCGTGATATGCGCGCTTTTTACGAATCTGAACGCAAAAAAGCCGCCGCCTTCGCGGCCAAGGTCCATACGGGCGAACTGCGCGGCTCGACAGGCAAGACTTTCACGACCGCCGTCCAGATAGGCATCGGCGGATCGGATCTCGGCCCCCGCGCCCTCTATCTCGCCCTCGAGCGATGGGCCCGCGCCTCGGGACGTTTCAAAATGGAGGCGCGGTTCATATCGAACGTCGATCCCGACGACGCGGACGCCATTCTCGGCCGTCTCGACCTCGCCTCGAGTCTTTTTGTGCTCGTTTCGAAAAGCGGTGTGACGCAGGAGACCTTGGCGAACGAGATCTTCGTCAAGCGGCGACTCGAGGCTGCCGGGCTCGATCCATCTAAACACATGGCGGTGGTGACCAGCGAGACGAGTCCGCTCGCGCGGAATCCCGCCTACCTCGCATCGTTCTACATCGACGATTATATCGGCGGCCGCTATTCATCCTCGAGCGCCGTCGGCGGAGTCATTCTCTCGCTCGCCTTCGGTCCCGAGACCTTCTCGGAATTCCTCGACGGCGCGGCCGAGGCGGACGAGTTGGCGCTGAATGAAGATATCAAGCGCAACGCGGCTCTCTTCGACGCGCTCATAGGGGTGTACGAACGCAACGTCCTGGGCATGGCAGCCACAGCCGTTCTCCCTTATTCCGAGCCCCTCTCCCGTTTTCCCGCCCATCTTCAACAGCTCGACATGGAGTCGAACGGCAAGCGTGTCGATCGATCGGGGGCCGTGCTCGACTATGCGACGGGCCCCGTCGTATTCGGCGAACCGGGCACCAACGGCCAGCACTCCTTCTATCAGCTTTTACATCAGGGGACCGACCGCATACCCCTGCAGTTCATCGGTTTTCTCGAAGGACAGGGTTCCGGAGATGTCGAGGTCGAGGGATCGACGAGCCGACAAAAACTCAACGCCAATCTCGCGGCTCAGATCGTCGCCTTCGCGCGGGGTAAAACCGACACGGACCCGAACAAGGTCTTCCCCGGCTCTAGGCCGAGCACCTTGATCCACGGCCGCCGCCTCGAACCTCGGTCCCTCGGCGCCCTCCTCGCCCACTTCGAGAACAAAGTCATGTTCCAGGGCTTCGCCTGGAACCTCAACTCCTTCGACCAGGAGGGCGTGCAACTCGGCAAGCTGCTCGCGAAAAAAGTCCTCTCCGGATCCGAGGGTGATCCGGTGCTCGCGGCATACGCGAAACTGCTCGGGCTGGAGGCTGTGAACTGATACCAGCATCTACATCCGGAAAGCCGGACAAGCAGGGCACAAGACGCATGCCGCAGCCGACGATCGTTTTCGCGGGCGGCGGGACGGGGGGCCATATTTTCCCAGGGCTTGCCGTCATCGAGATGCTCCGCGCCAAGGGCTTTACGGGCCGAATTCTCTGGCTCGGTTCCAGCAAAGAGTCGGACAGGAGGGCGGTCGAGGCCTCCGGCCTGGAATACCGCACGATTCCGTCGGGAAAACTCAGACGCAATCTCTCGATCGAGAACCTCGCAGATATAGCTCGTGTCATCGCGGGTTTTACCGCTTCACGGAAGATTCTCCGCGAAGTCAAACCCGCTCTCCTTTTTTCAAAGGGCGGCTATGTCAGCGTCCCCCCCTGCGCTGCGGCAGCCTCGCTCGGGATACCCTGTTTCACCCACGAGTCCGACTTAAGTCCCGGCCTCGCGACGCGCCTCAACGCGCTGTGGGCCGAGCGGATCATACTGAGCTACGAATCCACACGAAACATGTTGCCTTCGAATCTTCGCCGCCGCGCCGTCGTCGCGGGAAACCCCATTCGTTCCGCCATCCGCAGAGGGGACGCGGAACGGGGCCGCTCGTTCCTCGGTGTTCCTCCCGGACTTCCCGTGCTGCTCTTTCTCGGCGGAAGTCAAGGCGCGCGGCAGATCAACGAGCTCGTCCAGGCCGCCCTTCCCTCCCTCGAACGGATAGCCTTCGTCGTCCATCAAACCGGCGAGGCACTCTCGGGCATGGATACGGAGACTCGCGTCCGCGGCTCTCGTTATAAATATTTCCCTTTTATCACCGACGAGCTGCCCGACGTGCTCGCCTGTGCCGACCTCGTCGTGGGCCGCGCCGGCGCCGGAACGCTGTGGGAATGCGCCGCCCTCGGCAAGCCCATGGTGCTCATACCCCTCTGCGGCTCGGGCACCCGCGGCGACCAAGTGGACAACGCCCGTTATTTCGAGCGCGCCGGGGCTGCGGTCTGCCTCGTCGGAGAGGAAGCGAGGCCCGAGGCTCTCGTATCCCTCATACACGATTTTCTTAACGACGGCGCCCGTCTCGAGGCAGCGGGCCGAGCCTCACGCGAACTCGCCGGCTTCGACGCCGCGAGCGCCATCGCCGATCAAATCCTCGACAGGATAGGTGATAAAAAATGAATGTACTCGACTGGATTTTCGTCGTGTTGATCTTCCTCCTCGGCGCACGCTGCATGTCGCGGGGCTTCGTAGCGGAAATCCTCGCTGTCGCATCGGTGGGCCTGGGCATCATCGCGGCCCTCCTTCTTTACAAAGGGGCAGCCGCCCTTCTGCGCGACAAACTCGGCATAACGACGCTGCCCGAGGTACTCGCCTTCGCCGTGATATTCCTCATCGTCTTCTTCATCGTCCGCATCATCGACCGCATGGTGCGCGAGGGTCTCGAGGCCTCTCAGCTCGGCGCCCTCGACCGCGTGCTCGGCCTCGTTCTCGGTCTTGTCGAGGGCATCGTCCTCACCGCCCTCATCCTCGTGGGCCTCAGTCTTCTCCAACCGCTTTTGAAGGAAGTCGTCGATATTTCGGCACTGCTCAAGGGTTCAGCCTTCGGCCGTGTCATCCTACCCATCGTCGGACCCGAGGTGGCGAAGGTCGCCCAGGGTATTTCCACATTCACGCCGGCTCCAGCGCCTCCGGCTACGAAACCCTGACGCCGCCGTGTTCGAGAATCTTCTCGGTCAAAACGAGATCGTCTCCGCCCTCACGAACGACATCGAAGGCGGCAGCCTCGCGCCTTCGATTCTCTTTTCGGGGCCGCCCGCCTCCGGCAAGCTGACGGCCGCCCTCGAAGTCGCGCGCGCACTTTCCTGTGTCCTCGACGATGCTCCGAGAGCTCCGTGGAACTGCACCTGCCCCTCCTGCACGCGGCACCGCGTGCTCGCGCATCCGGATCTTCTACTCCTGGGTCCCAGGACCTTCCCCGAGGAAATCGCCGTCGGTCTCGATCTCCTGAATCGATCCCCGGGCTCCGCTTCATCGTTTTTTTTCATCCGCGCACTACGCAAGCTCACCAAGCGTTTCGATCCCGTCCTCTACGAGGGCGAAGAGTCTCGCCTTGCAAAGGCCGCACCCCTTCTCCGTGAACTCGATGAGCTTCTCGAAGACTTCGCCTCTGAACGCGCATCCCCAGGTTTGAATGCCTCAAAGGACGACGTCCTTCCTGGTGCGGCGAGCGGCACTCAAAAAACTGTGACGAGCGTCGCTCAGAAAATAGCGACGATCGCCGCGAAACTCGAAGCTCTCGTACCTGACTCGATTCCGGTTTTCATGGTGCGGAATGTCGAAGCCTGGGCTCGGCTTTCTCCGCTCGGAAGCCGCAAGACTGTGATACTCGAGAATGCGGAGAACATGCAGGACGCCGCGCGGAACGCCATGCTGAAGATACTCGAGGAGATGCCGGAGAGCTGTCGTTTTATTCTCTCGACCTCTCGTCGTAGTTCAATCATCGGGACAATACTCTCCAGGACGAGGACCTATACCTTCAAGCCCAGGAAAGCCGAGGACGCGCGATTGGTTCTCGAGCGGATTTTTAAAAGTACGGGAGGAGCCGAGAGCATCGCATCGTTCTTCGCTGCATGCCGCCCCTTCCCGCCCGAGACTGCGCGCAGCTACGCCCGCAGTTTTCTCGCGGCCGCCCTCGCCTCGAGGCAGGATGCCGGAACCCTGAGCGCCCCTCTCGCAGCCCTCGCCTCAGAGGCCGCCGATCTCGGCGAGAGTCCCGTTCAGCTCGCAGAATCGACACTTGCCCGGCTGTATGAAGCGACGAAGGACTTCGGTCAGAAAGACGAACGATTTTCCGACAGTTTCAAGGACTTCCTGACGGCCCTGTATTCAATCCTCTCCGATCTTCTCCATCGGGCTCACCCAGAAGCCACAGTCGGCGATACCGCTGCCGATCGAGCGAAGCTCGGACTTGACGTAGAGGGCGTTTCGCTTCTGCGCCGCATTGCCGAGCTGCTACGCGAGGCGCAGGTGGGGCGGGAGACGCTCAACCGCAACGCATCGAGCGTCGTCGAATCGCTGTTCTATGCGATAGCATTGGGAGAGCGGCCCGAGAGCAGGGCTTTCGGGAACGGGGCTATCTGATATGAGACGCTTTATCGAACGAGCCCTTGAAAAACTGCCCCGCCTCAACGAAGACCAGATGCGGTCGCTCCTGTACGCCTTCGCGGAGGAGAACGGGAGAATGGAAGCCGCCTTGGACTCGATGCTCGACGGCATCGTCGTCTGCGATCAGGCTCATTTTCCGATCATCTACAATAAATCCGCGGAACGCATGCTCAGGCTCGGCGGAATCGATCCCTCGGAACGGCCCTTGTGGCAGAGCGTTGAGGACGAGGACCTCGCCGAGTTCTTCCGCGCCACGCTCGAAGGCGAAGAGACGGTCCTTGACCGCGAATTCGGCCTCGAGGCGAAGGGATCGACGCGCATCGTCGCCGTTTCGGTGACACCCCTCGTCTCGCGGGGCCGTATCGAGGGCGCCATCGTTCACATGGAAGACATCACGGAAAAGCGCCGCAAGGAAGCCCAGCTCCGCAGAGCCGAAAGCCTCGCCTCCCTCACGACGCTCGCAGCCGGCGTGGCACACGAAATAAAAAATCCACTCGGCTCGATCTCGATCCATATGCAACTTCTTCGCAGGGCCTTGCAGGCCGAACAGATCTCCGGGAACGGGAAGATCGAGCGGCATCTCGCCGTCATCGACGAGGAAATCGACCGCCTCAACAAAATCGTCGTCGATTTTCTCTTCGCGGTCAGGCCCATGGACGTCAGCCTGCGGGAGGGTGATCCGGCAGCCCTGATCGAAGGCGTCGCCGAGATCGTTCGTCCCGAGGCCGAGTCGTATGGGATTTCCGTCGAAACGCATATTGCTGATAATATTCCTCCAATTCTGTTCGACGAACGTCTCATGAAGCAGGCTCTGCTCAATTTGGCGAAGAACGCAATCGCCGCCATGCCCGGCGGGGGCAGCCTTGTTTTATCAGTCGAGCGCGTCGAAGACGAAGTTCGCATCTCCGTCATAGACGACGGATCGGGCATCGCAGAAGAGGATCTTCCAAAAATTTTCGAACCCTACTTCACGACAAAAGAAAACGGAACGGGGCTCGGACTGACCATCACCTTCAAGATCGTCAAGGAACACCGAGGCGAGATCACCGTGAAATCGCGTCCGGGGCAGGGTTCGACGTTCACGATAAGCCTGCCCGTACCGCAGAAGGAGCGCAGGCTCATCCCCTTCGACGACGCAGGAACAGCGGAGGCGTAGATGCGTTTCAACGTTCTTGTTGCAGACGACGAAAAAAACATCCGCGAGGGGCTCGCCGAGGCGCTCTCACAGGACGGTTATGGCACTATTCTCGCGGCCGACGGCGATGAAGCCGTCGCGCGCATCGATCGCGGCGACGTCGATCTCGTCATTACCGATCTTCGCATGCCCCGCAAGAGCGGCAACGAGGTGCTCAAGGACGTCGTCGGCAAATACCCCGGCCTCCCGGTCATCGTCCTGACGGGTCACGGCACCATCGAAGACGCGGTCTCGGCCATGCGCATGGGCGCCTTCGACTTCGTCACAAAGCCGATCAACCTCGATCACATCTCGCTCCTGGTGAAGCGCGCCCTCGAATCGCGCGAGCTCGCGCGGAAAAACCTCGAGCTCGAGGCCGAGGTCGAGGCCCAGCGACGCATCAGCTCGATAATCGGTTCGAGTTCGGGCATGAAAAAAGTGCTCGATCTTGTACGGCGCGTCTCCGCCACAAAGGCGAGCGTTCTTATAACGGGCGAATCCGGCGTCGGAAAGGAACTTGTCGCGGACGCAATACACAATCTGTCGCCCAGGGCTGATCATCCACTTGTCAAAGTACACTGCGCCGCTTTGGCCGAAAGCCTTTTGGAGAGCGAACTTTTCGGCCACGAAAAGGGGGCCTTCACCGGCGCCCTCGCCCGGAAACGAGGCCGTTTCGAACTTGCCGACAAGGGCACGCTCTTCCTCGACGAAATAGGCGAAATCAACCAGAACGTTCAGATCAAAATACTCCGCGTGCTTCAGGAGCGCAAATTCGAACGCGTCGGAGGCGAAGAGACCATCGAGGTCGATGTCCGGATCATTGCGGCGACGAACCGCGACTTGAAAGAAGAGATAAAAAAAGGCGCGTTCCGCGAGGACCTCTACTACCGCCTCAATGTCGTCAACATCCACGTGCCGCCGCTCCGCGATCGCCGCGACGACATTCCACTCCTCGCCATGGCTTTTCTGAGGGAGTTCGCACAGGAAAACGGCAAGAAGCTCGAGGGCTTCGATCCCAAGGCACGTCAGGTCCTGTACTCCTATCCCTGGCCCGGAAATGTCCGCGAACTCCGCAACTGCATCGAGAGCGCGGTTGTCATGTCGTCCGGCCCCCTGATCGGGGTCGACGATCTTCCGCCTGGCCTGCGATCGATCGACGGTGAACGCGAAGTGCGAGTGCCTATCGGCGCATCTCTCGCCGAGGCCGAGAAAATTCTCATCCGCGAGACCCTCGCCGCGCAGGGAGGGAACAAGTCGCGTACCGCCGAAATCCTCGGGATCGGACGAAAGACGTTGTACCAGAAAATCGAGGAATACGGCCTCGACGCCGGCCGCCCTGAACCGGACGAGGGAGAACACGATGCCTGATAGGCATTTCATGTCCAGGGGTATCGATCCTATCAGCCTCGCAAGGGCGGCGGCTGAACACGATGCATCGTATTCAACCTTTTCGGATTTGATCGAGTCCGAACTTGAAACATCCGGCCTCGCTTTCGCGGTCAGCGATAAGAAATTGCAAGAAAACTATTACCGTGCCCTCGGTTCTCTTTTAAGCTGTGTGCGCACTTCGCCATCCGGGAGGCCGATGCTGATCGAGGGCGGCGTGTATCGAGGAGCCTGGCTCGAGAGCACGGCGACGGCAAGCGCCGAAATACTCTGCCGCTTTTTGCCGAGCGTCGCACGGTCGACCTTCGAGCTCTTCGCGGAGTTCAGGCGCGAAGACGGGCTTATTCCTTATAAAATCTTACCGCCCGGTCCGGACTCGTCTCCCGGCGGCCCCTCGTATCGACAGGTCCAAATGGTCACGCCCCTCGCTCGTTCGGTGTGGATTCATTCCTCCCTCAACCATGAGGGCGAGGCATTTCTCCGCATGATGTACGAAGCGATGGCCGCTAATGACGCATGGCTCGCCGCAAATCGCGATACGAGACACACAGGCTGTGTCGAAGCTTTCTGCGCCTTCGACACGGGACACGATCTTTCACCGCGGTTCTGGCATGTTCCGGACACCTGTTATATGGAGGACCCCGCCCGATACGACCCTTCATCGCCGCTTTTACCCTACCTCGCTCCCGACATGACGGCCAATGTCTACTGTCAGCGGCTCTATCTTTCTCGTATAGCATCTTCGCTCGGGCTTGACGGAGAATCGGCGTCCTGGAAAACGAAGGCCGATCGTAGTCTTCGAAGCCTTATGGACTCGTGCTGGCACGAGGAAGACGGCTTTTTCTACGATGTCGATAGCCAGGGGCGATTCGTCAGAATCCAGTCCGACGTTCTTCTGCGTGTCCTCGCCTGCGAGGTCGGCGATGACGAACTTTTCGCCAGCTCCTGCTCGCGGTATCTGCTCAATACACGCAAGTTTTTCGCACGCTTCCCCTTCACCTCGATCGCGATGGACGATCCGCGCTTCGATCCCGCAAGTTCGTATAATACATGGGGAGGCGCGACCAATACGCTGAGCATCATCCGCGCGGGCCATGCCTTCGAAGCGCACGGCAGGCACGCCGAGCTGTGCATGGTCTTGGGACGGGCCCTTGCAGCTTATTCGCGAATGAAACACTTCGGCCAATGCATCTCGCCCTATACCGGCGAGGAGGGCTATACCTCGGCCTACAGCCCGACACTTCTCGGCTTTATGGATTCGGTCGAGCGCTTCATCGGCATACTACCAAGACCCGACGGGAGCCTGTGGTTCTCCTGCCTGCCCTTGCCTGCTGGGGTCTGCGATCGCGCGGAATCCGCGACGACCGTTTATACTCGACGCGTTAACGGTCGTCTGTTCGAACTAGAATGCAGTCCCGATGGGGCCTGTGCTTATATGGACGGCGAAAGCATCTTCTCCTGTCCCCGCGGCCTTCGGGTCGAAACAGACGGTGAAGGTCGAGTTTTGAGCCTGATTGGAATGCTTCCCACCATCGTCGAGGGACGTTTCGAGTCGACAACATCGAGCTCTAGCGCCAAGGTTCTTACAGTATCGGCGGCTCCCGACGAGGTTCTGAGATTCACCGGTTCTTCGTTCGAAAGCATCGGAGGGCCTGCATTCATCGCCCCCGTCTATTGAGCGAGTATTTTTTTACTTCTCCGAATCGTTCATGCGATCCTTCCGCCGATGACGATCGATCCTCCGTCTTCCTCGACCCTATAAAACACAGGCCGCTCATGGGGTGTCTGGTTCGGCGAGTGCCAGGTCACGACAAGCCCTCCCTCACGGTCTCGAAACAGCATACCATGGCCGGAGTCGCTGTCTGCGACCGGTTTTTCTTCCTGCCTCCAGGGGCCGAGAATACAACCGCTTTCCGAATGTGCTATTCCCATCGCGTAGCCCGCATCGGAGAAACTCGACCAGAGCATGAGTAAGCCACCGTTCCGTGTCCGGTGTACAAATGGGCCGTCGGTCACTCGCATGAGAGGATCGAGAGAGCCGTCTTTTCGACGGTGAGGCCTCGTCCAAGGCGCATCCGATCCTTTGAAAAGGACAACGGGATCGCCGATCGCAGTCCTCAGGTTTCGCGAGAGTCTGAGGGCGCAGATCTCGCCGTCGCGCACCTGCACCCACTCATGGCAGAAGACAAGCCAAGGCTCCCCTTCTTCATCGACGTACAGTGTCCCGTCGAGGCATTCCCACTGTGGAGGCGTAAGCGGTTCTATTGAATGGGGTCGATACGGTCCCATCGGACTGTTGGCCGTAAGGATATGGGTTGCACGGACATGCGAATCCGACTTGAAACTCGCGAACATATACCACGAACCCTTATAACTGTGCACTTCGGGGGCCCAGAAGTTTTTGGTCGCCCAGAAGTCGAGCTCCGGTCGAAAAGCCGGGAAGGGACCGTCCCAGTTCTGTAGATCATTTCCGATATAGACATCGAAACCGATGCCGGGAGATTTCCAGCAGTCGGTATCGGTCGTGCCGAACATGAGATAGCGTCCTAATTCCGGCTGAGTCACGATGAAGGGGTCGCGTATCTGAATGTCTCGATTTCTCATGCATTTCCTTCCTTACGATCAAGTCTGAACATACAAGCCCAGTTTTTATAAGAGTATCGCCAAATCGATTCGAAGGATTGTAAACCTGCTCCGAGTATCTTGTATCAAAAACCAAAGAAACAAGGCGTACTTTCAATCAATCATAAAAACTGTTCCATAAACGTAAAACTTGTACGCTACCCCATCGGCTATTCATAAAGTAGAGTACCCCAGAGGAAATCAGACGTATCGCCTGCAGTGGAGTTTTATGATGACGCCGCACTTCAAGAAGGCATTGCAGAACAATCTCTCTTCGTATGCCTTCCTTGTTCCCTGGCTTCTCGGCTTTTTCATCCTCACCATCTACCCGATGGCATACTCGCTCTATCTCTCTTTCACCGACTTCGATATTCTCCGTCCTCCACAATGGGTGGGCCTCAAAAACTACGCGATCATGGTCACCGGAACCGCCGATCATCCCCGCGATTACCGTTTTATGTCTTCCATGATCGTCACCTTCAAGTATGTGTTCATATCGGTTCCTCTCAAACTGGTCTTCGCCCTTGCCGTCGCCATGCTCATGAACCGTAAACTGAAGCTTATTTCCTTTTACCGGGCCGTCTACTATATACCTACACTTTTGGGCGGCTCCGTCGCCATAGCGGTGCTCTGGCGACAACTCTTCTCAGCCGACGGTCTCTTCAACACGATACTTCGCGGCCTTTTCAACGCAGATCCTCCAGCCTGGATCTCAAATCCGAAGTACGCTCTGTATACCCTCATCCTTCTGGCTATTTGGCAGTTCGGTTCGCCGATGATCATCTTCCTCGCCGGTCTCAAGCAGATACCGCAGGAATACTACGACGCATCAGCGGTGGACGGGGCCGGGAAAGTAAGGCAGTTCTTTTCGATCACGCTGCCCGCGCTTTCGCCGATCATCTTCTTCAATCTGGTCATGCAGATGATCAGCGCCTTTCAATCGTTTACACAGGCCTTCATCATCTCGGGCGGTTCGGGAGGTCCTCTCGACTCGACTATGTTCTACAGTCTTTACCTTTATTTGAAAGGTTTCGGCTTCTGGGAGATGGGCTTCGCTTCGGCCATGGCCTGGGTTCTCCTTCTCATTATCGCCGCGTTGACCGCATTAGTCTTCAAGGCTTCAGGATCCTTGGTCAGTTACGGGAGCGGAGAATGAAAAAACGTTCGCTTCGACTGCTCAACTCGGCTGCAACAAACATTTTCATAATCGTCGTGGGCATCGGCATGCTCTATCCCATACTCTGGCTTATCGCCGCCTCGTTCAAGGAGAGTAATGCGATTTTCGGCGACGCCGGACTCATTCCAAAACACTTTACCCTGGAAAACTATGTCAAGGGATGGAACGGTATAGGGATTGTCGGTTTCGACACCTTTTTCCTCAATTCCTTCGTCATTTCGGGTCTTAGCGTAGCGGCCAATGTCGTTTTCTGCTCGCTCACGGCCTACGCCTTCGCCCGCCTACATTTCACGGGCAGGAAATTCTGGTTCGCGGTCATGCTTGTCACCCTGATGCTCCCCGGTCATGTGACTATCATTCCGCGTTACATTATCTTCCGATCCTTCGGCTGGCTCGATTCCTTTCTTCCGATTGTTGTTCCGAAGCTTTTCGCGACCGACGCCTTCTTTATCTTTCTTCTTGTCCAATTCATTCGCAGTCTGCCCAAGGAACTCGACGAGTCGGCCTTGATCGACGGTTGCGGGAAATTCGGCATCTATCGAAGAATTATCATTCCTCTTGCCGCTCCGGCGCTCATAACGACTGTCCTTTTCACCTTTCTCTGGACCTGGGACGACTTTTTCAATCAGTTACTTTATTTGAACTCGCCCCGCAAATACACCGTTCCTATGGGATTGCGGCTCTTCCTCGATTCGTCAGGCATCTCGTCCTGGGGACCCATGTTCGCAATGTCGGTGCTCGCACTTGTTCCCTGCTTTATTCTCTTCTTTTCGCTCCAGAAATACTTCGTGCAGGGGATCGCGACTACGGGAATCAAGGGATAGTTTTTATCCCTTAATTATCAAGGAGGTTATGAATGAGGAAACTCGGTTTTGTCTGCCTCGCTCTCCTTATGGGGGCGAGCCTTGTTTTCGCGCAGACTACAACGCTCCGCTGGGCTTACTGGGGCGGTGAATCTCGCGTAAAAAGGAGCCAGGAAGCCATCGACGCCTTCATGAAGGCAAATCCCTCGATCGCGGTGAACCCCGAACCATCGGGCGGAGCCGGCGATCACTTCACCAAGGTCGACACACAGCTCGCAGGCGGCGCCGGTCCTGACATCATCCAGATGGGCGGAAACATCAAAGATTACGTCAAGAAAGGCGTACTTCTGCCACTGGACAAATATGCCGGCAACATCATCAACACCAAAGTTCTCGATCCCAGCGCTATATCTTCAGGCACCGTCGATGGCAAACTCTACGGCATCTCGACCGGCGTCAATATGCCCGCATTGGTCTATAACAAGACCATGATCGAAAAATCAGGCGCCCCCCTGCCCAAGGTTTCCATGACCTATGCCGAGTTCCGCGCCTACCTTGTGACACTCAAGAGCAAGTTGCCGAAAGGCGTATATCCGATGATGGACATCGGTGTTATGTCCACCAATACGACGCCCTTCGGGTATTGGCTCGGCTACAACAACACACCGCTATACACAGCAGCCACGAACAGCTCTGGCGTCACCGCCGAGGTCGCGCAGAAGTATCTCGATCTTTTCGCCGATTATCGGAAAAACGGTCTTATACCGCCTGCCGATATCGCAGCTGGTTTCCCCGAAAACAACGCCGACTCCTCGGCCATCGTGGCGGGCAAGGTCGCGATCGGGTTCCTTTGGTCCAATCAGCTCGCAGGCTGGCAGGCCGCTACGAAGGACGAACTCGGGCTTATCGAGCTTCCCGGCGCGGCGGTCGAAAAAGCTCTTTGGCAGCAGCCAAGTCAGTTCTACACCATCAACAAGGATTCCAAGAATCCCGATCTCGCTGCCAAGTTCATCAACTTCCTTGTCAATGATCCCGCAGCCGCCAAGGTGCTCGGCAATGACCGCGGATTCTCCGCTTCGTCCATCGGCCGCGCTGCTATTCCTGCGGAAGGCACCGATCTGAAGGTTCTCGAGTACATGAAGGTCGCAGGTCCGCACACCAGACCCGAGGGCGATCATCTGCCCAATGACACCCAGTTCAATAATGAGGCCTATTTGATCTATCAGAAAGTTGCTTTCGGACAACTGTCCACAAAAGACGGCGGAAAACAGATCGCCGATCTCATCCAAAAGCTGATAAAGAAATAACATGTGTGAAAGAACGCCGCCTTTAGGGCGGCGTTCTTTTTCGGGCATCTACACGGATATCAACGAATCCCTGTAATCAGAAGGAGACTGACCGACAACACGTTTAAAAGCCCTGCGGAATGATGCCACGCTTCGATACCCGCAGACCTGGGCGATTTTCTCAAGACTTTCACCTTCACGTTTCAACCGTTCTTTTGCTTCGGAAATACGTACATTCTCTATCGTTTCAGAAATACATTCTCCCGCCTGCTCTTTATACAAATTCGACAGATAATTTTCCGACATTCTAAAAACGTCTGCAACCATGGCTAATCCCAAATTAGGATCGCCGAAATGCTCGACAATGAACTTACGTATGGATTCCGCGAGGACTTTGTTGTGACTCTTTTTTGCACTCTCCCTGAGATTTGCAAGTTCTACCAGAAGCAGGGCTATTCCTTTAATAGCATCCTTTGGATTCAATGATCTTGTAGCATCGATTCGTACGGCCATGTTCGATGTTTCCTTTGGAAATTCTGCACAAAGTCGTAAAAGCGTGCCTCGAAGAGCGGCCGCAAGATCGGCATCGATATCTGTATGATTCACTACTTCCTCGTTACCGACATACAAAGAATCAAGCAATGTCTTCAACAAATCCAGGTTCGCCGATCGAACGGCACGCATGATGGATTCTTCGAGATCTATCGGATAGCGGTCACCAGAATTCGTTTTCGTATTCCGCCCGAAGGCGACGAGATCGAGGCTACCCGTCCTAGCCGCCCGTGAACGCGCGGATTCTGCTTGTGCGTATGACATGACGAGGAGAAAAGGATCATCGACCACCGTTCCTGCTCCAAACGACAGTGTTCCTCGGAAATCCGGAGAACATGAAGCACGAAGCTCTTCGGTCAGTTTTTCCGCCCGTTCGACAGGTGATTCATTTTCTTTTACAGCAAGTATGAATGCCGCTTCTCCGGGTGAGTATAGCAGATTGTATTCCGAGTTTCTTAGTCTAGAACTTACCGTCATTACGGCGCGGCTGAAATCCTCTCCAGCTTCTGAAACGGATACTCCCACGGTATCTATTCCAGCAATCATCACAAAATGAGGCCCCGACAAGACGACGCCCACTTTCTTCATTTCTTCTTCAAAACGGAATCTGTCTTTAAAGTTCCCCGCCAGCAGAAGCTGCAGGAAGTTCATCCTCGCAAGTAGTGAAACGGAAAGGACTTCTCCCTCTAGCTTTCGGTTTTTATCCGCAAGCCCCGCTATAGCCTCTTCGACACGCTGGAACACGCTCGTCGATCCGCCGCTAATAGTCTGAGTGCTCTCTCCGAGAATCATGTTTATGATACGGTCTACAGGTTTCGAATTCGTTAATGCAAAAAAGTAAGATACATAGGTCCCTACGATAAAGCATACTACAAGTATTATTATTGCGATGTACATGACCCGACGGGGCCCTTTGAGAACATGTGTTTCATCAAGGGCGGCGACATATATCCAATCAGCGACCGACGAGTTTGCTTTGTATAATCTATAACTCAAGCCCTGCGCCTCGAGTCTTATTCCAGTAGAGGCTTTTGTACTATCACTTTTATTTGTTAAAATATAATCATAGTATAATGAACGGAGTTGTTGCTCCTTTGCAACATCGCTTGTCGCTACAACAGATCCCGATTTATCATAAACGGCGATTATTCCTCCGTATGTTCTTTGAAGTCCCTCCAAGAGATAGAGTATATCCGACTCCTCAATCATGCCTACAATAACACCTCTTCGGAAAGCGCCCACGCCGACCGGATGCATCGACAAAGCACTGTCAAAGACACGATCCGAGTATTTGATTTTCAAACCTGCAATGATTCGCGAACCGGATCCCGCGCCGAGAACATAGTTTTTCCATTGTACCGAGTCCAAACCCTGGACAGAAAACACA
Source organism: uncultured Treponemataceae bacterium (assembly GCA_964644505.1). Classification (GTDB taxonomy): domain Bacteria; phylum Spirochaetota; class Spirochaetia; order Treponematales; family Rectinemataceae; genus CAZXXZ01. Next base: position 49,508 of record CAZXXZ010000008.1, on the reverse strand, counting down.
GGACCGTAAAAGGAATCATATATACAGGAACCCGAATCGTAGGCTATAAAATTCGTACCATAAAAATATATCATCAAAAGAGACAATAGTTCATTGCCTAGTTTGAACGAATTTAGCTTCTCCGATATTTTCCGAAGGTCATATTCTTCAATCGATGACAACGGTCCCTCTTTGTTCAGGTAGAAATTTATGTCATAATCTATCGACAGTTGTGCGGCGGCGCGTTGAATGTCTTGAAGTCGTGTATCTACAGCTCTGGCTCCACTTGTTAAATGTGCCCGCGCCACGTCATCCACGGATTTTCGTATCGTATCGGATGTCACTGCATAAAAAACGGCAGCAAGGATGATAGGCAAGAGCATAATCGCCATGTTCGTCAACGCATATTTCAAAAAAACCGGACGGTTTTTTGTAGTACGTACTATATATAACGGTTTCATTTTGAGTATGCCTCATAGGCAGCAGTGAGTATCTGAAGATATCGTGTCAGCCCGATTTGTCTCAGCTGTTTTATATACGTATTCCAGTCCCGCTCGATGTCGAGGTCTCCGATGATGAAACGGTCGACCGATTCACCGATGTATGTATGGATGACTCTTCGTAAATCGTTGAATTCGTTCAATTCCGCTTCCGGTATCGACACTGTAGAGTAAGGATATCTGCGCACCTTGTAGGGTTCATAGAGCTTTGTCGCCTCGTATAAAAACTCTTCGTATGAAAAACGGTCCTTTGAAACTGCGAACTCGTTTTTTATATCTCTTGTCCACCCGGGGCCGAATCCGATCTGTGCGTTGTCGTCGAGCGTAAGCGACTTCAAGTACTTGTACTTCGCCTTTTTACCGTTTATTCCGACAAGATCTTCGTCAGGCGATACACGTGCCCAATGAATACCTTCTATTCCTTTGTCGACCAATGTCGCTTCAAGATTGAAAAATGAATCTGCCCACCTGAAGGCGACAATAGGATTTTTACAACGATTCGTTATCGCAAACTGGCCCGGTTGAATCGTAGCATCGATCATCCAAGGCGTTGTTCTGTTTCCTGCCGGGCCTCGTATGGGCGGAAGCGCTACATACTGATGTATAGGCGCGTTCATGTCATCCGACAATTGACAGAAATTGGCGGGATGATGTGATGCCACCAGACCTACTTTGACCACTCCACCGTCGACGAGCGGTTTTATCTGGCTTTTATCGCGGTTCAACGCTGGAACATCTATAAGGCCTTCATTGAAAAGGCTGTGCAAAAAACGAAGTCCCTGCCTGAACTCCGTTTTGTCGGCATTGAAAAAAACCTTACCGTTTACGATGTATTCATAACAATTAAGCGTCGCATCTGCGCTTTCGTCAGGCCCTCCCGCGATGATGAAGGCATTCATTATCCACATCGCAAGATCTTCCTGACTCCGCTTTGCGCCTGTCATGGGTATTTCATCAGCAAGAGCGTTTCCATTCGGGTCGCGTTCCTTGAATGCTTTAAGCACCAACCTGAGCTCGTCGGTCGTCGTAGGCATTTCGAGACCGAGCCTGTCCAACCATTTTTTGTTTATAAATGCCTTTTGACGCATGGTCAGATGGTAATCATCCATCGCGACAAGCGGTAGTGAATATATTTTACCATCCGGACTTGTTATAGCTTTCCTGACCTCGGGATACAAGGCCAGCATGTTCTTTATCTCGACTCCGTATTTTTCTATAAGCTCATCGAGAGGGATGAATATGCCCTGCGACCCGTATCGCCCTACGTCCTGAACGGACAAGCCCGAGCCGCTCATACCGAAAATAATATCGGGGTAGTCTCCCGAGGCGATCATGACATTCAATTTCGCCCGAGCCTCGGTCTTTGTCGTTTCTATAAAATCGACCCGTACATTTGTCAGCTTTTCCCGCCATACATAACTTGCGTTGCTTTTCCAATCTTTCATAAAACCAATGGTCGGCGCAATCGCGGTAAGCGTTACTTTGTTTTTTACTATAGGAAAAGAACCGGGAGGAGAGATCGAATCAACATTTTCGCTTTCTTTAGTCGAGCAGGATGTGATATACAACGAGCATAGCAAGGCAATAAATAATAGCCGCAGATTTTCGTTCAACATCAGGCCTCGTGGGGATAGCGCCATTCGCGCTCAAGTCGCCTTGCCATGAGCGCAAGAGCGGGATCCGTATCATGCTTGGCAGCTTCGATCGTTTGACGGAAAAGCCGTTCACCCGTCCCCTGTGCGGATTCGAGGATTTTTCTCCGCATAACCCTGGACGAACGGCTGTACAGGGCCGCTATTTCTCCTTCCGCTTGCATGGATCCTATGAGGGCGGCTGCCCGTACCGCCGTTATGGCGACGCTTTCCGATACGTCGTAGAGCGCCGGTCTGAGAAACACATAGGCGGCGGATCTCCCCGACAATCCGAGTTCGCGCGCCGCCTGTGCACGTTTTCGGGGATCGGGATCACTTGCGATAATTTTTCCGAGGGCGAAAAGATCCCCTCGGGCATCTGCGATCGACCTGCATACGGGACTACGAACAGGAGGCTGATCGACTTGCCTTGTTGTAAGTATTTTGTAAGCTCTCACGATACGCTCGAATCTTCGAGCGGTGGATGGATCGGCCGATGAATCGGGGTGGTAACGCATGACAAGCCTTCGATAGGCGGTACGGATATCCTCATCGCCCGCGCCCGGTCCGAGCCCGAGTATTGAAAGACAATCCTCACGCCGCTCTAGTGTTCGGGTCATGCAGGCCTCGTTCCAAGCATGGCGTAGTCTTCGCGGGCCTCCGCCCTCCGGGCGAGGATTTCTCCTACCAATCCCTCGAGTTCGGCTCGTACTAAACCGAGTTCAGAAGGATTGGCCTTCTCTTCCAGCGAACGAGCCTTTTTCAGGACCTCTTCGATCTCAGCCTCGAGACCCCGTTCGAGTTTGAGCCCGATTCGAAGCTCGTCGAGCCTTTGCATGAGCACCCGCGTTTTTTTCTTAAGCTCCTCGAGGGGAATATCCGATCCATCACAAGCCCGGCTTGGGATGTTGATGGTCTGAGCCGCTCCTGTATCGAGGTCTCGTGCTGAAACATGCAGCATATCGGATTCGTCGATTTCGAAGTCCACGCGTATTCGGGGCTCGCCGGCCCGTGCGGCACGTATACCGGACAAAAGGAAACGCCCGAGCGAAAGGTTTTCTGAGGCGAGGGGGCTCTCACCCTGCAGAATATGGATCTCGACCGAGTCCTGATGGTCGGTGACGGTCGTGAATGTGCGCGATTTCACCACGGGTACTGGACTGTTTTTCCGTATAAGAGGAATGAAGACGCCCTTATCGGCTTCCACACCGTAGCTTCGTGCGACCACATCCCTCACATGAAGCCCGAGCGCCTTAGGATCGTTTATGATCGAGGTCCAGACCGCAGTTCCCAGGGCGACGATCTCCTCGGGGTTTATGCCGCCTTCGATCCGTATTTCGAAATGTTCCTCGAGCATACGGCGCACTATGGGCATACGGCTGGATCCCCCCGAAAGGATAAGCGCGTCGATTTCAGAGACATCGAGACCCGAATCCCGAATGGTCTTCTCGGTCAATTCGATGCTTCGTTGCACATAGGGTTCGGCGATTTCCTCGAAGTACTCGCGGTTAAGTTCAAAGCTCGGATGGAAGATGCGTCCGCCGGATGAGGCGAAGACGAGGGAGATGCTCGCTTCTCTGCGTTCCGATAGTTCGATTTTCGCCCGTTCCACCGCCTCGGAAAGCTGTTGGGCAAGGTATCGGTCGGATTCCAAGTCAAGGCCCTCACCTGCGAAATGGGATGCGGCGATTCTTCTCAGCTCCCGATCGATGTCGCTTCCGCCCAGATGACCGTCTCCTCGGGATGCCAGGACCGTGCAAACGGGGCCCTCTTGTTTTAAAATAGTAACATCGAAGGTCCCCCCTCCGAAATCATAGACGAGGAAGATCCCTCTGTCCCTCGCATCGCTTTTCCGTCTCGCCTCCCACGCACGAGCCACCGCAGCCGCGGTCGGCTCGTTCACGATTCTCTGCACGTCGAGGCCTGCTATCCTTCCCGCTTCGGAAACCGATCTCCGCTCGGTATCAGAAAAATGGGCTGGGGCGCTGATGACTGCAGCTTCGATTTCCGAGCCGATAAACATTTCAGCGTCTCGCTTGAGCGATCCCAGGATGAAGGCCGCCAGCTCTTCGGGCCTGTACTGCGCATCGCCCAAGCTCAGAAGTGATCCGGTTCCGAGCATCCGCTTTACTCCGGCTATCGTCCTATCGGGGTTGACCAGGGCTTGATTCTTGGCCGATTCGCCGACGAATATCTCGCCCTTCGTCGAGCGTGCAACGACGCTCGGCGTATAGCGCGAGCCGCGGGCGTTCGGTATTATCACCGGCCGATCGTCTTCGAGCCAAGCACAGAGCGAGTTCGTGGTTCCGAAATCAATACCGATACGTTTCCGCATGACCGGGAACGCCCTAGTTCGATGCAGGGCGCATTTCCTCCATCTCAATCATAAGTTCGACCTCGGCCACCGTAGCCCCGATTTTCGCGGCGATCAAGTCTGCAGAAAACCCGCTTCTGTGGAGTTCAAGGGCCTGTTCGCGCGGCGATTTGAGCTTTTCGATACGTTCCGCGGCGTGCACAATCTCGGGTATGGGGACGGGAGGGGGACTGGGAGCTACGGGGACAGAGGACGGACTCTCGGCCGACATCGTCGGATTGCGCGGGGGCTCGACCTGCAGGGCATTTTCCTCGACTGCGCCGGGTACGATCGGACGCCTTTTATTCAGTTTCGCGTAGATCTCGCGCTCGACGGCCCGCGTTCCGAGTTCCCGTTTCATAAGACCGATTCGACGGTCGACTTCATCGAGCAGTTCCCTGAGACTTTTCATCCGATCCTCGACGAGACTGACGTTCCGATCGGCGGTCTCGTTGAGTTCGATAATCAATGCACGTGCTTCTTCGCGAACGCCGGAGAGAAGGTTTTCGAGTTCCAGAAAGCGCCGTATTCGCGAACGAAGGAGGAACCAAATCGCGAACAAACCCGCCACCTCGACTGCGGCGAGGATCAGGAACTGTGTTACGCCGCTCATCCAGTCAAATCCACCTTGGTGCCGAGCGCGGGATCCCGGATTATCTCTTCGCCCGCATCGTTCGACTTGTTTTCGTTTTTTTCTTCGTTCTCCGCGCCTTCACCGCCGGCCTGGGCTCCGGATCCGGAACGTTCCTTGACCGCAGCCGCCCCGTCAGAGGTTTCCTCCGGTTTTCCGACGGTCTCTTTCGCCTCGATATCCTTCTTTTGCGCCTGAACGGCCTGCTGCGCCGCAAGGACCGCGGGGCCGTCCTTCTCGATAGCCTGCTCCCGCCCGACCTGAGTCATCTGCATGAGAAGTGTCTGGAGGTCAATCGGTCTTATAGGCATCGGGTCGCCCCTTTTTCAGGATTTCGTCCTCGGGCTCCTCGTAACGCGTCGTGCGAATCATCTGGTTCTCGAGATAGAATGTAATGCCTTTCAGCTCCGTCTTCACGGGCTCGGAAACGTCTTTGATGACGAGTCGTACGCCGGGATAGACGCGGTTCGAGGCGCTGATCCTCCCCTTGGTCTTTAGTCCGTTCAGATAGGTTTGAATACTCTCTATTTCTTTTACGATTCCCCTGACTTCTTCGACGAGTTCCTCCCTGCGTGCGATATTGTCTTGCAGTATCGCTTCCTTGTCTTCGGGCAGGACTTTCTTCTGCTTCTTTATGGCGTTCAGTGTCGCGATATTCTTCTCGAGTTCTTCGATCTGCTTTCGGAGAGAGAGGGCGTTGGCCTGAAGCTTGTCCATCTTCTCCTTGCTCTTAGGATCGTATCCGACTTCGAGATAGGTCTCGGCGCCTCCGACGGGCGAGCCGAGCGTCTTGGCGTTGATCTCCTCGCAGGCCATGTATCTGCCGCCAACTATGGCCGCGCGCTTTCCCTGACAGATTATCTTCTTGTTAGCGACGATATTCGTATTGATGAGCCCGTCGGAGACAATGACGTTCTCCCCCGCTTCCACTTTCGCGTTTTCTATGAACTTGCTCCAGACATTCTTCCCCGCCTGAATGACGCCGCCGCCCTTGCCCGCCATGCCCTGATGAATGATGACATCCCCTTCGGCGATTATTTCGCATTTTCCGACGGAACCGCGCACCTCGATATTTCCCGAAGCCTTTATCGAGAATCCGTCTTCTACGTTACCCTGCACGATGACCGTACCGAGGAACATGATATTGCCCGTCTTGAGGTTGACATCGCCCGGAACGGTCAATATCTCCTCGACGTTTATCTTGCCTGCTATGACGGTGACCTGACCGTTGAGATCGGCTATCAAGGTCACGCCGTCTTCCGCGACATGTACGTTCCTTCCGAGGGGCAGGGGGATGTCCTTGCCGTTCCGTGCCGGAATGACCTTGCCGGTCACCGTGCGGCCGGGCCTTCCCGGCTCGGGGGGCATCTTGCGCGCAAGCGGCTGCCCTGCGACGACGTTCTGTATAAGGCCGAGTTCCTTGAAATTCACCCTGCCGTCGGCGGCTTCGCGTAGTTGGTGTTTCGATTTGTCCGTTTCGAAATTGTATTGAATATATGCGTCCCGCCCGTTTTGCGGCTTCGACCCCTCCGCCACCAGACGTGGCTCCCGATAACGCGGCTTGTCCTCGAGCTCGGTGAGGGCCTCTTCTATGATCCCGTGCACGACGCGGTTGTTCCTGAGAAAGGCGACGATCGCGTCCTTCGACAGGTCCGAACCTCCCGGACCGGGCGGGGTCAGTGTAACATAGGCCTTCATTTCCTGATCGGTGATCTCGACGGTCATGAGGGCGTCGTTGGCGGGGTTGGAGATAAACTCGCCCACCTTGACGTATTCCCCTGCGGCCTGCCGAACGACTTCCTTGACGAGTTCCTCGTCGAAGTTGCGTACGGCCCGGTCCAGAAGCTTGTCCTGGGCTTTTTTTTCGCTGACGCGTTTGCCGCGCCCCTTGGGGGCCGTGACCTTGAGCAGGGCGCCGTCGGAGGAAAGCCGGACAAAGCACTCCCCGTCCTCGTCCTTTTCAATGACGGTATCGACATGCTCGACGGACACCGCCTCCCGTGTCGTTGCCGTGGGTGTTATAGTTACTTCTCGTTTTTTCGCGCTCTGGTAGGCCCGAACCCTCCAATTTCTCCGCCCTGCGCCGAGTATGCCCGGGCTACCCTGCTCGACGACTTCGTATTCGAGGCGCTTGAGAGGCACTCCTAGTTGGACGGCGGCGTCCGAAAGGGCTTCCTCGAGCGAACGAGCCTCGACGACAAGAGATTTTTTCGCTCCGTCTTCCTCGAGGTAGCGCCGCATGAGCTCGGCGATCCCTTCGGGGCCGAGTTTTCCGCCCATGTACTATAAAATCCCCTTGCGGAGATTCGTGAGTTTGGCGCGCAGCCTCAGGATTGCCTTCGTATGAAGTTGGCTGACGCGCGATTCGGTGACATCCAGAACCTGTCCGATCTCTTTGAGCGTTAGGTCCTCATAATAGTACAGGACAAGGACCTTCTTTTCCTTTTCTGGAAGCTCGTTGATCGCCTGTACAATGACACGCTTTATTTCCTCGCGCTCGACGGTAGAATCCGGGTTCATGCTCGAGGGGGACTCTATGCTCTCGCCGATTGAAATTTTGTCCGTCTCGTCACCCGAATACCACACATCGTTGAGCGACAGCACCGAGGTCGAAGAGATTTTGAGCATCGTCCGGAGAAACTCGTCTTCGGATACGCCCATCGACGAGGCGATCTCCTGGTCCGAGGCCGGCCGGCCCAGTTTCGCTTCGAGATTTACGACCGCGTCCTCGATCTCCTTGGTCTTCTGCCGAACCGAACGCGGCACCCAGTCGATCGACCTCAGTTCGTCGAATATGGCGCCGCGGATGCGCGTGACCGCGTAGGTCTTGAATTTTACGTTCTTCTCCGGATCGAATTTCTCGATCGCGTCGAGCAGACCGAATACACCGAATCCCACGAGGTCCTCGAATTCAACGGTGTTCGGCATGCTCGCCGCGACTTTACCGGCCACGTACTTAACAAGGGGCGCGTACTGCCTTATAAAGGCGTCTCGTATCGCCGGGTCCTTGTCGTTGCGGTACATGGACCAGAGTTCCTCTTCCGTCATCAGTTTCAACGGGTTTTCGGCCATGGCAGCTTACCCCTTCTGGTCCCGTTTGAGTATTGTCCGCACCGCCTTTGCCAGCGTTGCGGGATCGAGCCCGTCCGACACTCTCGGCGATGACTGCTCTTCGGCCCTCGCCGAAGGCAGGGCAGCGCCCGACGAACTGAATTCGGCCGCAGCGAATGAATCCGTAAATCCATCGAGATCGGGCAGTACGTCTAAATCGTCGAGGCTCTCCATCGACGATGCGCTATGAGTCGGCGTAGGAGGAACAGGAAGAGCCGCCCCCTCCTCTTCACCGTCCTGTGTATCGATGAGACTTATTTCCTCGACATCATCGTCATCGACACCGTCGATACCGGATTGAATCTCGTCCCCGCCTTTCGCAGAACTCTGATCTGTGGTGAATTCAGAGCCCTGTTCGACATCGCCTCCGGGAAGAACTATATCGACCCTCGAGCCTGTCGCCGGCTCTCCCTCATCGGCTGTAAATGCCGAATCCGATCCCCGAGCATCCTGTGAATGATCGGGCAGGAGGCCCGGAAGATAACGGCGGATCAGAAAGAGCGCGCCGTACACAATCCCACCGACGAGCGATCCTCCGATAAAGGCGCGCGTGATAAGAGGCAGGAACAATACTCCTGCGAGTGCGCCGATCAGGAGGGAAAGCACGGCCAGCGAGAGTGCGACATAGAGAGAAGCGCGAAGGTCAGCGTCCACCGTCTCCGGTCCTCCCCATCACGTTAAGATTAGGCTGAAATTCAAAGCCGCGTCAAGTTCGAGCCCGTTTCCAGCCATGCTCAATCCTTGCCGAACAGCTTTCTGATAAAGCGGCCGATGCCTGGATCTGCGGAAAAATCTGTCTTTTCGATGCGCCCGACTAAATGCGCCACCGAAATGGCCGCCTTTGATCTCGGATCTTGTACGATGAAGGGCTTCTGCCTGAGCACCGAAGCCGGCACAATGGGATCGTCGTAGATGCACCCGAGGTATTCGACCTTGAGATTGAGGAATTGTCCCGAGATGTTGATGATGCGTTCGGCGACTTTTCTGCCCTCGGTGACGGTTTTGACTCTGTTGACCACAAGCTTCAGGCCGATGTTGAGGTTCTCGATCTCGGTCGCGATGATCTTTATTATGCCGTACGCGTCAGTGATGGCCGTCGGCTCCGGCGTCGTCACGATGATCGCGTCGTCCGCCGCGGCCACGAAGCCGAGGACGTTCGCCGACACTCCCGCCGCCGTATCGATTATAATTATATCCGCCTGCGACAATGTGTACAGCTCGCCGATGAAGCTCTGCCTCTCCTCCTCGTTGAGGTTGGCTATTTTCGAAAAGCCGGAGGCGCCCGCCACGATCTGAATGCCGTACTCGGTATCGAGTATGATTTCCCGCATGGTCTTTTGCTTGCGGATAACGTGGTAGAGATTGTACTTCGGTATCATGTTGAGCATGACATTCACGTTGGCAAGACCGAGATCGGCGTCCATGACGATCACTCGCTTTCCGAGCTTCGCATAGGCGATCGCGAGATTGATCGATACATTCGTCTTGCCCACACCGCCCTTGCCGGACGCGACGGCTATGATCCTCGTCTTCTTCGCCTTGTCCTGTTGCTGGGCGGAACGCTTATCTCCCGAGGGAGCGCCCGAAGGCGCGCGCTTTCCCATGATCTCGCGTAAAGCTTGAGCCTGATCTTCCATCGTTCAGCTCCATTCGTCGACGAGTTCGCGCTCGTGACCGTGTTCCCGAGGGCCCTTGATATCGCGGGCTTCGGATTGCTTTTGATTCTCCGCTTCTTGGTATCTCGACTCGAGCCGCTGCCGATCGACGCGGAATCCCTCGAGGTTGATAAGTAGCCGCGTCGCCCTGGCTCGCTCTATGTCCTGGGGCACCGACTGTCCCGTCGTGATGTATGAAAGCGGCTTGCCGCGTTCGGCGAGCGCCGATACGGCGTTGCCGATGCGGTTCGTCTCGTCGAGCTTCGTCAGGACGACGGCCTTGTAATCGAAGGGCTCGAACTGCCGCATGATCTGCACCATGTCGCTCGCCTTGGTCGTTGCGGAAAGGGCGAGATGGATCTCGGCGCCTGCTCCGCAGCCCGCGAGGAGGCGCTGCATCTCGGCCAGTTTTACCGCGTCCCGCGGGCTTTTCCCGACCGTATCGACGAGAATCAAATCGGCATCCGAGTGCATGGCGACGGTCTTGCGCAGATCGTCCGCCGTCTCGACGCAGGACACGGGCACACCCATGATGCCGCCGTAGGTTTCGATCTGCTGACGGGCGCCGATGCGGTAATTATCGATCGTGATCATCCGCACCGAGAGCGGCCTTCCTCCGCCCATCCCGACTGCGTTTATAGCCGCGAGCTTGGCGATGGTCGTCGTCTTGCCGACTCCGGTCGGACCGACGAGGGCGAGTATCCTGGGTTTCGCCGTCGAGACGTCCTTCCAAATCGATATCGAATCCCCGATCCATTCGAGGACCGCGGCTTCGACCTCATCAGCGTCCTCGAGTTCTTCGAGCGAGAACTCCTTGCGAAGCCGGGCGACAACCTCGCGTCGGAAGGCCTCGCCGAAATCGTTCAACGCGAGCAAGGCGTCGATCCGCTTGATCGATAAATGATCCTCGGCCTCGGAGGCAGCCCGCGGCGCGGCAACGGCCGCCTCGTCCATACGATCCTTGAGTCCCTTGATCTCCGCGAGGATCTGCTGGAGGGCCTGATCCGCCTTAGCCTGCGCGAGGATTTTCCGCTTTTCTTCTTCGAGATCGAACTTCTGGTTCCGCTCTGACCGGATCTCGCCTTTGAGATAGCCGGTGAGTTCGACCGCCTCGCGCTCGAAGAACCCCAGGAACCCACCCGTCCGCACGGTCCTGTGGGAGAGGATCTGCGCCGAGTCCCCGTACTTCGCCTTGATCTTTTCCAGTGCCTCGCGGTACGTGGCCGCCTGCTCGGTAAAATACTGCATCGGCTACCCTTCCAACCCAATTTCGCCGACCGCCTCGACGCGGACATCGGCGACGATTTCCGGTACGGACAATACCACAAGATCGGGCAGTTCGCGTTCGGTGCTCGCCTTGACGAGGGCGCGCGCGCCCTCGGAGCAGAGAATGATCGGGAGCCAGCCCTTCTGTTGAACGGCCGTGACCGCGCGCGTCAAGGCCTTGATCCACTGCCGCTGCAGGCTCGGCTCGAGCGCCGCGACGACGCCCGAGGGCGTATCCACCCTGCTGTCGATGATCTTTTGCTCGAGGCCGGACTCGATGGTAAGAACGCGGAGCGTCTTGTCGGCCTCGGCGTACTGGAGGCAGATCTGACGGCCCAAGGCCTGCCGCGCCTTCTCGGCGAGGAATCCGATGTCTTTCGTGACGCCCGCGTAATCCGAAATCGTCTCAAGGATCACGACCATGTTGCGGATCGAGACCTGTTCGCGGAGAAGCGCCTGCAAAACTTTCTGTATCTCTCCGAGGCTGAGCCGCTTCGAGGCGTCATCGACGACTGCCGGATAGTCCCGCTTCAAGGCATCGAGTATCGACTGGACTTCCTGGCGCCCGATGATTTCGGCTGCGTGACGCTTTATTATATCGGTGAGGTGGGTCGCCACGATGCTGGGCGCATCGACGACGGTGTAGCCGGCACGTTCCGCGCGATCGCGCTGATCTTCCGCGATCCACAGAGCGGGAAGATCGAAGGTCGGATCCCTGGTCTTCTCGCCGGGTATTTCCTCGGTGATCCCGCCCGGATTGATCGCAAGATAGTAGCCGAGCCGTATGACGCCGCGGCCGACCTGCACGCCCTTGATCTTGAAACAGTACTCCGAGGGCTCGAGCCTCATATTGTCGATGATGCGTATTCTGGGAACGACCAGGCCCAGATCGAGGGCGCTCTCCTTTCGGATGCGGGTGATGCGCTCGAGGAGGTCGGCACCCTTGTCCTTGTCCACGAGGGGTATGAGGCCGTAGCCCAGTTCGAGGCTGATCGGATCGAGGGGGACGACCGGAGACAATTCCGCAGGCGCCTCCGCCTTCTTCGCGCCCGCCTCGGCCGCACGTTTCGATTTTTCGGCGGCGGCTGACTCCTTCCGCGCGAGCCGCGCGCCGAGCAGTCCCAGCATCGCGGCGATCGGTATGAGCACATACCAGGGGAATCCGGGAAGCAGCGCGAGTACGCCGAGGACAGCGGCTCCGACAATGTAGATCTTGGCGTTCTGCGAGAACTGGGAGGTGACCTCCTCGCCGAAGGTCCCCTGGGAGTTCGCGCGGGTTACGATGATACCCGTCGCGGTCGAGACGAGGAGGGCGGGCAGCTGCGCGATGAGGCCGTCGCCGATCGTGAGCGTCGTATAGGTCGCCAGCGCGCTCGTGACGTCCTCGCCGTGAATCGCCATGCCGATGATAAAGCCCGCGATAAGATTGATGAGCGCGATGAAGATGCTCGCCTTGACGTTGCCCGAGATGAACTTCGAGGCGCCGTCCATCTGACCGTAGAAGTCGACCTCTCTTTGGACCTCGGCCTTGCGGCGCAGGGCCTCCTCTTCGGTGATCGCGCCCGAGTTGTACTCGGCGTCGATGGACATTTGCTTGCCCGGGAGGCCGTCGAGGGTGAATCGAGCCGCGACTTCGGCGATGCGCGTCGCGCCCTTGGTGATGACGATGGCCTGGACGGCGATGATGACGATGAAAATGATAAACCCGATGACGAGGCCGTCGGTCCCTCCGGCACCTACCACAAAGGATGCGAAGGCCCTGATCATCTTCCCGTCGAAATCCGCGCCCTTCGTCAGTATCTGCCTCGTGGTCGAAATGTTCAGGGCGAGGCCGAACACGGTCGTGACGAGGAGCATGGTCGGGAAAATCGAGAAATCCGTCGCCTTCTTCGTGTACAGAACGATGAGAAGTATGACAAGTCCAACGGCCAGATTGATCGCGAGCAGGGCGTCGAGGAGCACCGTCGGGACGGGGATGATGATGAGAAGTACGACCGCGACGGCGCTTACGGCGACGGCCATGTCGGCGGGGTTCGAGAAGACCCCCACCCGCGCGAGGCGCTGTGTATCAGCCATAATTCTCCGCCGCCTCCTCGTTCATATCGTAGCCCGATGCGCCGTACACATGAGCGAGCACGGCGGCTATGGCCTGGTAATACTTCTCGGGTATGACATCCCCGATATCGACGTCGGCGTAAAGCGCCCGCGCCAAAGGACGGTTCTCCACGAGCGGGACATCGTACTCGATCGCGATGCGCTTGATCCTCTGAGCGACCTCGTCCACGCCCTTCGCGGTCACGGTCGGAGCTATCATTTTATCGCGATCCCATTCGAGCGCGACCGCGTAATGGGTCGGGTTCGTTATGACGACGTCCGCCTTTGGAACATTCGCCGCCATGTTGCGCATGAGCAGCTCGCGCATCCGCTCGCGCAGACGGCTTTTCACCAGGGGATCTCCCTCCTGCTGCTTGCGCTCCTCCTTGACCTCCTCCTTCGACATCTTGAGCGATTCGGTGTACTGCCGCTTTTGAAACAGAAGGTCGGGTATCGACAAGCCCAGGAGGGCGATCGCGACGATGATGATGAGTCTCATCGCGAGCGAGAAAATATAACTTACCGCCGAGAGGAAGGGCGTCTCGTAAAGCGTCCTGAGCCTGTCGAGCTCGCCCGCAATCACCAGATAGGAGACGAAGCCTATTATCGCCACCTTTACGATCGATTTTGCAAGGTTGAAGAGGCCCTCGATCGAGAACAGGGTCCTCTTGAGGTACTTGCCGAAGCGGGGAACGATCTTGGAGAAATCCGGGGTTATCGGCTTCACCGAGAAGAGGAAACCCACCTGCAGAAGATTCGAGAAAATCGCGGCGACCATAGCGACAATGGCTATCGGGGCCGCAAGCCTGATGAAATAATTGAAAAATGCCGATGCGAGCTGGCCCCCGTCGGCGACAATATCGACTTTTGCACCGAGGGAGAGGAAGAACACGACCATTTCTCGGAGCGTGTCGGCGTAATAAGACGCAAAAAACACAATCACGAGGGCTGGAAGAAGAAGACCGACAGCTCCGACGAGTTCCTGACTCTTCGCGACCCTTCCCTCTTCCCTCGCCTTTTTTATCTTGTACTCTGAAGGCTCTTCAGTCCTGCCCTCGTCCTCCGCCGCGAACCACTGCAGGTCGATTGTGGAGGGAGACCTGCAGGGGTTCGCGACGGACCACTGCAGGTCGATTGTGGAGGGAGACCTGCAGGGGTTCGCGACGGACCACTGCAGGTCGATTGTGGAGGGAGACCTGTAGGGGTTCGCGGGACAGTAGGGGGAAAAACAGGCGGCCATTATATTTTCTTGCCGATCGGCGCCGAGGATCTCGAGCGGCCGATCATGGTTCATCGGCGCTCTCACAGCTTGCCTCCGACCAGGATGCCCAGATCGTTGAAGCTCGCCTCCACAAGCCGGGAGAATGCCTCCATCATGAACGGAAGAGCCGACAGCATTATAAAAAACGTTACGAGGAGCGAGATCGGGAAACCTTCGGTCAGAAAGTTCATCTGCGGCGCCGCCTTCGACAAAAGGCCCATGGCGACCGAAACGATGAACAAAGTCCCCAGCACGGGCAAGGAAAGCACGAGGGCCTGTTGGAAAAGCGCGCCGACCGCCTTGACGAGAAAAGGCACAAGATCGTCCCGCCTCGCGACCAGATCCACCGCGCGCATGGCCGAGAACGAACCCTGGATGCCCACGAGAAAAAGTTTCTGAAAGCCCGATGTCACGACGAAGATGAACATCGCAATGAGGTTTAGAAACTGCCCCATGAGCGGTATTTCGATCTCGGAGAGCGGGTCGAAGGTCTCCGAGGCCCCGAAGCCGATCTGCAGGGAAAAGAACTGTCCTGCGGTCGTGAAGGCCGAGTACACGATCGAGAGGAAAAAGCCCATGATGAGGCCGACCATCGCCTCGCCCGCCAAAAGCAGGGCGAACAAAGCCCCGTCGTCCGGCACCGTATAGCCCGAGGCCTTCACCGCAGGAAACACCGCGGCCGCCGCGAATCCCGCGAGACCGATCTTGGCCACCTGCGGCACTCCCTGACTCGACAAAAGGGGCGCCACCTCGATCATCGCGAGCACGCGCGCCGCGACGAGAAGGAAAAGGTTGAAATCGGCGAAGGGCCAGGACATCGCCTCCTTACCTCGCCATCTGCGGGATCATCTCGAAGAGCCCGCGGGTGTATTCGGCGAGATGACCGAGCATCCAACCGCCGAGAATCGCCAGCACGATGAGAATAGCGGCGATCTTGGGAACAAAGGTCAATGTCTGTTCCTGAATCGACGTCGTCGCCTGGAAAATCGAAATGACGAGACCGACGATCATGGCGATGAGGAGAACGGGCGCGGACAAAAGGAGAATCTCGACGATCCCCCCGCGCATGAGATACACCGCTTCTCCGACACTCATGGCGCCCTCCTCATACGAAGGACCTCACGATCTGCTGCGTCAAAAGCCCCCAGCCGTCCACAAGCACGAAAAGGATGAGCTTGAACGGAGTCGATATCATGACGGGCGGGAGCATTATCATGCCCATGGACATGAGGATCGAGGCGACCACCATGTCGATGATTATGAAGGGTATGTAAAGATATATTCCGATCATGAAGGCGACTTTCAGCTCATTGAGAATGAATGCAGGAACGAGGACGTAGGTCGGCACATCGGCGAGCGTCGCGGGCTTGGGCAGTCCCCGCATGGACATGAAGAGGCGTATGTTCTCGGGATTGTCCTTCATCTGGTTGTACATGAAGATCCTGAAGGGTTTTTCGGCCGCGTAATACGCCTCCTCGACGCCGATCTTTCCGTCCATCATGGGCTTTATCGAATCGCTGTAGACGCTTTGAAAGGTCGGCCACATCACGAACATGGTGATGAACAACGCGATTCCCATAAGGACCTGATTCGGCGGCACCTGCTGCAGCGACAAAGCCCGTTTTATAAAATCGAGGACGATCGAAATGCGCAGGAAACTCGTTATGAGGATAAGAATACTCGGCGCAAGCGAGAGGACGGTCAGAAGCAGTAAAAGCTGAACCGAGAATGCGACTTCCTTGCCCGTCGTCGGGTTGCGGACCCGCAGGTCCACGAGGGGCACGGCCTGCACCTGCGTCGGCAACCCTGTCACACCCGAGGCCGAGCCCGAGGGGAAGGAGGAGGATCGAGTCGTTCCCGAGGAGGGGCTTGGCGTCGTCGTCCTCACCGCGGAGTCAGCAGATCTTGTCTCCGTCGAGGCCTGGGCGGACGCGATTACGGCAGCGGCGAACAACAAGGCAAGAACGAGGGCAGGACGTTTCGTTCCACTGTGTATGCGCATGTGCTAAAACCTTGAGAGCCGCCTGCGCTGGCTTGCAAGAAAATCCCCCGCCGATTCGGAAGAGGCGGTTTTCTTTTTTCGATGACCGAGAATGCCGGCGAGCATCTCGCCAAAGTCATTCCCCGGCCCCGTCTTCTGTGGGTTTTGAGCTGCCTTGAGGAACAACTCGTCGATAAAATCCTTGTCGTCGATCTGGGCGAGGAGCGAAATCGCCGCATCGGCCGCGCCGACGAGGTATGCTTTCGTCCCCATGGCGACGACGTGCAGAGCCTTGCCCGGTCCCAAGGATTTTGAGGCCAGGAGCCTGATGGAATCGTCCTCGACCGTTTTGGGGCGTGCCACGCGCCGCATAAGACGGTAAAGACCGTAAATCGCCGCCACGACGAGCGCGAGAACGACGATCATCCTGAGAAAGTATGAGAATGTCGTTGAACCTAAGGCGGAAGTATCCGCTTTTTTATTGGCCGCCGCATCGCCGATTGCGAGGGTCGTTTCATCCGTCTTGGTCGCCGTCCCCACGGCGCCTTGAACGGATTGCGCCTGCGCAGGAGTGTTCTGCGCAGTTGCAGCGGCCCCCGCCCCCAGCGTCGCGATCGCGGCGCACAAGACGAGTGCTATGCGTTTCAAAGATCCCCTCCCAAATATAGAAGATATTGTATTGCATATAAAGAAAGAACGCAATAACTATTTTACAAAAGGATAAGGGAACCTCTTAAAAAACCGGTTGGTTTTTAAGAGGTCCCTTGCAATTCCCTTAGGGGAATTGCTTTTTTCTAAGGTCGACCTCGAAAAACTGAAGTTTTTCGAGGTCTCCATAAAAAAAAGTAGCCCTTCCGAACGCGCCGTGCGCCTTCGGAAGGGCTCTTTGAATACCGAAACAGAAAACTCGGCGTATCGCGATCAACTCAAATCGCTCATCCTCTCCATCGGCGACACGATTTCCGTGACGCGCACACCGAAATTCTCGTCGATGACGACAACCTCGCCCTTCGCGATGAGTTTTTTATTGACGAGAATGTCCACCGGCTCGCCCGCGAGCTTGTCGAGCTCGATAATCGTGCCCTCTCCCATGCCGAGAATGTCCTTGATGAGCTTCTTTGTTCTACCAAGCTCTACGGTCATCTCCATAAGAACGTCCATGATGAGACCGATATTGCCCGATTCCGGGACAGACTGCTGTACGCCGAGGCTCGCGAATTGAACAGGTTGCACATTCGGTGGATTCATGCCCGGTCCCATGTAACCGCCCATCGGATAAGCAGCTCCGCCGTAGCCCTGCATCGCCTGGGGAGGGGCCATCGATGC
Source organism: uncultured Treponemataceae bacterium (assembly GCA_964644505.1). GTDB lineage: Bacteria > Spirochaetota > Spirochaetia > Treponematales > Rectinemataceae > CAZXXZ01. The sequence goes on along the minus strand of CAZXXZ010000008.1, from coordinate 31,720 downwards.
CTGGCCCTGCGGAAACGCAGCCCCGTATCCCTGGGCAGGACCGAAACCCTGCATACCGGCCGAGGCTCCGAACTGCGGAGCGGCGGGAGCGGCCTGAGGCGCCGATGCGGTCTGAACTGAGGGTGAGCTTCCCGAAGCGACAAGCAGATCCTTGACGAAGGAAAGAGCGAAAAGCTCGACAAGACGTTCGGGCTTTCCATCGCCGATCTGTAATTGATACGTTGCGCGCAGGAACTCGCCCGAGGGGACCTTGACCATGGCCTTGGGCCCGAAGCTTCCCTCGGCGACCCCGGCGGTGATGCTCCGATTACCCGTTTTTTCGGAGATGACCGTGATCTGAGTGCCGGTCAGGGTCGACACGCATTCCTGGACCGCCGATACCGACATGTCGTCGATCTCGCTCAGAGTTTCGTCCTTGTTTGCCAGAGACGCGATCCTGATCGCAGTCTCCTTGGACATGACAAAACAATGATCGCCGGGTATGGATCCGGTGAAGGGAACAGATACGGAAAGCACTTCCTCGGGGACGTCTTTGAGAAAGCCGTCCCGTGTCGTGCTGTCGACGACCGGTCCCTGCACAGTGACCGGAAGCCCCGTGATCATGGATAGATTTTGGGACTGGGACCCGGTCATGGCATCGAGTATCGCCTTGAAGGCCTGCAACTCCTGAGGCGAAAGCGCGGAGCCGGAGCGCGGGGCCGGACCGGCCTGCCCCGAAGATCCGCCGTCGAGTCCTGCGAGCAGAGAATCTATCTCTTCCTGAGAGAGAGCGCCGTCACTCATTGATCTCGTCTCCTTCGGATGTCAGTTCCTCGAATTCGTCTTGGCCTACATCCTCGAGCTTCTTGATAATCTGCACGGCCATCTTCTTGCCGATAACGCCGGGCCTGCATAGGAATTTCCGCTTGTTTCCGACGTCGAGCGCCATAGGATCTCCGACGTGGACTGTATGGAGCCGTATCACATCGCCCTGCCTCAGGGCGAGAACGTCGCGCACGGGAATGCTGATCCTCCCCACCTCGGCGATGACGGGGATCTCGACCGTCGCGAGTTTATCCTGGATGATCTTGAGGTTCTCGGTCGTCGCGCCCTTGCGCACCGAGGAATACCAGAACTGCGCCGACAGCTTCGAGACGATGGCCTCGATGGTCATGTAGGGGATGCAGAAGTTCATCATCCCCTCCACCTCGCCCACCTTCGTCTCCAGGGTGACGAGCACGACCATCTCGGAGGGCGGAACGATCTGGGCGAACTGCGGGTTCGTCTCGATCTGTGAAAGACGGGGCCTCAGGTCTATGACCGTCGTCCAGGCTTCGCGCATGTTGCCTAAAATGCGGACGATGATGCCTTCCATGACCGAATGCTCGATATCGGTCAATTCACGGTTGAGCTTCGCCCCCTCGCCCGAGCCGCCGAAGAGGCGGTCGATGATCGTGAAGGTGACCGAGGGATCGATCTCGAGGATGGCCTGCCCTTTGAGAGGATCCATGCTCACCACGGCGAGCGTGGTGGGCGTCGGGATGGAGCGGATGAACTCCTCGTAGGTGAGCTGATCGACCGAGGCGACGTGGACGTTGACCAGGGCGCGCATCGATGCGGACAGGGTCGTCGTGGTAAGGCGCGCGAAGGTCTCGTGCATGTTCTGCACGGTTCGGATCTGCTCCTTCGAAAACTTGTCCGGCCGTTTGAAGTCGTAGATCTTGATCTTGCGGGTGTCGGCGGTCGGTTTTATACTCTCGATCTCCGTCTCGCCCGCGTTGATCGCCGTGAGGAGCTGGTCTATCTCATCCTGCGACAGGACTTCGGTCATTCGGCCTCCAGGCTTTCCTATATCAATACTTGATTACATCGAGCCGTTCGAACAAGACTTCCTTGACCGTCGGCTCGGTGAGAATGTTGTTCAGATTCTCGCGTATTTCATCTTTGAGGATTCTCTCCCTGTCGGGAGCCAGATCGGCGGCCGTCTTCCCGGTAAAGTAATTCCTGAGCCAGTCCCGAATCTGCGGCAGACGCTGGTTGACGTCGACGGCCGATTTTTTGTCCTCGAGGTCGAAACCGAGTTCGATCTTGACAATGACCTGTGCGGGTTCGACATCGCTCGTCCTTGTTCGTATTTCTCCGACGGTTCCGACATACTGATAGAGCGGGGTCGCAGCCTGAAACTCTTCGGACTTGAGGATGGGCTGCGAGGCGGCCTTTCCACCCTTGTTGACGATACCAACCGTAATGACCACGACGGTCACGATAAAAAGCACGGCACCCAAGCCGATGCCTACGAAGGTGAGGATGCGAGCGATACCCGGTCCTGCGCCCTTGGCTTTCGGCGGCGGTGCACTCTCGGTTTCGCCCTCGGCGAAATTCATTTCCTGATCGTCGACATTGTCCGACACCTGCATCCTCCCGGCCGCGCGTCTGCTTTGAAGTATAAACGCGGCTTTCTCCTATGATTATCGGAAATCGGCAAGCATGAATTAGTATACTCAACCTGTTATTGCATGAAAAGCGCAAGCTTAGAGCCCGAAGGGCTTATTCGAGGCCCGGATTTGGGCGTCTCGCTAGTCCTCGGCGATCGAAATACCGATCGATCGTCTATATTCGACGATCCTCCGAAGGATCTCGTCGACGCCCTCTTTGACGATCAGGCGCTTGCCGTCGGACAAAAGAATGGTGGTATCGGGATTGCGTTCAATCGATTCTATTAGATGGGGGTTGAGCCAGAACTGCTTCCCCGACAGCGTCGTCAACTCGATCATACAAGCCGCTCCCTTTAGCTCGACAAAGGCGTCTTCGCCTCGATCGGGCTTTTCAAAAAAAATACGGGACAGGCCATGACTGCCCGTCCCGCGCCTCCTATTTCAGATCCGTCCCCTTATCAGCGCTTGAGCGTCAAAAGCTCCTGGAGCATCTGATCAGAGGTCTGTATGGTCCTGGAGTTGACCTGGAAACCGCGCTGGGTGACGATCATATCCGTCATCTGTTCGGCGATGTCGACGTTGGACATCTCGAGCGTACCGGCGATGATCTTGCCCTTGCCAGCTATTCCCGAGGGCCCTATGTTCGCCATGCCCGAGTTGTTGGACTCGGCGAAGTAGGTTTCCCCTACTTTCTCAAGTCCGCCCGGGTTCGTAAAACTCCCCAGGGCCATCTGCCCGATGGTCCGGTTCGTGCCGTTGGAATAGACGGCCGTGATAACACCGGCCTGGTCGATCTTGAAGCTGTCGAGATAGCCCATGGTATGGCCGTCCTGGGCGAAGACCTTGGTCGACGAGCGCTCGGCCATCTGCGTCACGGTGTTGGTCGCCGAGCCCACCGTGCCCAGGTTGATTCTGAACGTCTGCCGTGTCCGGCCGCCACCCGCCTCCGGGGTCGTGTCGGGCACGTCGAAGGAGACGCCCATGTCGAGCGTGCCGGCGGTCGGCGATTCGTTGCCCTGGGAATCCCGGACGCGGGCGAGAAGGCCCCGGTTGTCGAACTCGACGATGAAGGTCGTGCCCGCACCTGCCGGCACGTTTGCGCCGAGCGCGACCGAGGTATTGGTCGAAACCGCAGCCTCGGGATCGACCGTCACCGTTGCCTGCCATTGATTGGGCTGGCCGACGACCTTGCGATACTCGACTCGAAGGGTGTGGGGGGAACCGAAAGAATCGTAAATCTTCTCCTCGACCCTCCAGGTGCCCTTTTCGATTGTATCGGCGGCCGCGTTAGGCGGAATCTCTACGGTCCGCTTGTCGAGGTTGCAGGCGAGGTCGACGCGGGAAGTCGCCCTGGCCGGGTCCTTGGAACCGATCGGGATGACGAGGTCCTCGAGGGCCCCCGATGTCGAAAGTATTTCCTGGCCGTTGATGTTCTTGACGAGCCAGCCCTGCACGCGGTAGCCGTTCGCGGGGTTGACGAGCCTGCCTTCCTGATCGAGGCCGAGCGCCCCGTTGCGGGTGAACAAGGTGCTCTCGCCCTTCTTCTGGACGATGAAGCCGTTGCCCTGGATCGCCACATCGGTCTGGACGCCGGTGGTCTGGAGGGCGCCCTGCGTGTGGATCGTGTCGATCGATCCGATCGCCATGCCGAGGCCGATTTCTTTTGGGTTGACACCGCCGACCTCGGCGTTCGGAGCCGAGGCTCCGGAGAGTTGCTGGTAAAGCAGGTCCTGGAACGAGGCCCTGCCCTTTTTGAAGCCGGTGGTGTTGACGTTGGAGATATTGTTGCCGAGCACGTCCATCCGAACCTGGTGGTTCTGAAGGCCCGAAACGCCTGAATACAATGACCGCATCATTGGGGCTAGCCCTCCTACTCTATAACCGACTCGACCTGGGCGAAGTCGTATATCGTACCGTTGACGCTTACCAGCGGCGCGTCGCCGCGAATAACCTTTTCCACAATCCCGCGGACCAGAGTTTCGCCGTCACGGACCTCGACACTGCGGCCGAGCATCTGTGCGGCCTCGCTGGAGGCGAGAAGGCCCGATAGTTTCTGGAAGTTCTGGCTCATGTTCCGTATTTGCTCTAGTGAAGAGAACTGCGCCATCTGCGCGATGAAATCCTTGTCTTCCATCGGTGAGGTCGGGTCCTGGTGCTGAAGCTGGGTTATCAGGATCTTGAGGAAATCGTCCTGCCCCAAGCTTGTCTGGGCCGGCTTCCCCTCGTTGAGCGCTTTATTGAAGGCGTCGACTTCAAGTTTGGTTCTCGCGAGTTCCGCGGCGCTCATTGTCGTCGAAATGTCCACGTCTTCTCCTCCTAGGCGAGCATGTCTACGGTCAAGCCCTGCCGAGTGAACGCGGCCGAAGCTGTGGAAGGCTCGGCGCTTGATTCAACGGCGGCGCGAAGACGCTCTGAGTAGAACGGAAGATCCTCTGTTCCCCCGCTCGGTCTTCCGCCCGATCCGGATCCCGAGCCCACCGAGACCTGAAGACTCGCGGATTCGAATCCTCCCCGCCTGAAAGCGTCGGCGAGTTCGCTCATATTCCGCTCGAAAGCGCTCTTGGCCTCGTCGGACTCGACGACGATCCGGCCGCTGATATTGTTGTCGGTCAAATTGAGCTCGATCTTGACACTGCCGAGGGACTCGGGTTTGAGGCGCAGACGGATTATGCCGGAATCGCCGTCGCGCAGAACGATGTGAGCGGATTGAACGATTTCGGAATTCCATGCGTTCTGCAAATGCTCGGCGAGGACGGCCCTGAAATCAGACTGCGACGCGGGAGAGGGTGATTTATCCGCCGTTCCGAAGCTCCTATCGATCGAGGCGCCGCGCAGATCCAAGCTCAGTTCGCGGACTTCGACGTTTCCCGAGCCGCCCGTGGCCTTGCTTTCGATACTCGGTGCCGAAAGCTTCTCGTCGGCGCGGTTTTCACCTTCGGCTCCCTGCTGTTTGGTCTGAACAGTTTTTCGTAGATCGACAAGAGTCAGCTTGGGAACTGCGGCCTTGCCTTCGCCGGATTTCTCAATTACCTTCGACGACTCTTCGCCGTCGCGTCCCGAAACATTCAAGCTGCGCGCGGCGCCTGCGCCGACAGTCTGCGCCGCCGACGGATCGACACGTTCGGCTTCTGTCGCTATGCGACGCCGTTCGGAACTCCGACGACTCGCACCGCCTTCCGAAGCGATCGTGGATTCCTGTTCCGCTTCACTTTTTGACTTCGTGTAATGGCCGCTCTGCAGCTTTCGATCCTGACTTGTTCTTGTATTTTTCTGATGAGTGACGAGCTGCTTTTGCGCTTCGATATTGAACTCGCCGCGTCCGGCTCGCCCCTTTTTCGCCGCAGCGCCCGAACCCTCGTTCGCCGGGGCGGATCGATGTGTTACTGAAGTATCACTAGCTGTATGACCCGTGGCCGAGGACGAGGCCGATTTCGCCGTCGCGAACGATGCGCGTAGCTTTGAAAGCAGGCCGGCGAAGGACGGCGTAGCGGAGCTTGCAGCCTTTTTTCGCTGCTTGACGGCTGTCGACGATGCTCCATCCTGAGAAAGCGTCGGAGCGAGCCCCTGGACCGCGGGACTCGAAGAATAGGCCGATAGAGGCGTAGGCAGACTCCTTTGCCCTGATCAGAACACCCCGCGAGTCCGGCCCCTCCTCCGGCTGACCGTTTATCCGAAACGAATCGGCTTTCTCGAGCCTCGCTACTCGATTCCGCTCGGCTTTCTCGAGCCTCGCTAATCGATTCCGCTCGGCTTTCTCGAGCCTCGCTAATCGATTCCGCTCGGCTTGAGGGCCATCTTCCTCTGGATGGCGGCCGAACGCTCGGGCGGCATCCTGGAAAGCCAGACGGAGACCAGGGATGTCGTTCCCTCGGCCTTCGCCTTCTCCTCGACGGCCCGGAAGATATCGATGACGATCTGGTCTTCCATGGCCGACAGGATCCCCACCGCCTTGTTCGGATCCATACTGGTCAGATACTCGGCGTTCTGCTCAATGTTGGCCCTCTTATTTTCGTACTGTTTTACCCGTTCATTAAACGATTTTTCTTTGTCTTCGATAGCCTTGGTACGGTCGTCCAGCTCCTGGCTCCGCTGCACGAGCGAGGAGTTCAGTTTCTCGAGCTCGGCCGAACGGGTGTCGAGTTCCTCGGACCTCACCTTGAGGGATTCGAGGCGCTTCGCATAACGCTCTTCTTCGAGAAGATTCGGATGGTCGGCCCTGACGGGGGACTCGGTTCTGACTCGGATACCGATGAGCCTGTACGCGGGGGCGAGGAGGCTTTTGGCATCGATGAGTCCGATGAAGTCGAACCACACGATTCCTCCGACCACGAGAGCCAGAATGATCGCGATGAGAAGAATGATTCGCCCCAGGACCCGGGGTCTTCCGAAATTCGCCATACCGCTTTAGCCCTTCGCCGCGGCCTGCCGGCTTTCCGCCGACGGAGCCTGGTCCCTCGTCTCGAACACACGGCGTCGAGCCATGTCGTCGAGCATTTTCGTTTCTTCGCGCTCGGCGAGGCGATAATACTCCTCCTGCCGGCGCTCCTTGAGTTTTTCGATCGCCTCCCGGCTGCGTCGTTTTTCGACATAGTCCGAGCGGGCCTTTTCCCTCTCGAGTTCCGCGGCCGCAAGCTCGTTGAGCGTCCGGTCGCGTTCTCGGTCGAGCCGCAAAAGATAGAGTTCCGCGGCGCGGTAGTCGGGGAGCATCCTGCCGGGCGCGAACATCTCCCTGCCAGTCCGTCGCCGGGACTCGGCTATCTCCTCGAGCCTCGCGTTGAGAAGCGCGCAACGTCCCGCCTTTTCCGCAAGAATAAGCTGGGCTCGACGCTCGTGGAAGGCCCTGATCTCGAGAAGTTTCTCGAGCTTGAAGCGGAAGCGTCTCATTCCGCAGTCCCTCCGCCCGCGGCGGCCCCTGTCTCGCCTTGAGCAGTAGTGGAGGCTTCAGCCGCGGCTGCCGTTCCGGCGGAAAACGCAGTTATCTCCTGCGGAGGGATCGGGATGCCGGCGACTGCCGACAGTCGTTTCAAGGTGTCGCTTATCGGCGCCTTTTCCTCGACGCCTTGCTGCAAAAACTCCTGAATCTCGTCATGCTTCGAGATCGCTTCGTCCACGGCTGCGCTCGAGCCCTTGACGTAGGCTCCGATCGTGATCATGTCCTCGTTTTCTTCGTAAACGGCCATGGATCTGCGCACATAGCCCATAACCTTCTGCGTCACGGGCCCGGTCACGGCGCCGACAAGCCTCGAAACAGATTTGAGCGGATCGACCGCCGGATAGTGATAGCGCTGCGCAAGGCGCCGCGACAGAACGATGTGGCCGTCGAGGATTCCGCGCACGGCGTCGGACACGGGCTCGTCCATGTCGTCGCCGTCCACGAGAATCGTGTAAATGCCGGTTATCGACCCCTTATCCGAGGTCCCCGATCGTTCGAGGAGCTTGGGCATCGAATCGAAGACGCTCGGCGTATAGCCCCGCGTCGCCGGAGGTTCGCCGATCGCGAGTCCTATCTCGCGCTGGGCTCGCGCGAAGCGCGTGACCGAATCGAAAAGGAGCATGACGTCCCTGCCCGAGTCCCGGAAGTACTCGGCGACGGCGGTTGCGACATAGGCGCCGCGGAGCCGCGCGAGCGGAGAGGTGTCCGAGGTCGAGACGACGACGACGGAACGCTTCAAGCCCTCCTCGCCGAGATCGTTCTCGATGAACTCGCGCACCTCCCGGCCCCGTTCCCCGATGAGGGCGATGACGTTGACGTCCGCGTCGGTGTTGCGCGCGATCATGCCAAGAAGCGTCGACTTGCCGACCCCGGAGCCCGCGAAAATGCCGATCCTCTGCCCCCTGCCCAGGGGGATGAGCCCGTCGATCGAGCGCACGCCGGTGACGACTCGTCGCGTTATGCGCTTTCGGGTGAGCGCGTCGGGCGGACGGGCGACGGCCGGATAGAAGGTGTCCGAGGCTATATCGCCTTTACCGTCCGCGGGGCGGCCCATGCAGTCGAGCACCCGTCCGAGCAGCCGTTCCGAAACCGGGACGTCGAGGAGGCTCCCCGTCGCGATCACCTGGCAGCCGACCTCGATCCCCTCGAGGCCCTCGTAGGCCATGAGCTGTACGGAGTCCTCGCGCAGTCCAACGACCTCCGCGTAGGCGGTCTTGCCGAGACGGGGGACGAGGATCTGACAGACCTCTCCTATGACGGCCTGGGGGCCGCGGCTCTCGACCAGAAGACCGAGGACCTTGGTGACGCGGCCCACATACTTGATCGGATCGGTTCGTTCGACCGCCGTGAGGTATTTCGCCAGTCCTTCCATGATCAGCCCTGGACCTTCCCGCGCGCTTTGATAGGCGCGACATCGAGGATGCGTTCCTCGAGTTCATGCAGCTGACTCGATATGCGGGCGTCGATTTCGCCGAAGTCCGTCTCTATGACGCAGCCGCCGCGGTCCACCGTCGAGTCCTCGACGATCTGGAGCTTCTTGGCGTTTTCCGCCATCTGCACGAAGTCCTTGATATGCTCGGTCGCGAGCTGGAGGTCGGCGAGATTGACGCGGACGATGACGTCGCTCTTTGTCTTGAGCTTGCGGAGAGCCTGGGCGATATTCTGGACCACGACGCTCTTTTGGTTCTCGGAGATGACCTTGACGACTTTCCGCGCGATGAGCAGAACGAGCTCGACGACCTGGGCCTCGGTTTCCGAGAGTATCTCGGCCCGCTTCTCCATCGCCCGGTCCAGTATCGTATGCAGACGCTCAACCAGACGCTCGGCCTCGGCGGCGCCCTCGCGATAGCCCTCCTCCCGTCCTTCCTCCCGTCCTTTTTTCGCGGCTTCTCGTTCCGCGGCCTCGATTCTGGACTGGGCGGTCGATTCAAGCTGGGCGACCCGCGCCTCGGCCTCCGCGATCATCTTCGCCGCCGCCTCTTCTGCATCCTGCTTGATCTTTTGAGCCTGGTTGGTCTTGCGCCTGACCTCCTCGAAAGCAGCGGCTTCCGCTTCTTTTATAATGCGCTCGGCCTCGGCCTTTGCGGCCGCTATCATCGCGTCCTTTTCTTTCGACCATTGCTCCATGAAGGCGTCGGCCTCGCGCTTGAGATCGTCGACCGTGGGGCCCGTATACACCTCGACGGGCGCGGCCTCGGCCGCTTCGACGGCCTCGGCGCTGCTTTCCCTGCCTTCGTTCTTGAGAATCATCGTCGAGCGGAGCGCCACAACCTCATGCGGCCGAAAAACCGTCTTCGCCATGTCACCCTCCGCGATCGCAATCTCTAGCCGTAACGAGCGGCCTATTGAACAAGTTCATCGCCCTCGCCTCTGGAGATGATGATTTCGCCGGTGTCTTCGAGGTGCCGGATGATGGAGACGATCTTCTGCTGAGCCTCCTCGACATCCTTGATGCGCACCGGTCCCATGAATTCCATGTCCTCTTTAAGCAGCGTCGAGGCGCGTTTGGACATATTCTTGAAAATCTTCTCCTGGACCTCGCTGTCCACGCCCTTGAGCGCCTTTGCCAGCTCCTGGCCGTCCACTTCGCGCAGCACTTTCTGGATGGAGCGGTCGTCGAGGAGAACCACGTCTTCGAAGACGAACATCTTCTTCTTGATGTCCTCGGCGAGTTCGGGCGAATCCTCCTCCAGCGCCTCGATGATTCCTTTTTCCGATGTTCGATCGACCAGGTTCAGAATTTCGACGATCGAGTCGACGCCTCCGGCAGTCGAGAAGTCCTCGCTCGAGAGCGTCGAGATTTTTTTCTCGAGCACCCGCTCGACCTCGCGCAATGTCTCCGGCATCGTCCGGTCCATGGTCGCGATGCGCTTGGCGACGTCGGACTGCACGTCGTGGGGCAGCTTCTGGAGGATATAGGCCGCCTTCATGGGCTCGAGATAGGCCAGAATGAGCGAAATCGTCTGAGGGTGCTCGGTCTGGATGAAGTTCATGAGGTGGGCGGGATCGACGCGGCGGATGAAATCGAAGGGCCGCACCTGCAGCGACGAGGTCATGCGGTTGATGATCTCGATGGCGCGCTGAGAACCCAGGGATTTTTCCAGAAGTTCGCGCGCGTAGTCGATGCCGCCCGAGGATATGAACTCCGCGGCCATCATGAGTTCCTGGAACTCGGAGAGAACCTGATCCTTCTGCTCCGGCTCGACCGTCTCGAGGCGGGCGATTTCGAAGGTCAGTGTCTCGATCTCGTCCTCGCGCAGATGCTTGAAGATCTCGGACGAGATATCCGATCCAAGGCTGACCAGGAAGACGGCTGCCTTCTGGCGGCCGTTCATATCCTTCGCGCTCTTCGATTTGCGCGTAGCGGTCGTCGTGACGCGCTCGTCGATCACCGCGGAGCGGTCCTGCGCGCTTTCTCTGGCGCTCTTGGTCGGAGCTTTCTGCGCCATAGGTCATTCCTCCCTGAGCCAGGTGCGGATGAGCTGCGCGACGTCCTCGGGATGCTCCTTCGCCATATTGATCGCGTGCTCCTGAAGTTCGAGGCGCTTCCGCTCCTCGACCGACATGGAAACCTCGATATTCTGCTCCTCGGCCTGACGAATCGCGTTTTCGCGGAGCATGCTCTGCTCGATGGCGCGCTTCTCCTCGGCGATTCTCCTGCGGCGCTCGAGCTCGCGCGAGACGATGCGCACGACGATGAAGATTATCATGAGGATAGCCAGTCCCAGAAGCGAGTAGAAGACGATCTGATTGATCTGCATGCGCCTGAGATAGTCCGAGTCCTCGCTCTTGAACTGGGCCGTCCTGTCGAAGGCGATGTTCTTCACCGTGACCGAGTCGCCCCGGTCTTTATTATACCCGATCGCGTCCTGGATCAGGGCCTGGGCGTTCTTGATCTCCTCGGCCGAGAGGGGGATGTACTCGCGTTCCACCCCGCCCTGCGGCGTCAGCTTCAGAGTTCCCTTCTCGTCGTACTTCCACTTCCAGACCCCGTCAATGTTGACGGAACAGGTTATGCGCTGGATGCTCGGGGAGGCGACCTCGTCGGTGCTGCGCTTGTTGATCTCCTCGTTCTGAACGACCGATTTCTGCACCATCGTCCCCTGCATATTCTGAAGGTCCTTGTACGCAGCAGCGGTCTGGCCTTCGGTTCCCGCGGGCCCCTCGGGATTGAAGCCGGTTCCCTTCCATTCGGTGCTGGTTTGTGTCGTCGACCTCGTCACCGAGGGCTGGATGATCGAGTCGTCGTAGGGAAGTCCGGGCGTCCTCGGCTTGACCGTGAAGGGGAAGAACTCCTCGGTCTTGATGTTCTTCTTCGACATGTCCATGTCGATCTTGATGTTGAGGTCGCGGACGCGGTCCGAGGTGTAGATCTGCTGAAGCGCTTTGAGAACCTTGTTCCGGTACTGGGTTTCAAGTTCCTGTATGAGCTTCTGCTCGCTCTTCGTCTGCTGAAGGCGGTCGAAGTCGGCGAGGTTCGTGAAGTCGTTCAGGACGATGCCGTTTTGATCGGTGATGACGATGTTCTCGTCGGTCAGGCCCTCGACCGCGAACTTGAGGATCTTCTGAATGCCCTCGACCTTCTTGCGGTTCGTCGCGAGATCGGAGCCGGGCTTTGGGAAGATGATGACGCTCGCGGTGACGGGTTTTTGGTCCTTCTCGAAGAGTTCGGTCTCGGGCATGACGACGGTGACCTGGGCCTTGTCTACGTCGTCGAGGGCCTCGATCTGCTGAGTGACCTGGCCTATGATGGCGCGGCGTACATTGATCTTGCGCTCGAAGTCGGTCGTGGTCCATCTCTGAACGTCGAAGATAGCCCAGGGGTCGGTGCCCTTGGGGATGAGGTCCTCGCGGATGAGGATGCCCTTGGCGCGAAGGGCGGTCTTCTGATCCTTGACGTAGATCTGGTTGTTTTCCCCGACGGTGTAGGCGATCCCCTCGGTGTCCAGACGGTTGGTGATGAGCCTGAGTTCCGTATCGTTTTTGATCGGCGTGCCGAGGAGTTTCACCATGGTCGGCGAGGCGGATACCGTGAGCAGAATCACGATCGCCGCAATAACCGCCACCACGATGCCTATGAGCGTCAGTTTCTGGACGAGCGTCCATTTCGCCCAGAGGGCCTTGGCCTGCTCGAGAAGTTTCTTGAAGAAATTGTTCATCTCCCCCCCCAGCGCGGACTTTCACGCCCGCTACATTCGATACTCGTTCTGGATGCTGCCCCCGGGGCGCTTACGAGCCCTTCGAGCGCAGCGCCGACCCCCGTTCCCCAGCGGGAAGCCGGTCCGAACAGCACGCCTTACCGCGTGTTGATCACATCCTTCCACGCGGTCACGATCCGCGAAAGGATGGTTTTCGCCAGGTTGAGCGAAAGGTTCGCCTCAGCCATGGCTATGGTCACGTCCTGGACGTCGACCGAATCCGGATCGACGACCATCTTCGTCAGTATATCATCACTTTTCGCCTGCGAGGCGCTTACACCGTCGAGCGCCTTGAGCAAGGCGTTTTCGAAGCTCGAGGCCGAGGCCGCCTCGCCGCTCCTCGGCTTCGAGCCTGCGAGGGAGGCGACGGTGAAATCGCCCGAGGAGATGCCGGATAGAAGTTCGCTTTCTCCGTTCACCGTGTAGTGGCTTTCATTTGTGCGAACGAGCTCGGCGAGTTTCGTCGCGACGCTCGGCGAAAGCGATGAACTCAGGGACGATACATCAAAAGCCATTCATTACCTCCCGATCTCGAGGGCCTTCATGAACATGGCCTTCGATCCGTTGGCGATCGCCGAATTCGCCTCATAGGCCCTCGAGGCGGCTATGAGATCGACCATTTCGGTGACGATGTTGACATTGGGCATTTCTACATAACCGGCGTTAGGACCCTCCTTGATCGCGTCGGGGTGGGTCGGGTCGTAGACCAGGCGCGGCGGCGAGCTGTCCTTTTGGACTTCGGAGACCCGCACGCCGCGGCCTGCGCCGTTGTCGAGCGACTCGGGCAGGAATGGTGTGCGGAAATACGCCTGTGCGGTGATCGGGCGAAGGATGACGCGGCTGCGGCGGAAGGGGCCGCCCTCGGGCGTCCGCGTCGTGCTGGCGTTGGCGATATTATCGGCGATGACGTCGGAGCGCAGACGCTCGGCCGCCATGCCCGTGGCCGCGATATTGATCGAAGTCAGAAGTCCCATCGCCTAACCTCCCTAGCGCAGAACCAGGTTGACCTGGTTGAACTGGAACGCGACCGCCTGAGACTGGAGCGTGTACAAGAGCTGGTTGGAGAGAGAATCCATAAGCTCCTGCTCGGCGTCCACGTTGTTGCCGTTGTTCTTCGAGGTCGTCAGATAGTCAAGAACCCGCCTGGGCTCGACCGTCCGATAATCGACCGGCTGCCAACTCTTTATATGCCGCGGATCGGTCGTCGCCATGGGCAGGACCGGCTCCAGTTTCTCGGACTCGAGTGCTTTTTTCAGCGAGGATTCGAAATTGACCGTCGAGCGCTTGAAGTTCGGGACCTCGGAGTTCGCGATATTGTTCGCGATGACCTGGCGGCGGAGCGTGGCGACGTCCATGGCGCGGTGGAGGAGATCTACCGTTTTTCCGAATGAATTGTTCTCGAACATCTGTTCCTCTCCCTCTCTTCACCTATCGGCCTGCCCGGGCTCCCGCCTTAGCCGATTCTGTCAACTTTCACAGTATGTACCTGCTCAGGTCCTGTCGCTCGGCGAAGTCCTTGAACCGAGCGTCGACATAGGGCACGTCAACCCTCACCTTGGAGCCGGCCATCGCGGGCGCCTCGAAGGACAATTCTTCCAAGAGCCGCTCCATGACCGTCGTAAGCCTTCTCGCGCCGATGTTCTCGGTCCGCGCGTTCGCCGCGGCCGCGATCTCGGCTATGCGCGCAATCGCCTCGGGCTCGAAGCTGAGTTCGACGCCCTCGGCCGATAAAAGCTGGGCGTACTGCCTGGTCAGGGCGTTTCTCGGCTCGACGAGAATCCGCTCGAAGTCCTTGGCCGAGAGGGCCTCGAGTTCGACGCGGATGGGAAAGCGCCCCTGCAACTCGGGTATGAGGTCCTGGGGTTTCGACACGTTGAAGGCTCCCGCAGCGATAAACAGTATGTGCGTCGTATCGATCGGTCCCCACTTGGTGTTGACCGTCGAGCCTTCGACGATGGGCAGGATGTCGCGCTGCACGCCCTCGCGGGAAACGTCGACACCGCCGGCCGAGCGGCCTTCGCGGTTGGCGATCTTGTCGATCTCGTCGATGAACACGATGCCGGTTTCCTGGACCCTCCGCCTCGCCTCTTCGGCGGCGCGGTCGGGATCGATGAGCTTGTCCAGCTCTTCGGCCGCGAGGACGCGGCGCGCCTCGGCGACCGACATCGTCTTTTTCTTGCGCTTTGAACCGAAGAGTCCGGAGAGGCCGCCCAGCGCGACCTCCATCTCTTCCATCTGGTTGCCCGAGAATATCTCGATCGCGGGGCCTCCGCCCTGGACCGAGACTTCGACTTCGCGTGAATCGAGTTTGCCTTCCCGCAGGAGGGCGCGGAATTTCTCGCGGCTGTCGGCTGCGGGCGATACGACCGTCGCCTGGGTCGGCCCGATCGGCTCGTCGGCCTTCTTGATGCCGGGCAGGAGAATGTCGAGGATGCGCTCCTCGGCCCGGCGCTCTGCCTCTTCCTTGACGCCGGCCTGCATCTCGGTCTTGACCATCGCCACCCCGGCGGCCATGAGGTCGCGGATCATGGACTCGACATCGCGACCGACATAGCCGACCTCGGTGTACTTCGTCGCCTCGACCTTGATAAATGGAGCTCCGCAAAGCTTGGCGAGCCGGCGCGCGATCTCAGTCTTTCCGACGCCGGTCGGTCCGATCATGAGGATGTTCTTCGGTGCGATTTCGTCGCGGATGTCCTCGGGCAGGCGCTGACGCCTCATTCGGTTGCGAAGCGCGATGGCGACCGCCCGCTTGGCCTTCTCCTGTCCGACTATGTAGCGGTCGAGTTCCTCGACGATGCGCCGGGGCGTCATGGCGGCGAAATTGGCCTCGCCCGCGAAATTCGAGGCTGGATCGGCGTTTTTCATCGAGGAAGAAATCATCTCGCCGCTCACGGTAGTTCCTCCACGGTCACGCTCGCGTTGGTGTAGATGCAGATGCCCGAGGCGATGCTGAGGCTCCGCTCGGCGATCTCGCGGGCCGACAGTTGCGACGAATCGAGGTAGGCCAGGGCTGCGGCGTAGGCGTAGTTGCCGCCCGATCCGATGGCCACGGCCGCCTCTGCCGGCTCGATGACATCGCCCGTGCCCGAAAGAAGGAGCGTCTTTTTCTCGTCGGCCACGAGAAGAAGGGCGTTGAGGTTGCGTAGGGCCTTCTCCATCCTCCAGGCCTTGGCCAGCTCGACGGCCGCGCGCTCGAGGTCGCCCTGATACTCCCTGAGCTTGCCCTCGAAAAGCTCGAAGAGGGCGAAGGCGTCGGCGGTCGCTCCCGCGAAGCCTGCGAGGACCCTCCCGTCGAACATGCGCCGCACCTTGCGCGCGTTACTTTTCATTATCGTTTCACCCATCGTGACCTGGCCGTCTCCGGCCATGGCCACCCTGCCGTCGCGCCTGACCGCGATGACGGTCGTCGATCGAATCTTCGAATCGGCCATAAACGGCTACTCTCCCTTTCCTGCGGCATCGCCGCCTCTATCACTCTGTCCGCTCGTCACCTTCATCGTTTTCGAACCGTGAGGGTGAGCCTGTTCGTATACCTTCCTGAGCCGCTCCATGTCGACATGAGCGTACACCTGCGTGGTCGAGACGCTCGCGTGTCCGAGCAACTCCTGTACCGCACGTATCTCCGCTCCCCTGCTCACGAGCTGCGTCGCGAAACTGTGACGGAAGGTGTGCGGGGTCACCGTTCGCGTAAAATGCGAGCGCGCAGCGTATCCGCCGACGATCCATTCTATGCCGCGTTCGGTCAAGCGGCCACCGCGTGCGTTCACAAAAAGATATTCTTTCTTCACGTTATTCTTCTCTCCGCCCGAAGACGCGCCGAGGCGGCGGAGGCGCGCCTCGCGGAAGGGCAGGTAGGCCGCGATGGCCTCGCGGGCCGGCTGGGCGAGAAATACGACACGCTCCTTCGAGCCCTTGCCGAGAACCCGGGCGGTTCCGCCGTCGAGATCGAGCCGGTCGAGCGTGAGACCGGCGGCCTCGCCGACTCGGCATCCGGTGCTGTACAGGAACTCGAGCACGGCGCTGTCCCGTACCGAGATAAAATCCCCGCCCTTGGGCAGGGACACGAAGGCCGCAGCCTCGTCTTCGAAAAGAAAGCGCGGAAGCGGTCGGCGCGAGGGGAGTCCCTCGACGTCGCGCGAGGGGTCCGAGGCAAGTCCGCCGAAACGCACCCGATAGCGGTAAAAACCTCTCACCGCGGAGAGAGCGCGGTTCACGCTCGAGCCCGCCTTTCCCTCGGATACGAGGGCGGCTGCGAAGGCTCGGACGTCGTTCGGCCCGGCGAGGTCCAACACCGAAGCGGAGCCCGAAACGCGGCCGGGTCGGGATAACCGCGCCGAAAGAAAGGCCTCATACCGCTCGAGGTCTTCGCGGTACGACATAAGCGTCCGCGCGGACAGGCCGCGCACCGCGCCGAGGTAGGCTATATATTCTTCAAGCTTCCGGTCCATGCTGCTCGTCCTCGCCGTGAATATGAAGATAACCGCAGCTTGGATTTATACAAGCTTTATGCGGACCGGTCTTCTTGTCGTATTTCTCGACCAAGAACCATCCGCACTTCGGACAGATGGATTCGGTCGGCTTGCTGTACGTGATGAAGTCGCACTCGGGATACCGCGAACAGCCGTAGAACTCCCTCCCCTTTCCCTTCGATCTTCGGCGCGCGACGATATCGCCCCCGCACTTGGGGCATTTGGCGAGCGGAATCGATTTGGTGTTGCGGCACTCGGGGAAACCGGAGCAGGCGAGGAAGAATCCGAAGCGGCCGAGCTTCTTCACCATCATTTTGCCGCACTTCTCGCAGACTTGATCGGTGGGCTCGTCGAGTGTCCCTCGATAGGATTGGAGGCTCTCCATAACCTGGTCGACCTTGTTCTTGAACGGCCCCCAGAAATCGCGGATCATCCGCACCCAATCGGCCTTCTGCTCCTCGACTTCGTCGAGCCGCGCCTCCATGCCCGCGGTGAAGCCCACATTGACGACATCGGGGAAGTACTCGACGAGTATGTCGCTAATCATTCTTCCGAGCGTCGTCGGGACGAGCTGACGATTCTCCCGCGTGACATAGTAACGGTCGAGAAGCACCGATATGATCGGCGCATAGGTCGAGGGTCGTCCTATGCCCTGCTCCTCGAGCGCCTTGATGATCGAGGCGTCGGTGAAGCGCGCCGGACCCTGCGTGAAATGCTGCTCGGTCCTGAGCCGCTCGACCTTGATCTCCTCCCCGATTCTAAGCTCCGGGGCCCCGCCCTCGACCTTGTCCTCCTTGGCGACTCCGAGTTTCACGACTTTATAAAAACCCTGCTCGACCACGCGCGACGAAGAGACCCTGAACACCGCGTCGCCGATCGAGATATCCGCGCTCATCGAACGCAGTTTCGCGGCCGTCATCTGGCAGGCGATGAAGCGTTCCCAGATGAGGGCGTAGAGCTTGAGCTGATCCTTGGTCAAATGTTCCTTGAGCGATTCGGGCGAGTAGTCGACGATAGTCGGCCTGATCGCCTCGTGGGCGTCCTGAGCCTTCTCTCCGGCAGCGTAGATCTGCGGGGACTGGGGCAGCTCGGCGGGGAAGTTCTTTGCGATATACTCCCTCGCCTCCGTTATTGCGGTGTCGGACAGCCGCGTCGAGTCGGTGCGCATGTACGTTATAAGACCTATACGCGTCGATCCGATGTTGACGCCTTCGTAGAGCTGCTGGGCGATCTGCATCGTCTTCTTGCTGGTGAAACCGAGCCTGTTCGCCGCGGTCTGCTGGAGCTTCGACGTCGTAAACGGAGGCTTGGGCTTTACGCTTTTTTCGCTCTCGCGCACATCGCTGACCTTGGCCGCCTTCCCCTCGATCTCTTTTACGATCGCAGAGGCGGCATTCTCGTCGCCGAGCTGGGGCTTCTCGCCTCGGAACAGCACGAGCTCGCCCGAAAAGGTCCCGCGGCCCTTGCGGAAGTCGGCCTCGACAGTCCAGTACTCCTCGGGGATGAAGGATTCGACCTCGCGCTCCCGGTCGCAGATCAGACGAAGCGCCACGGATTGCACGCGACCCGCCGAAAGACCGTTTTTCACCTTCTTCCACAAAAGAGGCGAAAGATTGTATCCGACGAGACGATCGAGGACGCGCCGCGCTTTTTGCGCGTTCACCTTCGTCTCGTCAATATCGCGGGGCGTCTTCACCGCTTCCCGTATTGCCTGGGGCGTGATCTCGTTGAACACGATCCGTTCGACGCTCAGATCTGCGTCCTTCTCCAGTATCGCGTTCTGAATATGGTAGGCGATCGCCTCCCCCTCCCTGTCGTTATCGGATGCGAGCAGAACGAGTGACGATTTTTTGGCAGCCTTCTGGAGCTCTTTGAGCAGCTTGGCCTTGCCTCGGATGGTCAAATACTCCGGTTCGAAGTCGCCGTCGACATCGATCCCCATCCTGGATTTCGGCAGGTCGATGAGATGGCCCATGGATGCGAGCACGGTGTACTTAGACCCGAGGTACTTCTCGATCGTTTTCGCCTTGGCGGGCGACTCGACGATGACCAAGGTTCCCTTTCGAGAGCCCTTTTTATCTTGCGTCTTGTCCGCCCTTTTGCGCGCAGTAACAGGCTTCGCCGCTGCTGGCTGCGAATCTTCGGCTTTCGATGCATGTAAAGTTGCAGTCGCCGCAGTTTTTTTCGTCTTTGTAGCTCCCATCCCGGGCGTCTCCTATCTTCGTACCGAACTTAAAAGTCAAGTTCCTCTTCGAGAAGAGCGGCGAGCCGCCTCCCTTCCGATTCATATCGATGCACATATCCTTCGGCGCCGCCTGAATCCTTACAGCGCCTCGGGGCGGTCGATCCAGGCAATCCCCCTCTACCTACAGTCGGGCGGCGCAAATTTACTACCCCGGAACGGGCAAGGTCCTCGACGATATCCAGAGCGGATTCGGCGATAAGAGCCCCCTCCATCGCAAGCCTGTCGATTCCCGCGGCGCGGGGACTTCCGAGACAGGATCGCGGAACCCACACATCACGGCCCTCGTCCAAGGCATGGTCGGCGGTGATGAGGGCTCCGGACTTCGAAGGGGCCTCGACCACGACACAGGCTCGGGCTAGCCCTGCGATGATCCTGTTCCGCTCGGGGAAACGATATGTCCGAAGGTCCTCTCCCGGGGGGTACTCGGAAAGTAAAAGCCCTCCGCCTTCCAGTATAGCGGAAGCGAGGCCGCGGTTCGCCGGAGGATAAATTCTGTCGATGCCGCAGGGCAGAACAGCGCAGGTGGAGACGGAACTCCCCGATCCGCGAGCCGACAGCGCGCCTCTGTGCGCCGCCGCGTCGATACCCCGCGCCAAGCCCGATACGACCGTGAAACCTTCGACGGAGAGGCCGCGCGCCAGCGATACGGCTGCAGAAAGCCCGAGCCCCGTCGGGCAGCGCGTGCCCACCACGGCGACCGCCGGAGCTTTTAACAGGGAAATACTGCCCCGATAGAACAGACCGAAGGGGGGCCTCGATGTTTCCCGCAGAATATCGGGATAGGCGGGATCATCATAGTGCAGGTACGCAGAGCCTGAACGCTCCAGATATTCTGCGTCCTCGGCGGCCAGCGCAAGAAGTTCGTCGGGGGACCATCGTTTCCCCGTGAGCGATCTTCCGATGATCTCTTCAAGCCCGCGCAGAGAAAGTAGCGAAAGGTCCCGCTCGTCGTCAACACTGTCCAACACTCTACGCTTTTCGTCCGTGCGCAGGTGTGGAGCCCTGTGAAGCGCGAGGGCGAGGATGTAGCGTTTCGATTTCATCACGTTCATACTCCCTCCCCCCTTACTACGCCGGCTCACAGGTTTTCCGCTTGCGTAAAGCCTGTAAACGGGACGGTCGGCGCTATTTCCTCGGGAAATAGTCACGATGGTAATCCTGAAGACTCTCGGGTTCGATATGCGTGTATATCTGCGTCGTCGCGATATCGGAATGCCCGAGAAGTTCCTGGACAGTCCTGAGATCGGCCCCGCCGGCCAAGAGATGCGTCGCGAAGCTGTGCCGAAACGTGTGAACCTTCGCCTCCACTCCGGAAATCTCTCGTAGACCGTCGAAGCGCTTCCAAATACCTTTGCGCGAGATGCCGCGCCCGGCCTGATTGAGGAAAACCCGGTCGGTACGGGTTTTCTCGAGCGCGGGCCTTCCTTCTTCGAGATACCGCGAGAGCCAGTGCGCGGCGTCCTCGCCGAAGGGCACGAGCCGTTCCTTTTTCCGCTTGCCGACGACGCGGATGACGCGCTCGCGTAAATACAACTGGTCGAAGGTCAGGGAAGCTGCCTCGGAGATGCGGAGTCCGCA
Source organism: uncultured Treponemataceae bacterium (assembly GCA_964644505.1). Taxonomy (GTDB): domain Bacteria; phylum Spirochaetota; class Spirochaetia; order Treponematales; family Rectinemataceae; genus CAZXXZ01. Next base: position 10,880 of record CAZXXZ010000008.1, on the reverse strand, counting down.
GGAGTAAATGAGTTCGAAGAGCGCGCGATCGCGCAGGCCGCGCGGACTGCTCGGATCGATCGAGGCGAGGAAGCGGTCCACTTCCTCGGGCGCCAATACCGAGGGCAGAGTGCGTTCCTGCTTCGGCGTCTCGATGAGCTCGCTCGGGTCGTCGGATCTGATCCCTTCGAGCCGCATGAACTTGTACAGGGCGTGAATACTCGAGACGATGCGGGCCATGGTCTTTCGTGAGAGTCCGGCGCTGCGCGCCGGACTCTCACGGTGCGGAACTCCTGTCGTCGTTCCGCACTCCCCGGGGGCGCTGCGCGCCGGATTATCACGGTGCGGAACTCCTGTCGTCGTTCCGCACTCCCCGTGGGCGCTGCGCGCCGGACTCTCACGCATGCCGCTTTGACGCCAAACCAGATAACCGAGAATATCGGCGCTCGATACCGTCTCCGGAGAAGCCCCACGCTCGGCGAGATACTTTGAAAAAATGGCCGCCTCGCGCAGATACACTTCTGCGGTCAGAGGGGAGCGCCGCCGGGCCGCCAGAAGATAGGCCTGGTACGCGTCGAGAAATTCGTCACAGTTCATGCTTGATTCTTCCCCGCGGCATACTGGTATGAGCCCGCGGTCCGGCGTTCGGACGCGAAGCGCGGTTCACGGAGCACCGTGGGGATGTCAAGCTCGTCCTCGTCGTCGTTGCGTCCGAGCAGATACTGTTTGCCGCGTGTCGGCGTCGGAGCCTCGGTTATCCGTTTCCATTCATCCGATGACAGGTAGTTGTCGGCTCCGTGACGAGCGGGAGCCTGCTCTACCTTGGCCTTGTCATCGCATTTCGGTTTACGCCTGAAACCCGTCGCGATGACAGTGACACGCACCTCGTCCCCGAGGGTCGGTTCGTACACGATTCCCGGAATCACCAGGGCGTCGTTGTCGGCGGTCTCGGTGACCAGCCGAATTATCTCCTCATACTCGGTGAGGGCGAGGTCGTCGCCGCCCGACACATTGACGAGAATGCTCTTTGCGCCCTCGATACAGGAATCTTCGATGAGCGGATTCGAGACGGCTCGCTGCGCCGCCTCGACGGCGCGGTTGTCTCCCGAGGCCGCGCCGACGCCCATGATGGCGTCCCCCTGCCCCTGCATGACCGTGCGGACATCCGCGAAATCGATGTTGACCTCGCCGGGGATGGTTATGAGATCCGAGATGCCCTGCACGCCCTGACGCAAAACATCGTCGGCGAGGAGAAATGCCTCGCGGATCGGCGTACGGCGCTCGACTATCTTGAGAAGGTTCTGGTTCGGTATGACGATGAGCGTATCGACGGATTGGCGGAGTTTTTCGATGCCCTCCTCCGCCAGACGGGCCTTGACCTTGCCCTCGAAATCGAAGGGCTTGGTCACGACCGCGACGGTGAGCGCGCCGAGGTCCCGCGCGACCTGGGCGATGATCGGGGCCGATCCCGTGCCTGTTCCGCCCCCCATTCCCGCGGTTACGAAGACCATGTCGGCTCCGCGCAGGGCCTGGGCGATTGCCTCGCGGTCCTCGAGGGCCGCCTTTTCGCCGATCTCCGGTTTTCCGCCCGCGCCGAGGCCGTGGGTGACCTTGGCCCCGAGACCGAGTTTCATCTCGGCCTGCGACAGGTTCAGAGCCTGGATGTCTGTGTTCGCAACGATGAACTGGACGTTCCGAAGCCCCGCGGCGATCATCCGATTCACCGCATTCGATCCGCCTCCGCCCGCGCCGATCACTTTGATGACCGTCGGTCCCTTCGATTTCACGTCCTCGACTACTTCGATATTCATGACTCCTCCCAGTCTTTTCGCGTCTAATAACTATTTATTAACTTACATAGATCAGAAAAACCCGTTCTTAAGCCAATCGATGATGCGGCCGAGCCTGCCGGATTCCGGAGCGGGCTTCCCCTTGCCCGCCCTCTCCGCGGTCTTTTGGCCGCCCCTCGAGGCCTGACGATCCTCGGGCGCGGCCTCCTCCGCGCCCATGAGCACAAGCCCGACTGCCGTTGCGTAAAGGGGGCTGCGATACTCCTCCACAAGGCCGCCCAGGCTTATCGGATTGCCGACACGCACGGGCAATTGGAAAATCTCCTGCGCGAGTTCCGGCGCGCCCTGCATGAGGGCCCCGCCGCCCGTCAACACGACGCCGCCCTTGATATGATGCCAGTGCCCCATTTTCTCGACCTTCTCGCGCGCCATGCGGAATATCTCCTCCATGCGCGGCTGAACGATCGTGCAGAGCTTCCGCCTCGGCGCCTCGGCGGGGGGCCTCCCTCCTACTCCGGGCACGATGATCGTCTCCTCAGGATCGACCGCATCGATCCAGGCCGAGGCCGATTCGCGCTTGAGCCGCTCCGCGGCGTCCATGGGGACGCTCAACATGATCGACAGGTCGTTCGTCACCTGGGCCCCGCCGACCGGAACCGTGCTCGAGAAGTACGGAGCTCCCTCGGAATACACGAGAACGTCGGTCGTGCCCCCGCCGAGGTCGAGCAGAAGACAGCCGAGTTCCTTCTCGTCCGAGGTGAGCACCGCTCGGGCTGCGGCCAGACTCTGCAGAATCAAGCGCTCGACCCTGAAGCCCGCGCGGTTCACGCAGCGTACGAGGTTCTGAGCGGTCGTCACCGAACCCGTGACGATATGCACCTCGGCCTCGAGTCGAACGCCGATCATATCGATCGGATTGCGAATCCCCTTCTGGTCGTCGACGATGAAGGTCTGGGGGATGACATGCAGGACCTCGCGGTCCATGGGGATCACGATAGCCCGGGCTGCCTCTATAACACGGTCGACATCCTCCTGGGTGATCTCCCTGCCCCTGCCCGTGACGGCGACCACGCCGCGCGAATTAACACCCTCGACGCTCGCGCCCGCGGCCCCGCAGAAACAGGTCCTCACCTCGCGGCCGGACATGAGTTCGGCGGCCTCGACCGCCTGAGCAACCGAAGCGAGCGTCGACTCGATGTTGACGACTACGCCTCGGCGCAGACCCGTCGAGGGGGCGACGCCGACGCCGATGATCTCGAGGACACCGCTTTCATTGTACTCCCCGACGACGGCGCGCACGTTGGTCGTGCCGATGTCGAGCCCAACTATCGGATTGTCAGCCAGAATGATCCTCCTTGCCGCGGTACACCACCGAGCCCGACCGGAAGTCGAGCTCCTCGATCGATTCGGCGATGCCTTTTGAAGCCAGGACGTTCAAGACGAGAATCATGGATCTGATCGTTTGAACGTTCAGCGACGATTCGGCCTTTATCTGTATTCTCGAACCTATTGGAAAGAGAACAAGTTCGGGATCGCCGTTCGTCCTCCTGATGATACGGATTTCGGAAAAAGCCGAGAGAAGATTGGGATCCTCGGACGTAATTTTGCCGAGCGATGACAGAAGGGGCTTAAACGTATCGGGGAGCCTCGCGCCCATCTTGAATCCCTCGAACCGTATGCCGGAAAGCACCGGCACCGAGGCGGCATCCTCGACGGAAGCGGCTCCGAAAACGACCCCCTCTGCGTCAATCTTGACGGCCCTGGTTCTTCCGTCGATCTGGACAACTGTTGTAGCGACCGGCTTTCTCTCGACAATGTCGATACCCAGAGTGTTCGGCAGGATGAGGCGCACCGATGCACTGAGTATGCGGCTGTCCTCTTCAAGAAGCGAACGAATGTGAGCGGTATTGATCGAGAAAAACGGATCTCCCTGACGTACGCCCGCGATGGTCAGGATCTCAGACTCGGCGATCGTCGAGGCTCCCTCGATGGCGAAACGAGAGACGACCAGCATCGAGGGCGTAAGTGCTACGACCAGGGCGGCGGCCGCAACGACCGCCGCGGCTATCATAAAGAGCCCGAGCGCACGGTCCGGTCCCCGATCACCAGGCTGATTTCGCCGTTTCATCCCACGCTCGGATTTCACAGCGTCCTTCTCTGGATCGAGACTCGAGCCGGGCATGCGTCTACTTTGCAGGGCACGACCGCGTTCCGGTACAGAACGTCGGGGAAGAGCTTCGGCATAATCACGGGACAGCCCCCTGCGCGCACTCGAAGTCGCGAACTCAGACATCACGAGCCTCCGCATATCCAAACCGATCCGGGCGAACCGCCTCGCGCATAGAGCCGCGGCTCAGATTGTACAGGAAGCCGCAGACCGCAGCCGTTCCTATGAGCGCCGATCCTCCGGAGGAAAAAAACGGCATCGCAAGTCCTGTCGCCGGAACCGCACCTGCAGCCACGGCCATGTTGATCAAGGCTTCGAGAACGAGGAGGAAGGCCAATCCGAAGCCGAACGAGGAGCGGAAGCGGTCCGTTTCGCCGAGGGCCGTCTTGAAAGCGCGCCATCCAATAAATAGAAAGGCCGCCATTATACAAAGGACGCCGACAAAACCAGTCTCCTCGGCCCATGCCGCGAAGATGAAATCCGACTGGACCTCGGGGATAGCCCCGGTCTTGAGTGTTCCGAGGCCAATTCCTTTGCCGAAGAACCCTCCCGAGCGGATGGCGCGGAGCGATGCGAGGATTTGATAACTCTGCTTGTGAGGATCGTACTCCGGAATGATGAAGGCGAGAATGCGCCTAAGACGGAAATCGGAGGTCAAAATGGAAAGCGTCGAGAGTGAGACGGCCGTCACCCCGAGGCCCACGAAGAACGACGGGGGCGCGAGGGCGACCCAGAAGACCGCGGCCGCGACGATGAAACACAAGATAGCCGTCGAGAAATCGTTCTGAGCGAATACGAGGAGACATCCGATACTCGCCAGCACGAAGGGCGGGATGAGCACTCCGGGTCGCTCGGCGATTCGCTCGCTCTTGCGGTCGAGAATATGGGCTAGGTAAAAAACCATCACCGGCTTCCAGATTTCAGACGGCTGGAATGTCGTGATTCCGAGATCGATCCAGCGGTAGGCGCCGTTGCGAAGCCCGCCTATGAACGGGATGAAGGGCAGGAGAAGCGCCGACAGCGTGATGATCGTTATTACACCGACCTTTTTCCGGAGCCTTTCGAGATCGACGATGGCGCAGGACCAGAAGAGCAGAGCCGAAGGCGCGAGGAACAGCATCTGCCGAATCGCGAAGTAGCCCGGGCTCTTCTTGATCGAGACCGCGTAGCCCGAGGAAGCGGACCAGAGTACGGCGACGCCCAGGCCGGCGAGCAGAACAACTGTCGCCAGCATAACCGAGTCCCTGCCTCCCTCCGACCGTATCCGTTCGACCTCGAAGCCCGATCTCATCCCCGCCTCACTGTATTTTCAGGGTCGAAAGAGCCAAAATGGCGAAAATACCGCCCAAGATCCAAAAGCGTGCGACGACCTTCGTCTCTTTCCAGCCCATAAGCTCGAAGTGATGATGAATAGGCGCCATTTTGAACAGGCGTTTGCCTTTTGTTAACTTATAATAGCATACTTGAAGCACGTCGGACAGCACCTCCATCATGAATACTCCGCCTATGAGCAGGAGAAGTATTTCTTTTTTGACGATCAGCGAGAGAACGCCAAGAACGCCGCCGAGCGAGAGGCTCCCCACGTCGCCCATGAAAACCTCGGCGGGATGCGCGTTGAACCAGAGGAAACCCACGCAGGCTCCTATGAGCGCCAGATTGAAGACCGTCAGCTCACCGGCCCCCCGTATATACGGTATATTAAGATAACTCGACCAGTCGGGTCTCCCGGTTATGTAGGTGAGTACCGAAAAGGCTATGAGAGCCATGATCACGAGACCGGTCGCGAGACCGTCGAGGCCGTCGGAGAGATTCACCGCGTTCGACCAATACACGACGTAGACGATCGCGAAGGGGATCCACACGATATCGAGATCGATGACGGGGAATTTCACGAAGGGAAGATAAAGCTTGGTGGTCTCGGCCGAACCTATCGAACGGATGAGGAGGACGATCGCCGTCGCGACCCCGACCTGGGCCGTGAATTTCGCCCAGGCGGGCACCCCGTCGGAGTTTCGCTTTTTTATCTTCAATAAATCGTCGACGAGTCCGATGATGCCGAAGCCCAGAAGCGCTCCGAGCGAGATGAGGACATAGGGATTCTCGAGATCGGCCCAGAGCAGAACGGCGACCGCAACGGCTATGATGATGAGCAGCCCGCCCATGGTCGGCGTGCCCGACTTCGATTGATGAGTCTGCGGACCGTCGCTCCGAATCGACTGTCCGAATTTGAGGACACGCAGACGTTCGATGATAGCGGGTCCGAAAAGAAAGGCGATGAGCAGGGCGGTGACGGCCGCGTACGCCGATCTGAAGGTCAAGTACTTGAAGACGTTAAAGGCGGAGAAATACTTAACGAGCGGAACGAAAATCTCAGGAAGCATCGACGACCTCCGATTGCCGAGGCTGATGTGGAACAAGCACTTCCGACAAGCGTTCGAGCGCCATGCCTCTGGACGCCTTCAGAAGGACGAGGTCGCCGTCGCGGACGAAGGACTCGACCATGCGCCTCAGCGCGTCGAAGTCGCTCTCGAAGACGACAAGGCCCCTGAAGCCACAGCGGCGCGCCTCCTCGAAGGCGCTCTTCGTCGCCTCGCCGAAAAAGAAAAGCGCGTCGGCCGCCGAGGCGCCCGCGGCGGCCCCGATCCTCCTATGGGCCGTATCGGATTCCTCGCCGAGTTCGAGCATAGAGCCCAATACATAGACGCGGCGGCCCTCCCACTCCACCGAATCGCACAATTCGATCGCCGCGATGACACTGTCGGGGTTCGCATTGTAGCAGTCGCGGATTACGGTTATCCTTCCGCGCAGGATCTCGCTCCGGCCGAACAGCGGCCTGACCGAGGAGAGCCCCTCGGCGATCTGGCGAGCCGAGGATCCCGCGCATTCGGCGAGCGTCATGGCCGCGATCGCATCGAGAAGGTTGTGCGATCCCGGAAGAGGAAAATGAAACCGTTCGCCTCTCCAGCCGATCTCATAGCCCTCGAGGCCCAGATCCCGTGCACCTTCGAAACCTGCGCTGCTCCGAGGGCCGAAATCGCGCATCGTACCGCGCACACCTTCCTTCAAGAATGTATTGTATTCGTCGTCCTCCCAGACGAAGCCTGTCTGTTTTCCGTCGAAGCATGAAAATATTTTTTTCTTCTCCTCGGCTATACCATCGCGCGATCCTATGACGCCGATGTGGGCGGTTCCTACATTTGTGATGAGGGCTATATCGGGCTCGTACACCCGAGCGAGCTCCCCCATTTCTCCAATTCGGTTCATGCCCATCTCGAAGACTCCGACTTCATGCTCCGGACCAATCGCGAAGACCGAAAGGGGGAGTCCGATGTCGGAATTGAGATTCCCGGGGTTGAGCACGACCGATTTTCCGCGTCCTATCGCGGCAGCCGCGCACTCCTTGGTCGTCGTCTTGCCGCTCGAGCCCGTAATTCCGATCCTGAGAAGCGAGGGGTAGTGCATACGGTGACGGCGCGCGAGTTCCTGAAGCGCCGACAGCGCGTCGTCTACATAGATGACCGCCCTGCCCGAAGATCCATCCATAGGACCGAGCGCCGCCTCTACCGAATTCCGGCGATCCGCGCGGGCTATGACGGCGGAAGCTCCCGCATCGAACGCACTTGTTATATAATTATGACCATCGGATTTCTCGCCCGGCAGGGCGACGAAGAGCGACGACGGGGATACTTTACGGGAGTCCACGACCACCGAGGAGAAGACGGCCCGAGGATCGCCAGCAAGTCCTGCGCCGAGAATCGCGGCGGCCTCGCCAGCGTTGAAGAGCGGGGGGCGTGCTCCGGACGGATCACCGCCTGTCATTTGCCGCCTCCAGATGAGCCGCCTTCGATATGGAGTCTGCGCTCGGGAGATGCCTTCTCCAAGCCGAGTTCCTCGGCGCCCTCGTCCGCCCGTTCCCTGCTCGATAATACGCGGATGCTCGCATCGAGCTTGCGGTTTTCTTCGAGCCAGGCCTTCTGCGCCGCCTCCACGCGTTTCGCCTCGGCGGCGAGGGCCGCGAATCGGCCGCTCTGCCAGGCGACGGCGAGGATAAAAAGGGGAATGCCGATCGCGGCGGCGAAAAGAAGACTCCGCTTCACGATGCGGCCCTCCGCTCGGGATCGCAAAGGCGCCGGGCGACGCGGAACTTGGCGCTGCGCGAGGCCGGATTCCGCGCGATCTCCGCGTCCGAAGGCTCGAGCGGCTTGCGCGTGATCAATTCGAGAATGGGCCGGGCGACCGTAGGCTCAGATGAATCACGGCTGCCGCGGCCGGCCAATTCCCGCAGGACGGTCTTGGCGATTCTGTCTTCGAGCGAATGGAAGGAGATAATACCGATGAGGCCGCCGGGCGCGAGAAGAGCGGCCGCAGACCTGATACCGCGCTCGGCGCGACCGAGCTCGTCGTTCACGGCTATGCGGAGCGCTTGGAAGGTTCGCGTGGCGGGATGAATCCTGCCGCGGCGGTACTCGGGCGGAACGGCCTTCCATACAATCTCCGCGAGCCTGCCCGAGCTCGTGATCGGCCCGGAGCTGCGCGCCTCGACAATGGCATGGGCGATGCGGCGGGACAGCCGTTCCTCTCCGTATTCGTAAATGATGCGCGCGATTTCATCCTCGCGCTCCTTGAGGAGAATATCGGCAGCGCTCCGCGCCGCATCAGGAGACAGACGCATATCGAGAGCCTCGTCGCGGCTGCAGCCGAAGCCCCGCTGCGCCTCTTCGAAATGGAACATTGAAACGCCCAGATCGAAGAAAACCAGCGAGGGGCGGCTCGACGAGACGGCCCCGGCCGGCGGGCTTTCAGGCGAATCGTCAGTCTTCCGTCCGAATCTCAGGCCGAGCGAATCCCAGGAGGCCAGGAGCTCGTCGAAGTATCCCGTACGGAACTCGACCCTATCCCCATAGGGTCGCAAGCGCTCCCTGGCCTTCATCTGGATACGCGGATCCGCGTCGAAGCCCACATAGCGGAGGCGGGGGTAGCGCTCAAGAAAGGCCTGTGCGTGACCACCCTCCCCCAGGGTGCAATCGAGCATCAGAGCTTCATCGCAGGGCGGGACGAGGAGGGCGAGGACCTCTTCGAGCATGACCGGTGTATGGGCGATCCTCATCGCAGCGAATCCCGACGCCCTAGAGCGTCAGGCCTCCCAGTTCTTCGGCTGCGGCGAGGAATTCGCTCTGGTTGTCCTCGAGGTACTTCCTGTACGCCTCCCCGTCCCAGATCTCGATATACTTCGAGATCCCCAAGATGACGCATTCCTTCGACAGGCCGGCGAATTCCCGCAGACTCTGAGGAATCGCGATCCTGCCGAGCTTGTCAACTTCCACCTCCTGCGCCGGAGCGAGTATCCGCCTTTGAACAAGGCGGGCGCGGGCCGCGAAAAGACTCGTAGATTCGATGAGCTTTTTAGACAGGGCGGCCCACTGTTCGGGTGGAAAAAGCCACAGACAGGTGTCCACTCCCTGCGTAAGGACAAACTCGTTCCCGGGAAGCTCTCCCCTGAGCTTCGCCGGAAGCGAGAGCCGTCCTTTTTCGTCCAGGGTATTCCTGAACTCGCCGGTAAGCAGATTCATTGCCACCTTTTCCTACGAATTACCACTTTTTCCCACCACACGCTTATACTACTTCGGGATAGAAAACTGTCAACGAAGCTTGTTTCAAAAAACACTCGACAGAAATGGTTTTTTCTGTACTTCATCTTTACATATGTTTAGTTATTTTGGGGGCGAGGTTTTTTACTGCACGATGCTATAAGGAATAAGCCTTCAGAGAAACCTGCGGTGCTTGAGGCGTCGCCATCGACCGAGCATACAATCGGGCACTGTAAAACGGATTCTGTCTCGTTTTTTTATCACAAAACGGCTAATATTGTGGTCATGACCCTCGATGAATACTACATAGTGTATCCCGACGGCGACAGCCAGGAATTGGAAGGCCCCTTGAGGATCGATCAGCTGGTGGATCTCAACGGAAGGCCCCTGTACCCTCCCCTGCCGACCGCGCGAATGATCGCATATCGGGTCGTGAAAGTCCTTCATAAGGAAGACCGCGGCATCCATGCGGTCCTGCACTTCGTTGAACTCGTTCCCGCAGCGGAACTGGCGGGTTTGACATCGAGGCCCTGAGGGCTCATTCGATCAAAACAAGCCTTCCGAATCCCGAAGTATTCCTGAACGACTCGTTCGTCGGGTCGTTCCATTTTGCGTAGGATGTCCGAGTACCCGCGCCGCCGTCGTCATTGACCTGAAGATCGAAACCGATCACTATTCCTGCTTTAGGTTTAACAAAGCGGAAGGGTATCGCGACCTCGACGACATAGCCCCCCTCGACTACCTTGGTTGCAGAGCTGAATTTCGCCGGGTTTCCGCGCGAGGAGAAGAAGTTTTCGAAACTCAAACGGTACTGGGCATCATCCTCTTCGTAGCTGCTTGATTTGTTGTTCTTTTCGTCTATGAAAATCTCGACCGAATCCTGCTCGTATGCGTTCTTGCTCTTGTTAGAAAGCGTCGTCTCGTCGACCTGGACGAGAACATAGAGGTTCTTATCGTCCCAGAGCGCCTTTCCGACGCCGGTCGATCCCTTGCCAGCCAGGTAGTAGTCGATATTCATACCTTCAGCCGACTTCCAGATTTCATCCACCTCGCCATCTATCACGGGGGTGCCATGCGGCGCATATCCGATCTTGTTGTTTGTCTTTCTGGCGATGACGACGTCCGGCGGCAGTTTTGCAGGATCGACGAGGGCCCAGTACGCCAGTTTGGCTGCAAGGTTTTTGTCGAATAATAAGGGCCAATCTGGCTTCACGATAGGCCAGTAGGTCAGCCATGAGCGGCCGTCGTGCAATCCCCAGAATGTTACACTCTTTATACAATCGTACTTCGAAAAAAGATCGAATCAGTAGTGTCCAAAACAATTTGAAATAAAAGCCTGATTTCCATGGTATGATT
>CAZXXZ010000007.1:0-84750 GCA_964644505.1 uncultured Treponemataceae bacterium | reverse complement strand
TATATAACTCGCCGCGGAAATACCAGGCGTCCTTGTTGGCGTCGGGCTTTGATCCAAAGAGACTTATGTATTCGTTGTACAATGTTTCGGCTTTTTTGAGGTCCTTGCCCGCAATTCCCGGTAAAACGTGCCAGAAGCGTCCCAACGAAAGAATGGGGCCGCCGTTGTCATAGGTTTTATCGAGATTGTACGAAGTCTCGAAGGCCTTCTGGGTTTTCCCCTTGAGCCCTTCGCCGAGGGCGGTCAAGACGCTGACGCAGTCGGAATATGTCCCAACGCAGAGACCGTACCAGTACCAGCCCTCGATCCCCGTCGGGTTGATCTTCTGGGCGATCTCGCCGTATTTCATGCCGTCCTTGGCGGTTTTCTTGGCAAGGTCTTTCCAACCAGAAACCTCCTGCTCGACGAGCTCAGAGCCGTATTTCCGGCAGGCCATGGCGGCTTTCCAATTCGCCGCGTAGTCCTTCGGCGCGGCTTCGGCTGCCGTTACTGCGGCCTCGGCCGCCTTGCGCAGAGTTTCGAGGTCTTCGCTTATTCCATAGGCGGCGAGACCGAACACAAAGAAGACACAAAGGGCGATTCTTTTCATGGCGACCTCCCGTGAAACGTTATGCGACACCCGACAGGTTGTTTTTTAATGAACAAATACCGCTGCGGCCAGTCAGACAAAAAAGCCGAGCCTTCGGTTTGCGGGTTGTCGGCTCGCGAACCGGGGGCTCGGCATCGTGGACGGTTGTTCACGCTCTACTTTTTCGCGTTCGATTCGGCGGCCTGATACTGGCGGAGCTTGTCCATGGTCTGTTCCGCCATCTTCTTGACCGGCGTGATGTAATTACCGGTTTGAATCCGGATGATCGCCCTGATGGCGGCCGGATCCTTGATTCCGTTGTTTTTCTCGGCGATCCTCCCCAGGGCTACGAGCGCCTCGAAGGCCAGACTGTTGTCCGGAGCGAGAATGTCGAAGCGGTTCACGATGAACGCTATCACCTGGGTGACCTCGTCGTTTTCGTTCATCCCGATCTTGCCGAGCGAACGCATGGCAGCCGAAAGAACCATGGGCTCGTTGTCGCTCAAAGCCACCTTGACCAGGGCGTCTTTGCTCGAAGCGGTGGGAAACTCTCCGAGATAGTCGCAGGCTTTCGCGCGAACATCCGGGAAGTTGTTCGTCGGCCGGCCGACCCCGCCCGATCTGACCTGGATCATGGTCGATTCGAGGGCGAGATACTCCAGGGCCGCGCGCATCTCCTCGTTTTTGCGTCCCGCGTCGATGGCCTGGCGCGCGTACTGCAGCGCGACGAGCTTCATTTCCTTGCTGTCCGACGCAGCCTGTTCTTTGATGATCATTGTCTCTATCGATGCCTGGAGATATGCTTCCTCGACGGTTTTTTCACCGCCCTTGGATGTATCGGCCTTTGTCGTGCTCTGCGCACCGAGGCCGAAGACAGCGATACAAGCGAGCAGCGTCGCAAGGGCTGTGCGGATGATTATTCTCATTACTGCCTCCCCATTCCGATTTTCCATGTGCCGTCGATCTTCTCGAGGGAATAGAGCACGAGCCGCTCTCCCTTGGGATTGACCGTATATGCGGTTACCTGGGTTTCACTGAGGAATTCTATATCGTCCACCCGATCATACTGCCGTGAAGGATACACTACATATAAAAAATAATCTCGTAGATCCGCAAGCTTTCTGCCAAGAGTCTTGGAAGGCCCGCTCAGAACCTCGGGGTCGGAGAAATGCCGGACATACTCGTCGGTGAGCCTGGCTTTCCACGCGGTGAAGTCTTTTGCCCGAATGATCGCGTTGAGTTGTTCGACATAGGCGGCGATGTCCGTCATGGTCGCGGTCTTGACTTCGGCGCTAATCGTGGAGGGGTCGAAGACGGACGCATGCTGGATCTGTGTTGTAGGTTCGTTGTTCGCGGCCTGCTCTGTCGAGGATCCGTTCTGAACCTCGGGTTCGGGCGTCTTTTGAGGACAGCCCGCGCAGGCCGAGGCGAGAACAGCCGCCGCAAGTGCCAACGCCGCGATGGGTGACCTCTGCATGTGTCCATTTTACAGCGAGATACATGAAATGTCAAAAGTGCTTGTCGGTATGGTGCATTTTTATTGAATGAGAGTTCGTTCCGTTGTATGATGCGATGCAAAGCCGTCGAGCTCCTCGGATTACCCGAGCGCCGCGGGGCAGCGGCACTCTCGATGGGGTATTAATGAAGGATATCGCTGTTTTACACCGGGCGGAATACGATGCCGCGCCGGACATTGTCGCGGCAGCGCCCGCCGTGGTCAAATTCCTCGGCGAGCAGGCGGAAACCTTCGACGGACTTGTCCTGGCGGCGGCCTTGTCCTTCGAGGTTCAGGTCGCGCTATCGCTCAGGCGCGACTCCTCGCTCAGGTTTTTCGCCGCCGATCTCGGCGAGCGGAAACGGACAAGTATCGGCAATCTCAAGTTCAAGCGCGAGGATCGATGGGCGAATTACCCGAAAGCCATCCTCGATCTGCTCATACGGGAGGGCCTTCCGGCCCGCGGGGCCAATATAACGATATCCGGAGACGTTCCGATGGGCCTCGGCCTTGCCTCGTCGACTGCCCTGGCTCTCGCATCGGCATTCGCGTTCAAGGAACTGTTCGGCATAAGTAAGCGCGGAGAGGAACTCGCCGAGCTCGGACGACGAGCCGAGTCCGAGTTTTTGGAGCATCCGGTGCCCTGCTATGATTACCTCACCGCCGCCGCGCCCGCCGGGGACACGGTTTCCATAATCGATCTTCGTTCCGGGCGACGTCGAGCCGTCCCTTTCCTCGAGGGGGACTATATCGTCGTCCTGACCGATTCGAAGGTGCCCCGGATGAATGTGGACGCAGAACTCAAGCAGCGAAGCGAAGATTGCGGGAGATGTCTCGCGGCGCTCGCCAAGGGTACTTCGAAAACGCTCAGGGACTTCGGGCCTGAAGAGGTCGATGAGCTCATGGGCGTACTCCCGGAAAGTGTCCGAAGACGCTGCCTTCATGTCGTCGAGGAGAACGCCCGCGTCATCGAAGCCGAAGACGCCCTGGTGCGTCAGGACGCGCAGGCATTCGGAAAAGCGATAAACAAATCGCATCTCTCCCTGAGGAATCTGTACGAGGTGTCCTGCCCCGAGATCGACTGGCTCGCAAAACGGGCGCTGGAGATAGAAGGGGTGCTGTGCTCGCGTCTGACCGGCAGGGGCTTCGGCGGCTGTACGGTGACCGTGATGGAAAGTTCCGCTCTGGCGGAGTATAAGAAGCGCCTCGAAGACTATGAACGGATCTTCGGATTTCGGCCCACGGTCCACGAGACAAGGATCGCCGGAGGGCTCCGCATTGTCGGCTGAGGCTGCGCTTCAGACCCTCGTGGAGACGTTGACGGATTAACCCGATGAGAATACTTATAACCAACGACGACGGCTTCGGAGCCGAGGGGCTTACGGCGCTCACGGAGGCTCTGTCGGAAATGCATGATGTCCGCGTACTCGCGCCCGATCGTGAGCGCTCCGGCGTGTCTCATGCCGTGACGCTCTCCAGCCCTGGTCGTATCCGCAGGGTCGGAGAAGGAAGATATACCTGCTCGGGGACGCCTTCTGATTGCGTGATTCTCGCGCGCTTGGGCGCGATCGATTTCGATCCGGAGCTTGTGGTATCCGGTATCAACCGCGGACCGAATATCGGCACCGATATCGTCTATTCGGGAACCTGCGGCGCTGCCAGGCAGGCGGTCGTGAGCGGGATCCCGGGCATCGCGGTATCGTGCGCCTCCTTCGAGGAGCCGCTCCAGTACGGGGCCGCCGCCGCTTTTGTCGCGCGGCATCTCGAAGGTCTCGCCACGCTCTGCGGGGAAAATGTTTTCATCAACATCAACGCGCCGAGTTCTTCGGAAACCGATCTCGAGTGGGCCTGGACCTTCCCCTCGCGGCGTCGCTACCGGGACCGGCTGAGATATTTCGACGCCCCGGACGGTCTACGGTACTGCTTCCTGACAGGCGGATCGATCGATACGGAAGACGACTCCGGAAGCGATTTCCATGCCGTTCAGATGGGCCTCGTGTCGGTCAGCGCGGTCATGGTGCATCCACAGACACCCGAAAACTATCCCGCGGGTTTCTCCGCCGAACTGGCCGGTACGGGCTGGATCGGATAGCATATGGGCATGGACGATCCGAGACAGGAAGCGGCAGGCCTCTTCCGCGACGAGGAGGACAGGCTCGATACGCCGGACGGGCCGGCCTCCCGCGATGAAACTCGGATGCGCGAGGCCTACCTCATCGGTCTCGAACGGACTCGCGAAGGTGAGTGGGACGAGGCCCTGCTCTATCTCGAGCAGGTCGTGACCGGCGAGCCCGAGACGGAACGGGGCAGGCAATGCCGTATGGCGCTCGCCTATGTCTACGCGATGACCGGTCGATTCCGCCTCGCCGAGTATGAAGTGAGAAAACTCATGGAGGCCGGTGTCGAATCGGTGCAGCTATATGCATTTCAGGGATACGCGGCCTGGGCTCAAGGCAGACCCGACGAAGCCATACGGTTATACGAAAAAGCCCTCGAGCTCGATCCCGATAACGCGAATGCCTTGAACGGCTTGGGCTATGTTCTCGCCTGCGAGGGCCGTGATTCGGCCCGCGCATTGACCTGCTGCCGCAAGGCGGTCGACAAGAAGCCCGAGAATCCCGCATATCTCGACTCCCTTGGCTGGGCCTACTACCGCCTCGGGTTTATCGAGGAGGCGAGAACCTATCTCGGCCGTGCGCTCGCGAGGGCTCCCGATGAATCGGAGATACTCGCTCATGTTAGGGCGCTCGAGAACGGAGACTGAGGCTGTATCACGATGGGAGGAGCGGTCATGATGGGACGAGGGCTTTCCCCCGAGCGCCGGCTTCTGAGCGCCTTGGCATGTGTCTGTCTGCTCGCTTTTTGTTCGCCACGCGGAGCCCATGCACAGTTCAACTCCGTCATGCGCTCTTCCGGCGCGGCCGACCAGCTCCGGCTCGGCGTTCAGGCGTATCAGCGCGGCAGGTACGCCGAATCGATACTGCTCTTCGAAAAGGCCCTTGCGTACTCACCGGGGGAAAAGCTCATAAGCTATTGGCTCGGACGAGCCTACTTGAAAACAGGGTATGAGGAAACCGCGCTCCGCATCTGGGACGAACTGCTCTCGGATGCCTCCTGTCCGCCGTTTCTGAAAGCCAAGGCGGCCCTGGTCAGGGCCTCTCGCGAGATCCCCGCAGTGCGAAGCGAATACCGCTATGTCGAGGTCGCTCGTTTCGAAGGCCGACAAGGCAAGGAGAGCTTGTTTCTTCGGCCTTCAATGGTTTTGCCCAGGCCCGATGGCTCGGTTTTCGTCGTCGCCCATGGTTCAAACGAGCTGCTCAGCTTCGACAGTACAGGGGTGATCAAGCAGCGGATGCGCGGCGGTAGTGCAGGCTACGATCGACCCTACGGAGCGGCTTTTTTGCCGGACGGAACCTTGTTTGTCACGGAGTTCAACGGCGATCGGGTAACGCGTATCGAGGCCAAGGGGGGCTCTTCCTCTTTCGGTGTGAAAGGACGGGGCCCGGGGGCTCTCATCGGTCCACAGTATATCGCCGCAGACGGAGAGGGCTATCTCTACATAACCGATTACGGCAACAACCGGATTTGCAAATACGATTCGACCGGCAAGTTCATTCTGAGTTTCGGGGCAGAGGACAAGAGTACGGGCTTCCCCGGTTTTACAAGCCCTTCGGGCATAGTATCCATCAACGGCGAGATCCTCGTCGCAGATTCGATGGATAAGGTCCTCTATCGCTTCGATTCGTCGGGCAACTATCTGGGCTCCTTCGCGAAGGGCGAACTCCATTTTCCCGAAGGACTCTCGATCTGGGAAGGCGGGAGGGCTGTGCTCGTCGCCGACACCGATCGGATTGTATCGCTCGATCTCGAGAACGAGGCCGTCCGCGAGGTGTATCGCGCCCCGGGAGGAAAGGCGCGCATCGTATCGGCCGCGGTCGATCGCAACGGAAACCTGCTCGCCTGCGACTTCGATGCATCGGCCGTCGTGGTTCTCTCCGACATTTCGGATATCGCAATGGGATACGATGTCGAAATAGAACGCGTTTACTCCGATACCTTCCCCAAGGTGATCGTCGATGTCAGGGTGAGGGATCAAAACGGTCTGCCACTCGTCGGTCTCGGCGCGGCGAACTTCTACCTGAGCGAGACGGTGCGGAGGGCCGTGCAGGTCGACGAGGGCGGCAAGGCAGTCGTGCGCACGGAGGAGACGATCGAGCCGGTCGCGAAACTCGAGTACCTCGGAACCGGAAACCTTACCAAGGGAGCGAGGATCGTCGTCGTTCTCGAACGTTCTCCGGAGGCCGCCTCGGCCTCCCAGTCTCTGCGGGCCGCGCTCACTGATCTTTATTCGGCGATCGAGTCGACAGTCGGCACGTCGCCGGCTTTGGTCACTGCCGGGGCGACGCCCGCACTCCGTTCCTCGGGAGCCGCGGGCTCCGCGGCTCTGAATACGGCGGTCAGAGCGGCCCTCGAACCTGTCCACGGCAGGGGGCGCTTCGATCTCGCCCTGCGGCTGGCGGCGACGAGCTTGCTGCCTTCCGCCGATCGGGACGCCGTCATCTATGTGGGTACGGGCGGAGTCGATGAATCTTCATTCACCGGCGCGACACTTGCGGAATTGGCCGCTCTCCTGCGGAACAACGGAATTCGCTTTTTCGCCCTCTGCACCGCCGAAGCCTCCGCCCCCCTTCGTTATCTCGTCGAGCGGACCGGAGGGGCAGTGTATTCGGCATCGCGGTCCCGAGGACTTGGAGACCTCGCCGTGGAGATTGCAGGAGCGGCATCGGGGCGGTATCGCTTCTCCTTCGAGTCCAAGGCCGACACGAGCTACGGGCGCGGTTACTTGGCGCTCGGCGTCGAGGCCTATCTTTTCAAAAAAAGCGGAAAGGACGAACTCGGCTATTACGCACCGCTCGAATGAGCTTCAAGCGCTTTTTCTGCACTCCGTCAGGACTTGACGCAGTTCGAGTACGAAACTATAGTAGCCGCCGTTGTCGTCGAAGCCATCTTAGCTCAGTTGGTAGAGCGCGTGACTTGTAATCTCGAGGTCTCCGGTTCGATTCCGGAAGATGGCTCGGGTGAATCGAAGATGCTTCGATATCCGGGGAGATTCCCGAGTGGTCAAAGGGGGCAGACTGTAAATCTGTTGGCTATGCCTTCGAAGGTTCAAATCCTTCTCTCCCCATCACCCCTTCTTCGTTGCGGAGAAGGGGTTTTTTGTTCTTACGGATTACAAATATGAGCGAACTCTTTTATGCCGAGGGCCTGCGGTTCGACTGCCGGCGCTGTTCAGCCTGTTGCCGAGGGGAGCCTGGCTATGTGTTTCTCACGCGACCGGATCTTGAACGTCTTTTGCGGCGTTTCAGCCTCGATTACCGCTCTTTTTTCTCAGCATATTGCAGGACAGTGGATACCGGGATGGGCATGGCCTTGAGTCTCAAGGAAAAACCGCATTTCGACTGTATCTTCTGGAGCGAAGGCGGTTGTTCAATATATGAGGATCGACCCGTACAGTGTTCGACCTATCCTTTTTGGTCCTCGATACTCGAATCCCGTCAGAGATGGAAGGAAGAGGCATCCTACTGCCCCGGAGTGGGCGTCGGGGATCTGAAAAGTCGTGCATATATCGAAGAATGCCTTTTCAAACGAAGGTCTGTGCCCATCATTATCTTCGAATACGGTGTCGATCCTTCGACACGCTATGAAGGATGCGAGGCCTGAGATGCAGGTGCACGGGAATTTCACCGCCGAAATGAGTTTCCGGGATGCGCTCGATTTGTATATTTTCTTACGTGCGCGTGAAGAAGAACTTTCGGCGGGTGCGGAACAGCTGTACGAGGAACTTCGGTCCTTTCTCTACGGACGGCTTTCGATCGAGGAGATGGAAAAACCGGAAGAACTGCTTTCGCGCATCAATTCATCATCCTCCGGAGAAAAATAAATGCCGACAAAACGAAGAAGCCATGTTTTGATCCGCGTTGCGGCCGTTTTTTCGGCATGTGTCGTCCTGTGTGCGGCTGCGATAGGCATTGCGTTTCTCTTCCTCACTGCCCCCGCAGGGGGCCACGATGGCTTTTTCACGGTGCAGAAAGGTGAATCGGCCTCAGCGATCGCCCGCGATCTCGAATCGAAGGGCTTCATTAAATCGGCAGCGGCCTTCACGTTTCTTGTACGGCTTCAAGGAAAAGGCTCACAGCTCCAGGCCGGCAACTATCGTATCGAAGCGGGCATGAGTTCCCGTCAAATACTCGACATGTTCAGATCCGGCAAGCAGGCGATGATCAAGCTCACTGTTCCCGAGGGGCTCACCCTCAGGCAAATCGCCGAACTCGTGCAGGAACTCGGAATAAGCGATAAAGAGGCTTTTCTCGCTGCAGCGCGCTCGCGCACGCTTCTCGCGGAACTCGGTATTCCGGGCGATTCCGCGGAGGGCTACCTCTATCCGGACACGTATTTTCTCCCTCGATCTTTTCCCGCCGAAAGCCTGGTCCGTATGATGGCTGATGCGTTTTTCAAACGGATCAAGGAATTCCCCGAGACCGCTTCGCTGTCGCAGGAAGAACTGCGCGAACGAGTGATTATCGCTTCGATAGTCGAGCGCGAATACAAGGATCCCGACGAGGCCCCGCTCATGGCGAGCGTCTTTTATAACCGCCTGAGAATCGGCATGGCGCTCCAGTCCTGCGCGACCGTCGTCTATGTGATAACAGAATTGCAGGGGAAGCCCCATCCCGAAGCATTGCTCGAACGCGACCTTAAGATTCCCAGCCCGTACAACACCTATGCCCAGCGAGGACTTCCGCCCGGACCTATTTCAAACCCCGGGATGACGGCGCTCGACGCGGCCATCCGGCCTGCAAAAACATCCTACCTGTATTTCAGATTGACCGACGAGGTCGCGGGACGTCACCATTTCTCGGCCACGCTCGAGGAGCATATCGACGCTCGAAGACTTTCGATAAAGAGGTCGGCGCGCTGATGTCCAGAATCCCCGATCGCCTTGTTCAGGAAATTCTGGATAAGACCGATATCGTCTCGGTCATCGGCGATCATGTCAGACTGACGAAAAAAGGCAATCGATGGGTCGGGCTCTGTCCCTTTCACGCGGAAAAAACACCTTCGTTCAGCGTCGATGCCGATAAAGGTCTTTTCTATTGTTTCGGCTGTCACAAGGGCGGCTCTGTCGTTCAGTTTCTCATGGAGCTCGAGAAACTCAGTTTCCCGGAAGCGATGGAGGTCCTCGCCGCAAAGGCCGGGCTGCGCTTGGAACATGAAGAGGCAGCCGGTGAGTCAGATACGGAACGAAGAGCCCTTTTCGAACTGTACGAGCGCTTGTGCGGGACTTTTCATTGGTTCTTGACCCAACACCCCTCGGGGCGTGAGGCTCGCGAACGCCTGAGCCAGCGAGGGCTTCCCGATGAAATCGTCGAGGAGTTTCGACTCGGATACAGCCCCGAAAACAGGCGATGGATGTATCATTTTCTGCAATCGAAGGGCTATTCTTCGGACTTTCTGGCCAAATCCGGTTTATTCGGCGGTCAATCCCGTGATTATCCGATTTTTGCCGATAGATTGATGTTCCCGATTGCCGATAGTAAGGGGAGGATAATCGCCTTCGGCGGCAGGCTCCTTCATGGAGAGGGGCCTAAATACATCAACAGCCCGGATACGATCTTGTTTCATAAGCACGAAACCCTGTTTGCGCTCGACAAGGCCTTGCCGTTTATCAAAAAGGAAGGCTATGCCCTTATCTGTGAAGGATATATGGATGCCCTGTCCTTTCATAGCGCCGGAGAGCGCACGGCGGTCGCCCCCCTGGGGACGGCCTTCACCGGAGGCCAGGCAAGGCTCCTGAAACGCTGGGCCGATCGTGTGTATCTCTGCTTCGACGCCGACGAGGCGGGATTGAAAGCCGCGGAGCGAGGTTGCGCCGTGGCCGCCCAAGCGGGCCTCGAAGCCTGGGTCGTAAGCCTTCCTGGAGGCAAGGACGCATCGGAAATTCTTGAAAAAGAAGGAATAGGGACATTGCAAAAGACCCGCGATTTGGCTATAAATGGAGGCGATTTTCTCGTACGGCGGGTTCAAGATATTTTCGAAACCGGGACGGTGGAAGGTAAAGCGAAGGCGGCCGCGTATTTATTCCCCTACGCGGACGCGTTGGATTCCGAGGTTAAACGGTACGACTTCCTGGAATATGCGGCCAGGAAGCTTGGGGCTAATCCCACTTCACTACGAAGGGACTACGAGAGCGCGAAGCGCGGATCTTCGTATCGACAGGAGAACTCCTCAACCGGAGATTCCCGCCGATACGACAAGAGCCAGAGCCCTGCGCGGACGATGGACCTCCTTTTCATGGCGGCCGTCGTTCTCAACGCAGAGCGTTTCGAATCCCTTCGTGGAACGATCACAGCCGATGACCTCGACGATTTCCGCGCACGCGACCTGTATATCGCCCTGGAAGAAAGCTTTCGGATCGACGACATGCGTTCCGAATCTGTGCTGGCGAGGGTCGAGGACGAATCGGCGGCGCGTTTCGTACGCGAAGCTTCGGCCTCGGGGGAACTCTCGATCAACACGGACAAGCTCATATCCGACGGAATCGTTGCGATCATGCGAAGGAGTATCGAGCGCAAACGTGAGCGGCTCATCGCTAAGATTGCAGAAGCGGAGGCCGGCGGGAATGAGGGGCTTATGGACCTGCTCGCCGAGAAGCAGCGGTTGGATGCCGAATGGGAGGCAATAAAGGGTGAGCGCGAATAACGACCTTGAGCTGGACCCCGCGATCGCCAAGCTCCTCGAATACGGCCGCACCAAGAAGACGATAAGCTTCGACGAGCTTTCGGACTTTCTCCCCGAGCACCTTCTCAACTCAGACAAGATCGACGGGATTCTCGCCCTTCTCGAGGCGAACAATATCCAGCTCGAGGAAGAGGATCTTCAGCTCGAGGACGAGGTTGCGGTCAAAGAAGAGGCGGATAAAAAACGCCTCGTGTACAACGACAAGGAAACCTCCGTCGACGATCCGATCCGCATCTATCTGCGGGAGATCGGCAAAGAAAACCTCCTGACGGCGGAACAGGAGGTTGAGCTCTCCAAATCGATGGAGGAGGGCGAAAACATCATCAAGGGGATCATAAAGCAGTCGGGCGTTCTCATCCCCGAATTCCACCAAATCGCCGTCAAGGCGACACGGCGGGAGGCTAAGGACGCTTCGCTCCAGCGTAAGGAGAACACCGAGAAGATCGCCGAGCGCCGCCGCCTCAATCAGTTCTATCGGGACGTCATCCGCGACTGTCTGCCCGACTTGAAGGAATATGTCGAGCACAAGAGGCGGATCCTCGCCCGCGGCGGCAATATCTTCGAGGACGCCGAACTCGCCAAGGAACGAGAGTCCCTTCTCGAGCGGCTCAAAGAAGCGGAGATCCATCCCGAGGAGATCAACAGCTTCTCGGAGAAATTCATCGCATCCGCCCGTAAAATCCGCAAGTACTATAAAGAACAGGAGCGTATCGAGCGTATTCTGCGCATATCGAGTACAAAGGAGCTTCGCGCGCTCGGCCGCAATCTGACGGTCAAGGAGAAGCGGGAGAAAATCGAGGAGGAACTCGGCCTTTCATCGGACGAGATAAAAGAGAAGATCAGACAGATCCAGGTGACCGAGAAAAAAATGCGCGAGCTCGAAACCGCCTTCGAGTCGGACGCGGATTCGATAATCGCGATGGCGAAAGAGATAAACCGCGGGCGGATCATGATGAAGAACGCGAAGGACCGCCTCATAAAGGCGAACCTCCGCCTCGTCGTCTCGATCGCGAAAAAATACACCAATAGGGGTTTGCATTTCTTCGATCTCGTCGGCGAGGGCAATATCGGTCTTATCAAGGCAGTCGAGAAATTCGAGTATCGGAAGGGATACAAGTTCTCGACCTACGCGACCTGGTGGATACGCCAGGCTATAACACGCTCGATATCGGACCAGGCGAGGACTATCCGCGTACCCGTCCATATGATCGAACAGATCAACAAAGTTGTGCGCGAATCCCGCCAGCTTATGCAGAAACTGGGGCGCGAACCCACGGACGAGGAAGTCGCGGAGCAGCTCGGCTGGCCTGTATCGCGGGTCAAGGGCGTGAAAAGCGTCGCGAGGGAGCCTATTTCGCTCGAGACGCCCATCGGCGAGGACGAGGACTCCCTCCTCGGAGATTTTATCGAGGACAAAGAAGTCGAAAACCCCTCTGTTCAGACGGATTACAAGCTGTTGCAGGAGCAGATCAGAACGGTGCTCTCGACACTACCCCCGCGGGAACAGGAAGTCCTCCGGATGAGGTTCGGGCTCGATGACGGGTACTCCTTGACGCTCGAGGAAGTCGGTCTTTATTTCAACGTGACTCGTGAAAGAATCCGGCAGATCGAAGCCAAGGCTCTGAAGAAGCTCAGGCATTTCAAACGCAGCCAGAAACTGCGCGATTATATGGACCATTGACGGCCCAGTGGGCTACTGTACGGGAAGAAAAAACCAAGTGTGCGATCACTCGATGAGAGGTGCTCTATGCTGATGGAAGAGGTTTTCGAGCGGCTCAAGGACTATCAGGCGATCCTTACAAAGCGCGTCGAGTACGAGCGCGACGTCGAGGAAATACCGAAGTCGCTCGACGCCCAGATTGAGTTGCTTTCACGCGTAAAAAAATCGTATTCCGAGAAAGACGAAGCCTTCAAAGAAGCCGAGGCCAAGGTTCGCGATCTCAGGCAACAGCTCGCCGAGGCCGAGGCCGCCCGTGAGGCAGCCGAAAAGCAGATGGATTCCATATCCACCCAGCGCGAATACGAGGCTTTGAACAAGGAAATCCGCGACGCGACCGATCGCGAGCATACGATCCGGAAGGATCTTCAACGCGAGGAGCGGTCTTTATCCGAGATCGAGGAGTCGCTCCGACGGGATGAAGCCATGATCCAGCTTCAAGAGAGCGAGATCGCCGAAAAAAGCGCTAAAATCAACGCTGAACGCGAAGCGAAGATCGCCGAAATACAGAAACTGAAGAACCAGGAAGAGAAGGCATCCGAGGGTATCGATAAAGACATCCTTTTCAAGTTCGAGCGGATAATCAGGTCGAAACAGGGAATCGGTATCGTCCCGGTCAAAGGCTATGTCTGCACGGGCTGCTATATGATTCTTCCGGCTCAATTCGTCAACGAAGTCCGTTCGGGGAACCGCATCATTTTCTGCCCCTACTGTTCCCGTGTTCTCTTCTATCAGGAGACCGAGGATCAATCGGAGCAGATCTTCGCGGATATCGAATCGGGTTCCTTGTCCGACCTCGAGGATTATGCCGAAGAAGGCGAAGACGATGGCTACGACGAGAACGATGATGATGCTGAAAAAGGATCCTCGATGGAGGATGGCGAGGACGAATAAGGTATCGAATTAAGGTATCGACAGGCCAACGGCCAAATGAGAACAGGGAGTTCCGCCATAGGCGGTTAGCCTTTGGCGGAACTCCAAAATTATGATATCGACAGGCCAACGGCCTGTCGATATCATAATTAAGGGCGAGCCGCGTCGCCGCCGTCCAGCCACCTTGATGCGCTGGATGGAGGAAAGTCCGGGCTCACACGAGCGCAACGCCGGGTAACTCCCGGGCTGAGGGGATGGACGGGTTTTCTGTGGCGAAAGCCATAGGTGACCCGAATCGGCCTCTCGGACTGACAGCGCAACAGAAAGCAAACTGCCAGGAGTTCAAGGGGCTTGATGTGGACGATTCACGAGCGAAAGCGAGTGAATCGCGAACTGAAAGCTTCCAAACGGCTCCTGGTGAGGGTGAAACGGCGGGGTAAGAGCCCACCGCGCGTCCGGCGACGGACGCGGCACGGCAAGCCACGTTGCGAGCAAGGCCGAACAGCGGAGAGCGACTCACTCCTCGTTTACGCCGTGACGGCGCTCGTCGCCGGAACAGGGCGTTTAACGGGAATTCGCGGGTTGGCCGCACGAAAGCTCGGGTAACCGAGCTGCAAGATGGATGGCGACGGCCCTTTTACGAGGGTACAGAACCCGGCTTACAGGCTCGCCCTTTTTTTTAGTCAGCTCATCTGTCTCATAGAAGGTGACCTCGAAAAACTAAAGTTTTTCGAGGTCACCATAACGTTTTTCTGCCGTTCAAATCAGGCAAAATAAGATGTGTAAGGCTGATGACAAGCATCGCCTTTGTCATAAACCTGTTCAGACCCGGTCTTTGTTGACGAGTCCTTGTGCAATGTGGTACAAGGAAACGCGGATTATCTAGGTGACCGCACTGTCCATATGGGACTTATTTCAGGGAAACTCAAGACCTACTCCGGGAGCTATGTCGCACGGCGCCGGAAAAAGCGGCTGATTATCGCGCTCGTATCGCTTACGATCGTGGCGCTTGCCGCGGTGATCGTGCATCAACTGAGTTCTCGAAACGCGCATACACAAACGAGAGCTGGGAAGGTCATTCCAAAGCGCGAAATACTCGCGGACTGGAACCTTCACAAATGGGGGGATGTCAGGTCGAAATCGGCTGCTTCGTCGGCTGTCGATCCCCTCGATACGTTTTATCTGACATTTCGAGGCCTGGCCGCGTTTTACGAAGGCATAGAACTGCCCGAAGGAGAGGAGCGGACCGGGCTGATCGATGAATGTATAGTGTCATTGCGAAAGGCGATGGTCATAGGAGGAAAACTACCGCTTCTTCCGCAAGTACAGTATGTTCTCGGAAAGGCCTACTACGAAAAAGGCGATTACTACATGGATGAAGCGGCCGCTTTCATTGAATCGGCGGGCGCTTCGGGGTATAAAGCGAAAGACAGCAGTGAATACCTGGCGCTCGCGTATTCGCGCCTCGGTGAAAAAGCGAAGGCCGTGAGTGCGTTCGAAACCGCCCTCGCGAATAACCGTACGGTCCCCTTGCTCCTGGCGGCGGCGAAGGCATGCATCGACGCCTCTGAAACGACGAAGGCCGAGGCTCTTCTTCTTGAAGCGATCTCTTCGGGGGGGGATGATGTTGCGGTCGAGAACGGTCTCTTTTTGCTCGGCGATATCTATCGATCCCGCGGCGATTTCGATCGGGCGATCGCGCAGTATTCACGTGTTCTGGAGAAGAATCCCGATTCAGCAGAGGCTCATTACCGTCTCGGCCTGATCTGGCAGTCCAAGGGCGACCCGATCAAGGCAAGGGCCGAGTGGCGTAAGGCCGTATCAATAGACCCGATGCACGCGGCGTCGAGGCAAAAGCTCGCGGAAAAGCTCTAGCAGGATGTCGATGTGATCGACGCCGGCCCGAGCCACGGAGGTTCGACATGGCTTTGAGGAATATTTTCGATTCTCTCTCCCTCGATATCGGTATCGATCTGGGTACCTGCAATACGCTCATATACGTCAGGGGGAAGGGGATCGTGGTCAACGAACCCTCTGTGGTGGCCGTCGAGCGCGGTACCAACCGGGTCGTTGCGGTCGGCTCCGAGGCGAAACGGATGCTGTGGAAGACGCCGGGCGACATCATCGCGAAGAGGCCCTTGCGCGACGGCGTCATCGCCGATCCGGATATGACCGAGAAGATGATCAAGTACTTCATTCAAAAAGTCATTTCGACTCGATTCTTCGTTAAACCGCGTATGGTGATCGGAGTGCCCTCGTGTATCACCAAGGTCGAGGAGAACGCGGTCGTCGACTCTGCGTATAAAGCGGGCGCGCGTTTTGTCAAAGTAATCCCCGAATCCCTGGCGGCCGCGATCGGCGCCGACATTCCGATTTCAGAGCCGGCCGGACACATGATCTGTGATATAGGCGGCGGAACTTCGGAGATTTCCGTCATATCGCTCAAGGGCATGGTGGTCACGAACGCGATACGAGTCGGGGGAGACGAGTTCGACGAAGCGATCATCAAGCATATCCGCAATGTCCACAACCTCATCATCGGCGAGCAGACGGCCGAGCGGCTCAAGATGGAGATCGGCAACGCGAGCCCCGACAAGGTGATCGAAAAAGTGGAGATCAAGGGGACCGATGCGATCACCGGCCTGCCTCGTCGACTCGAGATCGATTCGGTAGAGGTCAGAGAGGCCTTGCAGGAGCCGATAACGCAGATCGTGGAAGAGATAAAAAAGACCCTCGGCCAGACTCCTCCGGAACTCGCAGCCGATATCGTCGAGCGCGGGATCGTCATGGCGGGCGGAGGTTCCCTGCTCAAGGGACTGCCGAAACTCGTCGCCAAGGAGACGGGGGTTCCTGTGATTCTCGCCGAACGTCCGCTCGAATGCGTCGCGCTCGGCGCCGGCAAGTACTTCGAGACGATGCGCAGTCAGGACGGCTCGCAGAGCGTCTACGACAGTCTGAACATCTAAAACAGCCGTGAGGGAAGAGAACAGGCCTGAGCGCCGCGGCCGTCGAGCGGTGCCGCCGGTGCTTATCGCGGCAAGCCTCATGTGCCTCATAGTATCGACGCGCAGCCTTCATGGCGTGCCCGCTTCTGTAGGCCTGACGGTACTCGGATTTTTCCAGCGCGGCTTTTCCGCCGTCGGCGCCTTCATAAACGATACAATCGCATCGATAGGCGAACTCAAGCGGCTGCGAGAAAACTACCACGAGCTTGCCGCCAAACTCGACCGGTATACCAATATGGAACGCGGGATGGCCGAACTCCGCGAGGAGAACGCAAGACTCCGCGAACAGCTCGGTCTGTCCGCCGAACTCGGATACCAACGCATAGCGGCGCGTATTGTCGCAAAAGATCCCGAGAATCTTTACTCCACCATCATTATCGACAAAGGCGTAGGCGAGGGAATCCGCAAGAACATGGCCGTGATCGCATTTCAAGACGGTATCGAGGGTCTCGTAGGCAAGGTTGTCGAAGTCGGACAGGGTGTCAGCATGATACTGCCGCTCTATGATACCGGCTCATTCGTCGCCGCCCGTCTCGCCGGCGGCTCCCGTTACGAGGGGCTCGTCGGAGGGCAGGGCTCCGACGGATCTCCGCTTATCATGAAGTTCGTCAAAAAACGGGCGAAGAACGAAGTACAATTCGGCGATCTTATCGTCACTACAGGATATGAATCGATCTATCCTCCCGAGGTCGCAGTCGGTCGAGTCAGACGCGTGATCGATCCCGAGTTTCAGACATCGGTGGACATCGAACTCGATCCGATCCTGGATTTTTCACGACTCGAATATGTTTTCGTGATACGTCCGACGTCGAAAGTCCCGACGGCGGCGGAGTAGCGGGGACGGAATGATCCGAAGTATTGTGTTTTCGACACTGATCGTCATCGGCTGTGAGTTCGTGCAATCGACCTGGTTCGAAGCTATCGCGGTGCTTGGAGTCAAGCCCGATCTCGCTCTTCTTGTCATTCTGTGGATATCATACAACAACGGGTCGGTTCCCGCTTCCATAACCGGTTTTCTGTCGGGGCTTGCGCAGGATTTCATCTCGGCATCGCCGATAGGATTCAATGCCTTCATAAAGACGACGGTGGCCTCGCTCGCCGGCCTCCTGCACGGTTCGTTTTTCATAGACAGACTTTTTTTGCCGATCGTTCTCGGTTCTCTTGCAACACTCGTAAAAGCCCTCTCTACGGGTTTCCTGTTTCTCGTCTTCGGTTCGAAACTGCATGTGTACAATGTTTTTGAAATATCACTTTGGCTGGAAACAGCCTATAATGGTGTCATAGCACCGATCGTATTTCTTCTTTTCTCGCCCCTCAAAGGCTTACTCAAAACGGAGCGCGGTCGAGAATGAACATCTCCTCGATACCGGAGCGTATATCGGATTCGAATCAAACACCTTCACATCGGGCGAGGACACTGACGATTCTGAGCCTCGTCATGTTTGTCGTTTACACGTGTTATCTTTTTTATCTTCAGATTATAAGGTTGAACGAGTATCGTAATAGAGCGGCGAACATCGCTCGGCAGAGTACGGTCATCTCCACCCAGCGAGGCGAGATCTACGACCGCAACTATGCGACTCCATTTGTGATCAATACGGATTCTTTCGCGGTCGATCTCATTCCCGCCGAGCTTCCCGCGGAACGGAGAGAAGCCGTTTTTGCAAGCCTTTCCACGAGACTCGGGATGTCGATAGATGAAATAAAGAAAAAAATACCGCCGTCGACATATCATCTCTATCAGGCCATAGAGATACGCAGCGCCGTCCCGTACGAGACTGTAACGGCGATCGCCGAACGGATCGAGGACTTCCCCGGCGTCGTCTGGCATTCGAAGCCCGTGCGAAACTATGTGGAGACCGGATCGCTTTCTCACATCCTCGGATACGTCGGTGACATAACGAAGGATGAATTGAAGGTTCTCTACAATCAAGGATACAAGACAGGAGACATTATCGGAAAGGCTGGCGTTGAAAAGCAATACGACAGTCTTCTCCGCGGCAAGGACGGGATCCAATATAAGACCGTCGATGTCAAAGGAAAGCAAGTCTCTTCCAAGCTTACGGATATAGTACCGCCTGTCATGGGGTCGAATCTCGTCTTGACGATCGACACCGAGATTCAAAGGCTCGCGGAAAAAGCTCTCGGCCAGCGGATGGGTTCGGTCGTGGTCTTGAAACCTGCGACCGGAGAGATTCTCGCGATGGTGTCCTATCCCTGGTATGATTCGAACCTTTTCACCGGACAGGAATACAGTACCGCATACGCCAGGATGCTCGCCGATCCAAAGTCCCCCCTCATAAACCGTGCGATACAATCGAGCTATCCGCCTGCTTCGACGTTCAAGGCGATCGTGACTGCGGGCATCCTCGAGGAAAAGTCTTTCCCGACGGACAAGACTGTGCTGTGCACAGGGCAGGTCGCGTACGGCGATAGAGTCTTCCACTGCCATGTAAAGACGGGGCACGGCAGGCTCGACCTTGCGGGCGCGCTCGCCGAGTCTTGTGACATCTATTACTGGACAGTAGGACGGGACAATCTCGGTATAGAACGTATTGTCGCGTATGCCAAGGATTTCGGTTATGGCAAAATAACAGGTATCGATCTTCCCGGCGAAAACGAGGGTTTTGTCCCGACTCCTCAATGGAAGGAGCGTAAATACCACGAAAAGTGGCTCGGCGGTGATACGATGAACATGGCGGTGGGGCAGGGCGATTTGCTCGTTACGCCGCTACAAATGGCAAACACGATTGCGATGATCGTCAACGACGGGGTCGTCTACCGTCCGCACATACTCAAGGAAGTTCGCGATCCTCTCAGCGGGGCTTTGGTGAAAACCGTCGTCCCCGAGGTGATTACACGTTCGAGAACTTCGAAGGAAACTTTTTCTACCCTTCGGGATTATCTGAGGGGCGTTATAACCGACGGAACAGCACGGTTCCCCGTGAGTACAAAGGCGGTGGCAGTTGCCGGTAAAACGGGCACGGCCGAGGTCGGTATAAAAGACCGTTGGCATTCCTGGTTCGCCGCCTACGCCCCCTACAAGGCAGAAAACCCTCAGGATATCGTCGTCGTCGTCGTCATGGTCGAGGCTTCGAATCCATGGGAATGGTGGGCGCCCTATGCATCAAACGTCATATTCCAAGGAATATTCGCTCATCAGGATTACGAGACGGCGATCGACAAGCTTGGATTCCGCTACCTTGTCAACAAACCACAAGGACGTATGGAATGAACTCTATCAAGAAAACGCTTGTGGAGATGGATTTTGTCATCATAATCGTCTCGCTCGCCCTGATAGTTCTCGGAATTCTTTCGATTTACTCATCTGGTTTGACCGCCGAAGGCCTTCACGTGTCCAACGAATATCTGAAGCAGATATTCTGGGCGGCTTCCGGAGTATTGATCGCGATAGCCGTCGCGCTTGTGGATTATCAACGAATCAAGGATTATTCGTTTTTTATCTACTTGTTTTTCATTTTAGTTGTCATCTTGGTCCGTTTTTTCGGCAGGGTTGTCAACGGCGCGCGGTCGTGGATCGGGCTTTTCGGCGATTTCGGTATTCAGCCTTCCGAGTTCTTGAAGATAGCTACGATACTCTATCTTTCGCAGTATTTATCGAATTCGGAACATTATAGACCTTTTAGGCGCATTATCGGCGCTTTTAGTATCATAATCATTCCCGTCATGGCCGTCATCGCGCAGTCGGATCTGGGGACGGCTCTCGTTTTTTTCCCCATCTTCCTTTTCGCGGTATACGCTGCGGGCTTGAATCGTCGCTATATCGTTTTCATTATCGCTTTTTGTCTATCCACCGTTGTTCTTACAATTCTACCGCATTGGGAGACGCATGTTCTTAAAGCTACGAACAGCGTTTTTTTCATTTTTTACCGCAGCCCGTATAATTTGCTTCTCATTCTCTTGTCCTGTGTCGTAGCAGGTCTGTCGATTTGGGGTTGGTTGTCTTTCAAAAAGCGTTATTACTATTGGATCGCCTATGTCTCGCTCATCGTGGCAGGTTCGATCGGCCTTGCGTTCCTCGCAAACAAGGTGTTGAAAGACTACCAGATTATGCGTCTCATCGTCTTTCTCGATCCAAACATCGATCCGAAAGCCTCCGGGTGGAACATTCTGCAGTCGATCACCGCGATCGGTTCGGGCGGCTTTCTCGGAAAGGGTTTTCTGCAGGGCACGCAGAGCCATTACCGCTATCTACCCCAGCAAAGTACCGATTTTATTTTTTCGATCATAGCGGAGGAATGGGGTTTCCTCGGTGGTTTGTTTGTGTTCAGCCTTTTCTTCATTTTATTACGAAGATGCGCTTTACTCATCAAGACAGCTAAGGATGGATATGCCTCCTGCATAGCCGCCGGACTCATGGGTATGTACTTTTTCCACTTCATGGTCAACGCCGGCATGGCGATGGGCATCATGCCCGTGACCGGAATACCTCTTTTCTTCCTGTCCTACGGCGGTTCGTCTATGTGGACTGCCATGATCGGAGTAGGGCTCCTCCTCGGTATATCGGCGCGGAGATACCGGACGTGAGACGCCTGCCGCGGCGCGTGCGGCCCCTCGACGATATCGGCGCCCGTCTTCTGGAAGCTGAAAAACCCGCACGGTATTTGGGCGCCGAGTCGGGCTGTGTCCGCAAAGAAGACGATACGCTCTTAACAATCGCGCTTTGTTTTCCCGATCTATACGAGATCGGCATGTCGAATAATGCCGTTCGAATTTTGTATTCAAAACTGAACGCACTGGACGAATTGCGGGTCGAACGCGTTTTCGCGCCTGCTCCCGACTTCGAATCGATTCTCCGCGAGAAGGGACTGCCTTTATACACACTCGAAACCAACATCGCGATAGGGGATGTGGACATTCTCGGTTTTTCCGTTGGCTACGAACTTGCCGCGACGAGTATTCTTTCGGTGCTTTCCTCGGGCTGTATTCCTTTGCGAGCCGAACACCGAAACGAAGACGATCCCATAGTCATCGCGGGGGGGCCGGCGGTTACCAATCCCCATCCCCTTGCGGAGTTTCTCGACGCGGCCTTCATCGGGGAGGCCGAGGACGAATTCGTCGCCTTATGCCGTGATCTTTCGCGTCTAAAAGCCGAAGGTTACGGACGCTCGGCTCTGCTTGAGCGTATGCGGGAGGCGGACGCGATCTGGATGCTGGCACGGTGTGGGCGTCCGGCTAAAAAGGCGCGACGCGCGGTCTATGGCGGGTTTTCGCACGATCGAGCCGATACCTCGATGCCTCTACCTTCGGTTAAGGCGGTTCACGATCACGGCACCGTGGAGATAATGCGCGGCTGCCCGAACGGCTGCCGTTTCTGTCATGCGGGCTTTTTTTATCGACCTCAGAGGATGAAGAGCGTCGATGCAATAAAGTCCGAAGTCGCGAGCTTGGTAACAAAAGGCGGCTATAGGGAAATAACGCTGGCCTCTCTTTCGTCCGGCGATTACGATGGCATCGGGGATCTCCTCGACGAGCTGAATGCGCAATGGGGATCGAGATACGTTTCATTCCAACTGCCTTCGTTGAAGGTGAACAGTTTCACCCTGCCCATCATCGCCAAGCTCGCGGAAGTGAGAAAATCGGGGCTCACCTTCGCCGTCGAGACTCCGGTGGAGGCCTGGCAGAGGATGATCAACAAGGAAGTCGCCTTCGACCGCACCCTCGCCATACTCGAAGAGGCGAAATCGTTCGGCTTCAGGCAGGCGAAGTTCTACTTCATGATAGGGCTTCCTCTTCCCTGCGGTCCTATGGATGAGGCTTCGGAGATCGTCGATTTCATACATCGCGTATGCAATCGTAGTCCGATGCCGCTCAACGTGAATGTCGGAACATTCGTCCCAAAACCGCACACGCCCTTCCAATGGTGCAGGCAGATCGGCGAAGAGGAGGCCCTTGCCGCGATCAACACGATTCGGTCCTCGCTCAAACGAAGAAACAACGTCAAATTCTCGTATCATTCACCCTTTGTTTCTCAGCTCGAGGGCGTCATCGCACGGGGCGACGAGCGGGTAGGGGGACTGATCAACGAGGCCTTTGCGAGGGGAGCCAGACTCGACGCCTGGGAAGAGCATTTTGACCGCGAGCTATGGCGCGGCGTCATTGAATCGGCGGATTGGCCGGTGCTGGAAGAAACGCTGCGTGAACGCGATCCCGGCGAAGTCCTTCCATGGGATGATGTATCCATACGGGTTTCTAGGGATGCTCTATGGGCCGAATATGAGCGTTCTCGCCGAGGGGAAACAACTTCAAAATGTTTAGAAAAATGCACACATTATTGCGGCTCGTGCTCGTCAGAATCGAGGATTACGAGAATACCTGAACGAGTTGTAAAAGTTGTAGACAATGAGAAGCCGGTGACCGCCGAGCGGAGAATCCCCTGCTGGCGCCTTGTGATTAGCTACAATAAGCAACAAGAAGCAACATTTTTACAGCATCTCAGCGTGATCGACGCCCTTGCGCGAGCCTTGATGATCGCAAACATTCCCGTCCTATTCTCCGAGGGCTTCAATCCAAGTCCGAGGGTCGAGACAACTCAGCCACTGCCCATCGCGGTCGAATCGAAAGCCGAGATCGCATCGATTCTGCTATATGATCATGTTTCCGTCGATGACTGTATCGGTATTCTCAATGAGTATCTTCCGAAAGGCCTCTCAATATACAATGCAAAAACTTTTCCGATCAAAACCGGAGCGAAGCAATGGACGATCGGCGCTCTTGAATGGGGTTCGGTCTATGAGATTCGTGCAAAGGACGATACTCTCTCCGGAAAGGTCTTCGAGCAGCTTGAAAAGTCGATACGAGAGCGAGGAATCGACAATGCCGATGTTAAAATGAAAAAGCCTGGTGTGGTTCGATTGCGTCTTCCCATACCGAAAAACAAGGATCACGGTCTCGTTAAATTACTTGAAGCTGTTTGCGATGTTAGACCTGTTCAGGCCGTCTTCGATCTAACGAAGGTCGAATCTCTCGCGCGCTGTACCGATGGATCGATAGAAGGATTTTTCGCCGTTTTTGAAAAACTAAGTACATATTGAGCCAATTTCAAAAGCCGGGCGCCAAGAACTTTGAAACGCATAAGAGTAGACAGAATGTACATTATACGAAGTAATATGTGTGAAAAATCTGGGTGAAGGCTGTCTGACCTCAGCTTTTAGTAGCTTAATGTAATACTTATTGTCTTCCCTATTCCCGCCGGAAAACTGAACACCTCGTTGAAGCTCGACGAGACATCGAGACCATAGGCGACGGCGAATACTACGAAATAAACAGCTGCGCCGCTCGTTTTACCTTCGCTGCCAGAATAATCCTCGTCGGTGGTTATGTACTCCGATTGAAAACTCGATCCGATACTTCGCTTAACTATTTGGTTCCCTAGAGGAAATACATCGACATACCAATCGCCGCTGTTATAATACAGTTTGAACGGGCCAACTATTGATTTGTTGAATAACGGGCGCTCGTCCTTCCCCTGATAGTTCCGAATACGCTTGTATTTCAACGATTCGAGCTTAGTAATACAGGACTCCGGCGTCGATGTTTCCAGATTGATGAAGGTCTGAATCGAAGCGCGATCGGTGTCTGCGGTAGATGAATCTTGATAAGCCCGGTAATAGATCTCGTAGCCCGAGAACGAGGGAAAGGAGTCGTTGGCAGTATTGTGAGTCAGAATCAGAAGGCCGCCTGATTCGGAGAAACCGGGAGCCTCGTAGATCGATACCGTCTCGATGCCGCAGGAAGCGAGAACCAACATGGAAACGGCGAATAAAAAGGAGGCTCCGGCAGTTCGGAATAGATTGAGCATCGCAAAGCCTCTTCGGCCTACCTCCCCTTTTTCTTCACGGGACGCGGTGGAGCTATGTCGCCGAGACAATCGATGAGCTCGTATATGCCCACGGGCTTGTTCTTGCCTTTTACGCGTATATTGTCGAGTTCACGGAAGAGGAATTTGTCGTGGACGGCGCCGTAGGTGGACTCCGAGACGATGATCGACGTGCCGTATTCCTTGTTCGTCCCTTCGAGCCGCGATCCGAGATTGACGTTGTCCCCGGCGAGCGTGTAGTTCATGCGCGTGGGACTCCCCATGTTACCGACCGTCATTATACCGGTATTGATGCCGATGCCGATGTTTATTCTGAGCGGCTCGGGCCAGTTCGCATTGAGTTCGGCCAGCTTCTCGATCTGCCTGAGAGCGCATTTACAGGCCCGCTCGGCGTGGTCGTCCTGTCGTAGCGGCGCGCCCCAGAAGGCCATGATCGCGTCGCCAATGTACTTGTCCAATGTTCCGCCGTACTCGAAGAGAATGTCGGTCATGGCGGTCAGGTAAACGTTGAGATGGTTGATGAGTTCCTGCGGGGTCATGCGCTCCGACAGCGAAGTGAACCCGCGGATGTCGGAGAACATGACGGTCAATTCCTTGTCGACGCCCCCGAGTTCGGGCGGGTCTTCGATGAGCTCGGCGACGACATCGGGACTGACATACTTGCTGAAGGTCTCGCGGATCATCCTCTTTTCGCGTTCCTCGGTCATGGCCCTGTAAACGACGATCGAAAGGAAGGTGAACACCATGCCGAGGGCGGGAGCGCTGTAGGTGACCAGCGTCGCTTTGTAATCGAAGAGCAGGTCGGCGCCGAAGAACGAGGCCGCGAGCAGAACCAGGGTCGCCGCGAAAGAGATCGGCGTCGAAAGCCGCGAACTCATGAAGGCGACGATGAAGACCAACGCTATCAGGATGAGCGCATCGATATACTTGGGGACGGGCCTCAGGAAGTTATCCATGAGAATGGTGTTCAACGCGTTTGCGTGAGCCTCGATCCCGAACATGAGTCCGAGAGGCGTGGTCTTTTGATCGGCCGCCATTCCGCTCGAGAACGCTCCGACCATGAGAATTTTGTTCTCGACAGCCTTGGTTCTCGGCCACGAGGCTTGATCTTCAGAGGGAACACGGTCGGCGTACGCGGAATAGGAGCGTATCGGGAAAGTCTGGATGCCGCCCGCCGAATCGCTCGAGGGTCTGCCCATGAAATTGACGAGCATGCAGCCGTTCTTGTCGATGGGAATCTCGATGTTATCGATGACTTTCCATGAACCTTCCGCGACGAGATTACCGTCCGCATCGAAGCGGTCGGGCGATGTTTGTATAGCATAGGGGACGCGGTCGCCGGTTTCTGGATCGATCGTCGTCGGGGAAGAGATGCGGATATACTTTCCGAGAACTACCTCGATATCGTCGAGGCTTTTTCCGAAGTAATTGGCCGCGAGCGACAGGGTTATCGCGGGAACGAAAAAATCCTTGAATTTCCGTACAATGTAATACTGTTCCCCGGCCTTGCCGCCCTCCCCCGCATCGACTTTGGGTGGAGCCTCACGTTCCATAGTCCGCTTGAGCGAAGCGAGAGATGAAGCAGTCAAAGGCGTTTCTATTTCGTGGTAGTAGCCTTTTTTGTCCATCCACGCAAGATGCTCGAAGGAGGAAGTATCGACCGAATAGCCGGGCGGAAGTTCGTCGAGCCTGAGCACTTGGACAAGCTCGCTGACTTTCGCGACGAGGGGCTGACGTCTGAAAATAGTATCTGAATCCGGAATGAAGTTAGCGTGGCCGTAGCCTGCCATCGCCTCGGCATACGCGGCGAGGGGCGGCTCGACGCTCATAAAGCCGACCATGCCGCGCCAATCTCCCTTTATATTCCTGATGGTACCGAGTCTCTTGTTTATGATACGCGTCCGCTCGGCAAAGTTCTCGGCAGTCGATGTCTCGTTTGGTTCGGTTTTAAGTTCGGTTTCAAGAAACACCCTGCCCGATTTAGCGATCGCCTTGGATAGAACCGCGTCGACCGTGGGGTCCTGGTCCGGATCCGGAAACAGAATATCGAGGAGCAGTGCGCTTTCGCGGTTCTTCTGGTCTTTAATACGAGCGAAGGAGTTGACGAGATCCGCATGTCGGGTGCGGGGGAATGGCCATTTCCCGTACTTGGTCAGGGAGGTGAAATCGATCCCGATAATGAGGATGTCAGGAGATATCTTGAGATTCTGCTCCGAGTATATCGAGCCTTCCTGAACGGCGGTTCCCCGTTGATTTACTTTGAGCCGGAAATGCTCGTCGACGACCTTGTTCTCGAGGTTTTCAATGATCGGCGTGGCGAATTCGATCGCCAGCATCGCCGCGACCACAGCCGCCGCAATGATGAAGCCGAAGACCTTCGTCTCGAAGAGTTTCGATCGCCTCTTCGCCATGGCCTGCACCTCCTTGACCGGGCAGCCGCGCCGATCATTACCGAAAACCGATGATCGAACGACCAGTATAGAACAATGCTTATTGCACGAGTCCCTTCGCTTTCAACGCGAGTATACGATCCGTAGCGAGCTTTGTCCAATCGCTGTCGGGCCATGACGAGACTATTTTTTTATAGTTTTCGACCGCCGAAGCATAGTCTCGACTATTCTCATAGAGACGCCCGAGCGCGAAATACGCATGGATAAGTCCGATTGTCGCCGAATCATTACGGGCGATGAGGCGCTTATAATACTCTATGGCCCTTGAGTCGGCGCCCTGCTCCTCGGCCGCAGCGGCTGCGTTCTGGAGCGCGAGCGGTGCCATATAGGAGCTTGGAAGAGCGTCTGCGGCCGCGATCCATTCGCGTTCGGCCGAGGCCCAATCTTCCTTCGATTCATACATTCGGGCGGAGATGCTGCGCGCTCGCTGGGCGGCGAAGAGCCGTGGCCATTTTTTTGCGATTTCCTCGACCGAGGAGAGAATAGACTTTTCGAGTTCGGCTTTTTTGGCACTGTCGGTCTCGCCCTTATACGAAGAGTAGACATCGAGCAGTTTCTCGACCCGAGCCGTTGACGCGGTCGACGCCCCTTCCTGCACCGCGTCGATGACGACGAGCGCAACGAAGGCGAGGACGATCGCCGAGAATATGCCGATTATCGCCACGCGGTATTTGCGCAAGAAATCGGAAAAACTGGTATACAAACTCTTTTTTTCTTCTGCTTTTCCGGCCTGCTTGTTCCTGCTGCTCACATCCATATCGCTTCACTCCTTGGGATTCGTTATCTCGAGTTCCTTCAAAAGCCGAGAGAGATAGGTGCGCTGAATATCGAGGACCTTCGCTGTCTCGGTCTGATTCCATTTATTGTCTTCGAGGGCCTTGCGGATGAAATGACGTTTGAAAATCGTAAGAGCTTCTTTCAGGCTTTTGCCCTTATACTCGTCGGTGTCCACCGCCCCAGGACCGAGGAGAAGATCGCGGGCCCCTATCCTCGATTCTTTCGCGATGACGACCGCGCGTTCCACCGCGTTTTCGAGTTCGCGGACATTGCCGGGCCAGGAATACGAAAGCATCAGTTCCATAGCGGCCTCGGTGAAACCGGAGAAGCGCTTGTTCGTCTCGCGGGAAAGACGTTTCAAAAAAAATTCGGCGAGAACCGGGATGTCCTCCTTGCGCTGCCTGAGCGGTGGAATGTGGAGGGGGAGGACATTGAGGCGGTAATAGAGATCGGATCGGAACTCGCCCTTTTCGACGAGGGATTCGATATCGCGGTTCGTCGCCGCGACGATACGGACATCGACGCTCACCGGATCGCTCGAGCCGACCCGCTCGAAGGTTCTTTGCTGGAGAACGCGAAGGAGTTTCGCCTGAAGTTTCAGGGGCAGATCGCCCACCTCGTCGAGGAAGATTGTGCCGCCGTCGGCGAGTTCGAAACGGCCCTTTCGGTCCTGGACCGCGTCGGTGAAGGCGCCTTTGACATGGCCGAAGAGCTCGCTTTCGAGAAGTCCCTCGGGAAGGGCGGCGCAGTTGACGCGGACGAAGTTCTTCGCCGCGCGGGAAGACCGCAGATGCACCTGCTCGGCGAAAAGCTCCTTGCCCACCCCGGATTCGCCGAGTATGAGAACCGAGGAATCGGTCTTCGCGACCCGCTCGATAAGATCGAGTTTTTCGAGGATGAGCGGAGACTGCGCGACGAGGTGGTGCCAGCCCTTGTCGGCCTGAACCTGATCGCGGAGAAAGTGAATCTCGTCGCAGGCGCGTTCGAGATAGCGCGCGTTCTCGATGGCCAAGGCGGCCTGAACGGCGAAAATCTCGAGCCAGTGCAGATCGTCCTGGGTGAAATACTTCTTTTGGCGCTTGTTGAGTATTTCGATGACGCCGACCGTTTCGTCGCGGACTTTCATCGGGACCGCGAGTATGGAATAGGTCGGGTATCCGATCGATTTGGAAATATCCGAATAAAAACGCGAATCGGTGTCGGTGTCGTTGACGATGAGCGAGCGGCCGTGCATCGCGACCCATCCCGCGATGCCTTCGCCGGGGCTTAAAAGGAATTTTTTGACGTCCCTCCCCTTCGGCCCGAGCGCTATCTCGAAGCGGAGCTTGCCGATATCGCGGTCGAGGATGAGGAGCGAAGATGCCTCGCCCTCGCTCAGCCTCATGGCGGATTCGAGTATTTGGGTGAGCAGCGACGTCGCGTCTCCGTAATTCGAGTTGATCAAGGCGCTGATCTCGATAAGCGTCTTGAACTTCGCGGGATCGATGACGTCGAGCATTCTATCGGCCGCCTGGACTTGGCGGCTGGGATCCGGGCCGCTCCGCGCGGTCCGGACCTCAGCCGTTTTTCTTATCGCCGTCCTTCTGCTTCAGAAGGTCGCCGAGTGTAAAGCCATCGCTCTTGTCGTCCTGCATAAAGCGCGACATCTCCTCCCGCTGCTGGCGGCGGACGAGATCGCGAATCGAAAGCCCGAGTTTCTGGCGCTCGGGGTTGAGCTCGACGACGAGGGCGGTGACTTTCTGCCCGGGCTGGAAGCGCTTGAGAGCCTCGTCGTAGGGCTCGTCCTTGTTCTCGGAAAGGTCCTGTTTCTTGATGAGACCGTCGATGTCGCCCTGCACCTTGACGAAGACGCCGAAATCGGTGACGGAAGAAACGACACCATCGACGATCGAACCGGGCTTGAAGGCCTTGGCGAAGGACTGCCAGGGATCCTCCGAAAGCTGCTTGACGCCGAGCCGGATGTTCCGATCCTGCGCGTCGCTCTCGATGACCATGACCTCGATCTCCTGGCCCACCTGGAGTTCGCTCGATATGTTCTTGACGTGCTTGGTCCAGGACAGATCGTCGACGTGCAGAAAGCCGTCGATGCCCTCCTCGAGTTCGATGAAGGCGCCGACCGCCGTAAGCTTGACGACCTTGCGGGTAAGCCACATGCCGACGGGATACTTAACTGAAACCTGATCCCAGGGATTCTCCTGGACCTGCTTGAGCCCGAGCGAGACCTTGCCGGCCTGGAGATCGTAGTTGAGGATCATGCAGTCGACAGGATCGCCGACATGGAGCAGTTCCTCGGGTTTGCGGACCTTGCGCACCCACGAGAACTCGGAGATATGGGCAAGACCTTCGATTCCTTCCTCGATCTCGATGAAGGCGCCGTAATCGGTGAGCTTGGTGACCTTGCCGTGAACGATGTCGCCGATGTGATAGC
This sequence comes from uncultured Treponemataceae bacterium, assembly GCA_964644505.1. Classification (GTDB taxonomy): domain Bacteria; phylum Spirochaetota; class Spirochaetia; order Treponematales; family Rectinemataceae; genus CAZXXZ01. The sequence continues at coordinate 54,798 of CAZXXZ010000007.1, read as the reverse complement.
GATCCTCGAACGTGGACCAGGGATCTGGAGTGAAGTGCTTGAGCGAAAGGTTGATGCGCCGTTCCTCGGGCTCCATGCGGATGACTTTGAGCTCTATCTCCTGGCCTTTCTTGACATAGTCCTTGGGACGGGCGACGTGGCCCCAGCTCATATCGTTGATATGGAGAAGACCGTCGAATCCGCCGAGATCGATGAATGCGCCGAAGGAAGTGAAACTCTTGACCTCGCCCTTGACCGTGTCGCCGATCTGCGTTGTGCGAAAGAACTCTTCGCGCCGGCGGTCGATGTCCTCTTCCATCCACTTTCGGCGGTTCAAGACGATATTGACTTTCTTCTCGGAATAGAGTCGCTCGAGATAGAACTGCGATTTGACGCCGATGAGCTTGTCGCCCTTGTCGACGCGCTGGACATCGGCCTTCGACGCAGGAAGGAAGCCGCGAAGCCCGTGGCCGAGATTGACTTCGAAGCCGCCCTTGATCTCTTTTTCGATGACACCGTCGACGGGAAGATGATCTTTGAAGGCAGTGGATACGGTACGCCAGTATAGTTTTTCGTCGGCCCGCTTTTTCGAGACGACGATTTCGCCTGAATGAGTTTCTTTCTTGACGAGAATGACGCTGACGACATCTCCGATCTTCGGAACGGAGCCGCCGAATTCGATGATGGGGATCTTTCCCTCGGATTTATAGCCGACGTCGATGAACACAAAGTCATCGGTCACTTGCACGACGTGACCGTCGACCAGGTCTCCCTCCTCCAGCCCCTCGAGACTCTTGAGGTACTGCTCCTGCAATTGTGTCTGGATGTCGTCTTTGGAGGGTACGGCGGCACCCATTTCCACTTCCTTAGCGCCCATGATCTTCCCTTAATTGAAGGATTTTGCCGTATACTTTGTCATAAACTTCCTGTATGGTCAAGTGAGAGCTGTCCACGTATTCCGCGTCCGGAGCTAGTTTCAGCGAACCAACCGATTTGCCGCGGTCGATCGCGTCGCGCATTTCGATGTTTTTCCGTATTTCTTCAAACGACTGATCCGTGAGCCCCTGTCGATGACGGCGTAAGGCCCTCGATTCAACGCTCGCGTCGAGAAAAAACTTCACCTCCGCATCGGGGAAGACGACCGTCGTCATGTCGCGGCCTTCGACGACTGCGTCCGTCGATCCGGCGATTCCGCGGACATGCTCGTTGACGATTTCCCTGAGGGGCGGAATCGCGGATATCTGCGCGACGAGCGCGTCGACAGGGGCGGAACGAAGCTCGTCTTCCACATCGGCGCCGTCGAGAAAAAGTCTGCCGCCGCGATACTCGATGCGGGCCTCACGCGACTTCTGGACGACGGCGGCTGTATCGGAAGGATCGATGCCGAGTCTGATGATGCGCAAGGTCATGGCCCGGTAGATGCTGCCGGAGTTGACGTAGGTGAAACCAAGTCGTTCCGCAACCAGACGGGCGATGGTACTCTTACCCGATCCTGCGGGGCCGTCGATCGCGACGATCATGTGTTTCCGCCTCCCTGCGGAACGGCTTTTGACTTGAGCGAGGCCACCTCGGCCTCAGTCAATTCGCGGAACGATCCTTCGGCGAGTCCGTCGATGGATAGAGGACCTATTCTGATTCTTCGAAGAACCCTGGCCCTCCGTCCGTAGTGTTCGAGGAATCTTCGTATCTCCCGGTTCTTCCCTTCGATCAGGACGACGCGCGCGGCGGATTCTCCGGTCCTGCGCGCTTCACGGGCGCGGTAGACGACACCATCGATGGTTCTCCCCGCGGAGAAATCGTTGAAAAAAGAATCCGGCAGGGGCGCATCGGCGATGATCTCGTATTCTTTTTCGATGCCGCCCGAGGGATGCACGAGAAGTTTCGCAAGATCGCCGTCGTTGGTGAAGACAAGCAGCCCCGAAGACCATTGATCGAGACGGCCGACATTGTAGACGCGCTCGGAGACAGAATTTTTTATAAGATCGTAGGCGAGCGGTCTGCCTTCGGGATCCGCCATAGCGGAGAGATATCCAGGCGGCTTGTTGAGAAGAATGTAGCGTCTTCTCGAAACGGGGGCGACGGGAAGGCCGTCGACTGTGACCTGCGAAGCGGGCGGGACGCGGGTGCCCAGACGCGTGACGACGAAGCCGTCGACGCGGACGCGGCCTTCGAGGATGATTTTCTCACAGGCGCGACGCGACGCGACCCCTGAGCGGGCGAGGAAGGCCTGGAGCCGCGGCGCGTTTTCGTCTTTATCCTCCGATCCGGAACGAGGCTCATTCATCACGAGCCTCGCGGTTCAGGTCGGGTTCGGCGGAATCACGGGGGGCCGGCGTAGAAGCATCTTCCGCTGGAGAAGTATCTTCCCCCGCCCCGCCCGACGCCGGTTTCGCATCACTCTCGAGCGAAAAACGCTCGCTCTCGAGCTCGTCGAGACGGGGCAGATCGGCGATCGAACCGAGTCGGAAAAGCTTGAGGAACTCTTTCGTCGTGCCGTACTGCACGGGTCGTCCCGGCGCTTCCTTTTTACCGACTTCTTTTATGAGCTGCTTTTCAAGGAGAAAGCGTATCATTCCGTCGGCTGAGACTCCGCGGATGGCTTCGATCTCGGCCCGCGTGATCGGTTGCGAATAGGCTACGATCGAGAGCGTTTCGAGCGCCGCGCGCGACAGGCGCGATTCGTTCTTCCTTCCGTAGCGCTCCTTGAGCGATTCCCAGAGCTCGACCTTGGGCGAAAAAATCCAGCCTCCGCCCGAGCGGATCGGTTCGATCCCGCGATGCTGGGCGGAGCAGCTTTCTGCGAGCTGTTCGAGGGCCTCCTCCACTACGTCGCGCGAGAGTCCCGTGATTTTGGCGATGGCGTTCTCGTCCAGGGGCTCCGACTCGAGGAAGAGGACGGTCTCGACGAGAGCGACTTCTTTCTCAAGTCTCAGGTCCATGCTGCTGCCCTCCTGTGTAGCTTCGTATTTCGATGTCTCCGAAGAGGCGATGCTGGAAGATGGAGATGAGTCGGTACTTGACCGCTTCGAGGAGGGCCAAGAAGGCGCAGACAATGTCCATGGTCGAGCGCGGACGCGTGATGAGATCGGTGAAGGAGAAGGAGCCGCGGGTCTCCAGAAGCTCGCGGATCAGCGTAGTCTTCTCGTTTATAGAGACTTCCTCGTACAGATCGATGATACGTTCTGAGGAAAGATTGGTGACGAGGGAAGAAAACGACCGCAGAAGATCCCACACGTCGATTTCTGCCCAGAGTTCGGAATCGTCGGCGAAAGGAAGGGGCCGCTGTATGCGCCTGCGCTCGAGCGACCATTCGACCTCCATCTCTTTGCGCTCCATGAGTTCGGACAGGCGCTTGAACTTCTGGTATTCGATCAATTTCTCGATGAGTTCTCTCCGGGGATCATCGAAATCCTCATCGTCCTCGGCTCCTGCGGGGAGGAGCATGCGGGATTTGATGTAGATGAGGGTCGCGGCCATAGCGTAAAACTCGGTGAGGTCTTCGAGGTCGCATCCCGAGTCTGAGTCGAGGTAGCCCAGGTACTGTTCGGTTATGGAGGCGATGGGGATATCGTAAATGCTGACTTCGTTTTTTCTGACCAGGAAGAGCAGAAGATCGAGCGGCCCCTCGAAGTCCTTGAGACGGAAGAGCCTGCCTCCGCCCGACTCGCCGCCTTCGCGAAACCCGCCGCCCTCTTCGAAATTCGCATCGGTCTTGTCCGAGAAGGCGCCGTCCGCCGCTGTATCGATATTGACCGCCACGGTAGAGGGGATAATAGCCGGGCTATTCCAGAAGGTAAATACCCTGTTCGGGCAAAGACGAGAGGATTTCCGAGTAAGGCACTCCCGAACGAGGGTCGGAGAGCCCCGGCTCGAGTTCGAGCAGGGGGACGAGTACGAATCGCCGTTCTGCGATGCGCGGATGGGGAATGACGAGGTCGGGCTCGTCGATCCTTCGGTCTTCGTAGAGAAGAATGTCGATATCGAGCGGCCTCGGCCCTTTGGGAATTTCCTTAGCGCGGTCGCGGCCGAACAGCGATTCTATGCGATTGACCGCCGCCAGAAGCTCGCGGGGGCCGAGGTCGGTGTCGCCTGCTATTGCGGCATTGACGAAGTCGGGTTGGTTCTCGACGTAGAGGGGACGTGTTCGATACAGGCGCGACAGCAGCGCCGATCTGAGTACTTCTTCGGAAAGACGGGCGAAGGCCGCGCGGATCGTCGCGGCGCTGTCGCCCAGATTCGATCCGAGTCCGAGAAAAACTCTGGCCATGCGATGTTACGAGGCTAGAATAAGCCGTCCTCCGCCTGGGCCTTTGAGGAAGGAACCGCAGCGGCTTTGGCCGCCGTCTGCTTGGCCGGCCTGCCCGCAGGACGCTGTGATTCCGCATCCACAGCCATGGCGCCCGGACGCTCAGCAGCCTCGTTTTTCTGCGCTGCGGCCTGGGTGGAGAGCTTCGCCGCATCGCTCTTCGCGGCCTCGGCGCTCTCGGGGTGTTGAGCCGAGTAGATCAATTCGCGCACGCGCTTTTCGATGGCCGCGGCCGCGTCGGGATTCTGCTCGAGGTAGAGTTTCGCGTTGTCCCTGCCCTGCCCCACTTTTTCCTCGCCCCAGGTGTACCATGCGCCCTTCTTGTCGATGACACCGTACTTGACCGCGGCGTCGATGAGGGAGCCGGACCAGGAAATGCCCTTGCCGAACATGATTTCGAGTTCGACCTTGCGGAAGGGGGGCGCGACTTTGTTTTTCACGACCTTGACCCGCACCTTGTTGCCGATGGCCTCTTCCTCGCCGCCTTTTTCGATGGTCTCGATCTTACGCACCTCGAGGCGGACGGATGCGTAGAACTTGAGGGCGTTTCCGCCCGTCGTCGTCTCGGGATTGCCGAACATGACGCCGATTTTCATTCGGATTTGGTTGATGAAGATGAGAATCGTCTTCGACTTTGCGAGGGTGCCGGTGAGTTTTCTGAGCGCCTGGCTCATGAGCCTGGCCTGGAGTCCCATGTGCGAATCGCCCATGTCTCCCTCGATTTCGGCCTGAGGGGTCAGGGCGGCGACCGAGTCGATGACGATGATGTCGACTGCTCCGGAGCGGATGAGGGACTCGGCGATGTCGAGGGCCTGTTCTCCGTTGTCGGGCTGGGAAACCCAGAGCTCGTCGATGTTCACCCCGAGGTTCTTCGCGTAGACCGGATCGAGGGCGTGTTCGGCGTCGATGAATGCTGCGATGCCGCCTTTTTTCTGGGCTTCGGCGATCGCGTGGAGGGCCAGAGTGGTCTTGCCCGAGGATTCGGGGCCGTAAATCTCGATCACGCGGCCGCGGGGATAGCCTCCGATGCCGAGGGCCTCGTCGAGGAGGAGCGATCCCGAGGGGATCGCCTCTATGCCCTGGGCGGCGTCGTGCGAACCGAGCTTCATGATCGAGCCCTGACCGAACTGCTTTTCGATCTGCAGTTTCGCGGCTTCGAGCGCTTTGAGTTTTTCCTCGAGGTCAGCGGTTTGAGTGAGTTCCTGTGTGCTGTCCTTTTTTGCCATCATCCCCTCCCCTCTGATACGCCGTTTGCGCGGCCGCATGATTCAAATCAAAGCACCCGTCTTTGAAATCGTTGTACTATACATCCATTCACCGTGAAAATGAAGTGCACAGATTCTTGCTAGGTTTTCCTGAAAATCTCCAAGGGCGACTGCCGGGAGGCCCTGAGCGCGGGTATGAGGGCGGCGAGCATGCACAACACGATGCTGAGAACGCCAATAATGGCGAGCTCCCCGGGACGGATATGCACGGGGATGGACTCGAGGTAATAGGCGGGATCCAAAAGCCGAATCGCGGCAGGCGCGGAGGGCGAGGCCGAGAGGGCCGATCCGAGCCGCGCGAAAAAGTTGACGACGTACTCGGCCCCCGCGATAAGGTCGTTGACGCGCCAGGCCGCGATCGTTCCGAGCGCGAGGCCGAAGATGGTCCCGATGCCCCCCGTGCCCAGCCCGGCGAACACGAGGATGGCGGCGATGAAGGAGGGGCTCGCGCCGGCGCTTTTGAGAATCGCGATATCGCGCCGTCGCTCGAGGGCGAGCATGACGACGGCGGAGCCGACATTGACGGCCGCCACCGCGACGGTCAGGGCCATGACGAGGAGAAGAAGCGCCCTCGTGGTCGAAAAAGACTTGAAGACATTGCGCTCGACCTCGGGCCAGGTGAACGCGGTCCATTCACCGGGAAGTGACTTGTTTATTACAGAACGCCGCTCTTCGATCCGGCCGTAGGGATCGGCTACCTTGATGCCGACGATGCTGCGGGCCAGGCTCGGATCGAGTATGCGCGAACCTGCCTTGAGCGAAACGAAGGCCCACAGCTCGTCTAGTTCGCGATACCCGGCGGAGACAATACCCCTGACGCGGAAGACCGAAACCTTGGGCGCCGGGGAGGAGCCGCTTTCGTAGCGCGATCTCCGTTCGGTTACGATACTCACCGTGTCTCCCGTCTTTGCCCCGAGGCTTTTAGCCAGATAATTGCCCAGGAGTATTTCGTTGGAGGAGCCGAGACGCAGTTCCCCGTCAAGACATTTGAGATAGCGAAGGACGCCGGGATCCTCGAGAAAAGCCGGATCGACCGCTCGCAGGGCGACGCCCGAGGTCCGTGCGCCCAGGAGGGCGACGCCGTAGCCCTGCATTTCGGCAAAGGCGGCGCTCACTCCTTCAATCTGAGATGCTTGTTGTGCAGTATCGAGGAGCTGATCGTAACTCGTCGATTCGAAATTCTGAGCCTGAAGGTGATAGGTGCCGACTTCGATGTAGCGGGCGGTGATGCCTTCGATCATACCGTCGGCCACCACGAGCACGACGATGAGCGGAACAAGGCTGAGCGCGACCCCGAGTATCGCGCCGCGCAAATAGCGTTCGCCGCGGCGGCCCCTCAGTGTCGAGCCCTCGACCGGTGCGCCGAAAAGGCAGCGCGCGGCTACGAGAAATGCCGGCCCGAGTTTCATGCCGCGCTCAGCCTTCCGCCGGCGAGCAGAAGTCGGCGGTCCGCTCCTGCCGCCAGGCTGCCGTCGTGGGTCGCCAAGATGAGGGTCGTGCCGTATAGACTCGGGAGTTTATAGAGAAGATCGCGGACGGCCTCGGCGTTCGCGGCATCGAGATTGCCCGTAGGTTCGTCGGCGAGGACAAGACGGGGGTTGTTGATGAGGGCCCGCGCAATCGCCGCTCTCTGTCGTTCTCCGCCCGAAAGCTTCGAAGGAACATGGTCGAGCCGGTCGCCCAGACCCATGTCCCTGAGCAGCGAGGCGGCTCGCTCATAGGCCGACGTCCGCGATTCGCCCCGCACGTACGCGGGCAGGGCGACATTCTCGAGCGCGGTGAAGTCTTTCAGAAGAAAATGAAACTGAAACACAAAACCGACCGCAGAGGCTCTGAAGGCCGAGAGACTGCGTTCGGGCGCGGAGGCGAGGTCCCAGCCGCAGACCCGCAACTCGCCCTCGCCCGCGCGGTCGAGACCGCCGAGCAAGGAAAGCAGGGTGCTCTTCCCGCAGCCGCTTGCGCCCATAACGGCGACTCGTTCGCCTTCTTCGACGCGAAGATCGAGATTCTTGAGCACGACCAGGCTCTCGGCCTCGCTTTGAAAGGTCTTGCCGAGTCCGGCACAGAAGACGATTTCTTCACTCATAGTGCAGGACCTCCGAGGGAGCGAGGCCGATGGCCTTTGAGCTGGCGGCGCCCGCCGCGGCCGCGGAAGAACCGATGGCTGCGGCTACGATGAAGAACGTCTCGGGGAAGAGAACACGCACGGGGACCTCCACGAGGTAGAAATACTGCGGCGAGAAAAGCCGGTAGTCTTTGTCGCGGTTCGAGAAGTTTTCGAACAGGGACGTGAGGAATCTCGCCGCAGTATCGATAAAGGCCAGTATCTCGTTGACGTTGGCGGCGATGAACAGTCCTGCAGAGAGGCCGAGGGCGGCCCCCAGAACTCCGACTGCGAGTCCGTCCGCGACAAAGGCGAGTCGAATCGATTCCGCGCGGGCTCCGATCGCCTTGAGAACCGCGATGTCCTCGGAGCGTTCGGCGACGGCGCGCCGCATCGAATGAAAAATATTGACCCCGACGACCAGGAAAATGAGGCCGATGAGGAGCATCATTATCGTTTTTTCGGTTCTAAGAGCTCCGAAGAAGGCCCGATTGTAGTCACGCCAGGCCTGTACCGCGTGCGCATCGAGGCCCAGAGTCGAGCGTATACGCTCAACCGCGATCGAGTCGGCGTAGCGGTCCGAAAGTTTCACACCATAGGTGAAGGTAATCGGACGATCCGAGGGGAAGAGCCGCCCCGCATCTTCGAAGGGAATCAGGGCCATGCCCGAGTCGAAGTCGTAGTATCCCGACCGGAACACACCCGCGACGGGAATGCGCAGTTCCTCGGCCTCGGCGCCCTCTTCTCCGCCGGCTTTTACAATGGTCAGTCGCGCGAGCGATCCGACCTGCAGACCGAGAGAACGCGAAAGCTCGGCGCCGATGATGAGTCCGCCGCCCTTGGGCGGAAAGCCGCCCTGCAGTAGATTCAAGGCCCGCATCATGACCGGATCGCGCTTTTCGATATCTGATGGAAGCGCTCGTATCACGGCGGGATAACCGCGACCGCTGTTACCCGCGAGAAGACAGCGCGTCTCGGCGAAGGGCGCGACGCTCACGACGCCGGGAACCGCAGCCAAGGATTCGGCGAGCTTCGCGTCGAAATCAGGCTTCTCCGTATTCGCGAACAAGGTCTCGACCTCGACTCTGAGATGAAAACTCGATATGTCGAGGATCGAATCGATGAAGCCGAGTTGAAACCCGTTCATGACGCCGAGTACGACGACCAGGGCGGCGACGCCGACGGCGATGCCTGCGGCCGCGAGCTTGGAGGAGAGCCCTGCTCCGCTCTCTTTCCGGGCCGAAAACCAGCGTTTCGCAACAAAGGCAATCCAGGAGAGGTGGCTCATCTATATTCCTTCTCGCGCAGTTTTTCGCCCTTCGAAAAAAACTCGTCCTTTATCTTTCGGCCGTCCCTGTAGGTCGCTTTGACGAAGAGTTCGCCGCCGCGGTACAGTTCTTCGATCCTGGACCCGTCCAGGTATTCGACCGCGGACATGATGATGCCGTTGTATCGGGTCTCTTCTCGTTCGAGGGAGCCGTCTGTTTTGTATGTCAAGGAGCGCTTCGTGACATTGCCCGCGACATCGCGGGTCGTCTCTTCCCGGAGCCGACCGGCCTCGTCGTAGCCGTAGGTGGTCCTCGCCGTCTCCCTGCCCGAGCGTAATTCTATTTTAACCGTACTTCTGCCGGTGGCGGCATCGCATTCCACGACAGTTTTCGATTCCGAAGCCTTGTTCTCGGTCTCGATTCGGATCGGAAAGGGGCCTTCGCCGTAGATCCGGCGTTCGACCAGGACTACGTTTCCCTCGCGCATGGTTTGTAGGGCGGTCGGCCGTGCGCGATCGTCATAGGCCAGGACCGTCGTCGAGGATGGAGTCGACACCCAGGTACCCTGAAGAGCGGCACCGGATGAAAGCATGCCCGCCGATTCGGAGCCTGCATCCCCCGACAACGAGACGCCGAGAAGTCTGCCTGAACCGTCGTAGCGGTACTCGCGGGTCCCCACAAGATCGCCCCTCGAATCGCGAATCTCGACACGCTGGAGTCTGCCCGAGGGCGACCTGAGATAATTCCATGTTTCCGCGATCGCCCCTTCGTCGGCGTCGGTCGAAGGCTCTGCGGCGAAGAATATTTCCTTAAGCAGTGCTCCGGATTTGTCTACAATGCGCTCCTCGACGAGGGCGGAACCTCGATACACGCGTTCCCGGGACGTACCTCCCGGCAGGGCGGTGCGTTCAACGCGTTCCGCGCCCGAGCCGCCGGTATCCGCGGTTCTCGCGCCGAACGGCGACGCGAGAATGATACCAAGACAAAAAAACACGCTGAGCTTTCTCATTCGGCCGTACCGATGAAGTGCTCGAGGAAGGTGTCGAGTTTGAAAGCCTCGATGTCCTGGTAGCCTTCGCCGGTGCCGACGAAGGCGGTCGGCAGCCCCAGTTCCTTCGCGAGTCTGAGCGTCATGCCTCCCCTGCCCGAGGAATCGTGCTTCGCCAGGATGACCGCATCGATCGCGACGGCCGCGCTGAAAGTCCGCGCCTGCTCGAGAGCGTTTTGACCGGTCGTTGAGTCGAGAACGAGTAGTCGGCGGTAGTTCGCGTCGGCTGCCCGGCCTGCGACGATTTTGTCGATTTTCGACAGCTCGCGCACAAGGTCCGACCTCGTATGCATGCGGCCGGCGCTGTCCGCGATGACGAGTCCCGCTCCCTCGGCCTTCGCGGCGTCGATCGCGTCCCAGAGTACGGCCCCGGGGTCGGCCCCCTGAGTCTGGGCCACCACACGAAGACCGAGTCGCTGGCCGTGGATCTTGAGCTGATCCACGGCGGCCGCGCGGAAGGTGTCTCCTGCGGCGAGAATGATACCGTCCGAAAAGCCCGATCGTCGGTAGTACTCGGCGAGTTTCGCGCAGCTCGTCGTCTTACCGACGCCGTTCACGCCGAGAAGTAAAAAAACATTCAGTTTTCCGGGAAGGGGCCGCAGCTCGATCTCCCTGCCGTAGCTCCGCAGTATGTCTCTCAGCTCGTTCCTGACGGCGGTGTCTTCGGAGAGGCGTTTCTCGCGGCATCGGCGCTTGAGTTCCTCGACGGTGGAATACGAAAGTTCGGCTCCCAGATCGCCCTCGACGAGGATGTCTGCGAGGTCGTCGAAGAACGATTCGTCCCTTGTAGCGGAACGGAAAAGGTTTTTAAGCCGGTCGATAAATCCCATCGCGTCGCGTTCCTTTCCGATCAACGTGATACACGCAGATACTCTATAAGCTGAATGACGGCGTTCACGGCCGCAATGGCCGTCCCGATCGAGGCGCCGACAACCACGACATCGGACAGGGTGCGCGCCTCTGTGGTCGATTCGAGGGGTGAACGGGCCTCGGCCTCGGCGTACACATTGCGCACGCCGACCGATAAGGCGGTTACGGGGATCGAGACGGCGAACCAGCCCAGGGCCGAGTAGAACTTGTCGCGCGCGGCCTCGATGCGTCCGTTCGGGCCGAGATTGTCCGCGGGTGACAGCACGAGATCGAGTCTCGATTCCCCCGATTCGGGCAGGACGAGGCTCGCGCTTTCTCTGCCCGGGGCGCTCGCCGACAGAATCAGACGCTGACCGTCGAGCTTCAGCGTCTGGGGAGCTTCGCCTATGGGAACCGAGTCCAGAGACAGCGAAGCCCCCGGCGGATCGACCGTGACGAGAAGTGTTCCGACCTCGAGAGGCGGCAACTCGATATCGAAGCGTCTCCGCTCGCCCATGACGACCGGATGTGTCATCTTCCGAGGTTCATAACCGGCCGCCTCTATTTCGACGGTGATTTCATCCGATTCGAAGATATAGGCGATGCGCTCCTGACCCAAGACTTGACCGTTCACGATTACCTTCGCCGAAGGTGGTGCTACATGGAACTCGTAGCGGGCGAAGTCCCTGCCGGCAATCCAGCGTTCGAGCCTCGATGCGATTTCATCGGCGAGGGGCTCCGGATCCTCGACCGAACAGACCCCCTCCCACGTGAACATATAGCGGCCGAGATCGGCGTCGTATCCGCGCAGAGTCGCGAAGGCGTATCCCGATTTTATCTCGAGTTTCCCGGTGAGGAGGAAATTCACCTTGTTTGCCGCCGCCGCAGCCGTGATTCCGGATTTGATATCGACGAGTTCACCCTTGGCATGCCCGGACCAGAGGAGGGATGTTTTTTGCACCATTTCGGCGCTTTGAAGAGGGCTCGATTGAAGACTTTCCAACTTCTTACGGGACTCTCGGACGGCCGAATCAGCCTTGTCGAGGGCCGGTTTTCTGGCCTCGCGGTCGATCGAAGGATCGAAAAAGCCGACTGCGCGTGCATCGAGCTTGGATGCGAGTTCGGCTCCAGCCGTGAACAGTTCCTTGAGTCTTGCGAGATTCGCTGTTTCGCGGATCTCCTCGACGGAGAATGTCCGCGGCGGCAGTAGGGCGAGGCGCTCGAGTACGAGATGGGGCAGTATATCGCCGATCGTCGACGAAGCCGCCTGAGCTCCCGAAACCGAAAAACGGCTTATGCCGAGCGTCCACGAGGCGTCTTTCCGCTCCGATGCCGAAGCCTTCGTGGAAGCCGATGAATCGGCCCCTACGCCAAGGCCCGCGATGAGAACAAGGGCGGACAGCACCGCGCGACGCAGGCTTCGATCAAAGGTCCTCGTCCTCGTCCTCCGCGGAATCAACCGCCGTACCGCCCTGCCAGCGCCAGCGCATATACGACTCGATGAAGGGATCGATATCGCCGTCCATGACGGCCTGGACGTTGCCCACCGAAAACTTGTTACGGTGATCCTTCACCATGGTATAGGGCTGGAACACGTAGGATCGTATCTGCGAGCCCCAGGCGATCTCTTTTTTTTCGGCCGCGAATTTGGCGTTTTCTTTTTCTTTCTCCTGCCGGTAATACTCGTACAGCCTCGATTTGAGGACGCTCATCGCTACGTCTTTGTTTTTGTACTGACTGCGTTCGTTCTGGCAGGTGACGACGATTCCGGTCGGAAGGTGGGTGATCCGTACCGCGGAATCCGTTTTGTTGACTTTTTGTCCGCCCGCGCCGCCCGATCGGTACGTGTCGATGCGGATGTCCTCGGGTCTGATATCGACTTCGATCGAGTCATCGAGGATCGGGAAGATGAACACCGAGGCGAAGGAGGTGTGACGGCGGGCGTTCGCGTCGAAGGGCGAAATGCGCACCAGGCGATGGACGCCTGATTCGCCCTTCAAGTACCCGTAGGCGAAGTCCCCGTCGATTTCGAGCGTGGCCGATTTCACCCCGCCCTCGGCCTCGAGGAGATCGACGATCTCGGTTTTGAACTTGCGCCGCTCGGCCCAGCGTGTATACATGCGCAGCAGCATGGAAGCCCAGTCGCAGGCCTCGGTGCCGCCCGAGCCCGCGTGAATGGTAAGGTAGGCCCCCGAACTGTCTGCCTCGCCCGAGAGCATTTCCATGATGATCGAGGAATTGAAGCGCTCCGAGATATCCTTGAACGAGGCGCGAATATCCGCTTCCAATGACTCGTCACCCTCCTCCTTGGCCATGCGGATCACCTCGTCGAGCGCCTCCGAATCCGTCTTGAGCCGGGACCAGGTCTCGAGTCTGTCCTTGAGCTGCTTGATCTCGGCCATGACCCGGCCGGCCTTCGCCCCGTCGTTCCAGAAGCCGCTTTCCGCCGTGCGCGCTTCTTTTTCGGCTATCGCTCGCTCGATGGCGGCCGTGTCAAAGACGCCTCCATATATCGAGAATCTCACCGCGGAGCGAAGAAACTGAAGCGGCGATGTCGTCAATCATGCGTATCCTCCGGCTCACATCCTGAGCGTGCAGCCTCCTGTGAATCGTCGTTCTCAGGATGCTGCTTAAATGCAAGAATCATGAGGAGACCCGGAAAAACTGAAGCTTTTTTGAGGTCCCCAGACACACTAGTACAGGTCTGTCATTCCTTGGGTCGCGTGGGATCGCGTACGATAATCCTGCGCCACTTGTTGTCCTTCAATACGGTCAGAGCCAAGGTGCCGTCGACCGGGTACTGATACAGCCGTACGGTGTCGTACGAGTCTGTAATCTTGTCGATGTCTCGCTTTAGAGCCGCGAGATGCTTGTCGTTGATCGAGGCACATTCGAAACAGGCTTTTTGGACGCGCTCGAAGCCGTATTGCGGAAGGAGGTTGTAGAGCGCGGCTCTCGTGTCCTCGCTGCCCATATCGCATACGACTGCAACGAACATGGAAACTATGGTAACCAAATACCAAAGCCGCGTCAATTCGCGGCATGTGCGGTTTTATACTGGTCGAAAGCGATATGTTCCGATAATGATATACGTATGCGAGTGACGAAGGCCTTTTCGGCGGGTTTTTTTATCGCAGTCGCGTGTATACTTCTCTCCGCGGCCGCCTTTGCGCAGGAAAGCCAGGGGAAGCCGGCCCTTGGCCAGTCCGGGGATGTAACGGCGACATCGGGCCTTGCATCCGCCCCCGAGAGCGTGTTCGCCCCCTTCCCTTCGAAGCTCAGGGCGGCGGTTCGGGGGAACGAGATAGTGTTGACCTGGATCGATTCCACCGATGTGCGGGGAAGTTATATCGTCTATCGTTCGACCAAGCCGATCAACGCTGAAAACCTGGAATCTGCGGTCAAGCTGGCCGTCGTCGATCCCGGGATACAGACATATATCGACCGGCCAGGGGATACGACTCCGTACTATTATCTAGTGCTCGCCCTCGCCGAGGACGGGAGCCCCTACCCGGTTTTCATTCCGGCGAAGAACGCCACCGCAGTGGCGATAGGGATCGAACAAAGCGCCCTCGCCGCCGCACCACCCGCACCACCTGCCGCTCCGGTCGCTACGGCTCCCGTCGCGGTGCCTGCTACCTCCAAAGAACAGAAGACACAACCAATTCAAGTCAAGGAATCCGCCCCCGCACGGCCTACGGAGCCCTTCGCCGACAAACTCAGCGCCTCGGTAAAGGGCGAGGCTCTCATCCTGAGCTACACGGCGCCCGCAGGCGCCCGACTCGTACTGTATCGAGGGACCTCGCCGATCCGGGGAGCATCGGACCTGCTCAACGCCACCCTCGTGTCCGCTTTCGCGAACAAAGACGGATCCTTCGCCGATTACCCTGTCCCCGGCGTCCAGTATTATTACGCCCTTCTGGGCGAAGAGGATATCAAGGCCGGCGTAGTCGCGCTTTTCCCCGGACGTAATACGCTCGAAGAACCTGTGGGACTCAAGGCTTTCGGAACCTATTCGGGCTTCACCGAGGTATCGCCGAGTTCGCGGACACCCCCCCTGCCCTATCTCATACCCGACAGCCCTGCCGCGATCCGCGGTCAGACGCTTCCTCGCGACGAGGCTCCTTCCGAACGGAGCATCGCGCCCGATACAAAAAAAGCGATCGACATTTTGCTGGCGAATGCAAGCGCCGCCCAGACGACGCTTCCTGAACTCAGTTTTCTTCCCGAAGAACTCTCGACACCCTCGGGCGGCGAGGACTATACACTCGCGGTTATCATGAAAGAGACACTGGCCTCGCAGGATTGGCAGGGAGCCGTCGATCAATTACGCAAGTATCTTTCGTTGAATCGAGGTGTGAAGGCGGCTGCGCGCGCCCATTTCTATCTCGGTCAGGCTCTCACCTATACGGGTACATACCGCGATGCGTTTTTCGAGTTTCTCTTGGCCAGGGAATTATATCCGTCGGATACAAAACACTGGATCGAGTACGTGCTGGCGAAACTTAAAAGCACGGGCTGAACCGTAGAAAAAAGGCCGCTCGAACGAGCGGCCTTCGTATAGATAGATATATAAAGATAGCTACTTGATATAGACAAAGCCGTTACAGTCTGTCAATTCCGTCCGCATCGTATTGATGCCAAGCTATAACCCGTATTATATATCGAATAGGAGGAAATAATGTATAAACGAAGCGCTCGTCTGGTCGCGATACTGTGCCTCGGTGCAGGGCTCTCGCTTCATGCTCAAGGTGGGGGGCTTTCTTCTCAGGCCGCGAACCCGACACCTCAAACACGCGGATCCGCTTCGCGTCCGGTCGAGCAGGACCCATTCACCTGGGCCGATTTTCCCAAAGACATCGACGGATCGAAGAAAATCAAAGAAGCCTACAAGCAAGCGTCGAGCGTCAAGGATGGATACCGCATTCTCCAGCTCGCGAAGATCGAGTTTGAAAATGTGTATACCTATGGCAACCTCGTTCCAGGGAAAATGCTCCTCGAGACCTACAACATCGCCCTTGCCGACAAAGATCCTTTTCTCGCTTTCTATGTGACCGCCTACGACTCGCAACACAACCTTTTTACCCTCGTTCCGCCCGAAGACATGGTGAAAAAAACCGCCGAGCTCGCCCTCGAGCGACGGGAAGCCTTGGTACTTAACCGTCTTGCCGATCTCGAAGAGTCATACGGCTTCACCGGCAACAAGAATCTGCCCAAAGAGCTTCGTATGAAGGCGCTGTTCATTAACAATAAGGATTTCAA
This sequence comes from uncultured Treponemataceae bacterium, assembly GCA_964644505.1. Lineage (GTDB taxonomy): Bacteria > Spirochaetota > Spirochaetia > Treponematales > Rectinemataceae > CAZXXZ01. Next base: position 38,717 of record CAZXXZ010000007.1, on the reverse strand, counting down.
GCCTTATCCCAATTACTACGATGGCACCATGACGGGGCCGGCACGGGATCTGGAGCGTTCTCCTCTCGGCTGGCGCGATTTCGTAGGCCCGATCGAAAGCGCCGCCGAGATGCGTCGCGCCTACAACGAGGCGCTTGCGAGCCACGACGGATATCTCCTTCTCAAACTTGCGAGCATCGAAAACGAAAAGCGTTACATGGGCGGTAACAGCAAGGCGGAAATCTTCAAACAAGCTTCCGCCATAGCAAGCTATAACAAGGATCCGTATCTTTACATGTACATCGCCCTTGTCGGTAAGCAGCTTGCGAGCCTTTCCGCAGAGGACTGCGCACGCTTTGCGCAGCTGTCATACGATACCGCTCATGAGCGACGAGACACCAAGCCGCTGTACTTGTTATACTATCATGAAAAGCAAGAGGATTTCCTTCCGAATATCAAGCCGCGGGAGATCATGATAGCCGCGGAACAACTTAATGATCGCTATAAAGGAGAAAAGCTCGTAGGTATTTCGTACTGAAACATAAGCCGTGGGTCATGGTAATACTCTGATTATGACAACGCCACCATACGCTTAGTATGGCGGCGTTGTCGATTTGAAAACCCTTTCCTTATGTATAATTCAAGGTTTCAGGAGTTCTTGAATTTCTGGAATTGTCGAATACTCCCATGCATAATATCCTTCTTCTGATTTCAAGTATTTAAGGGCCCCGTGCTTTAATAGAATCTGGCATATTTCGATATTGTTATTCTTTGCTGCTGCTATAAGAGGGGATAGTCCGTCATGTCCAAATGTATTGATTTGTGCAATTGCCCTTGTTTCGAGTAATAATTTAATAATATCAGAACCTTTATTTACTCTTGCCGCCATGAGCAGGGGAAATTGACGGGAATTAGTGGTATAGGCACAAGGATCCGAGCCGTGCTTAAGAAACTCTTTTACAAGTATGACATTTTCATTTTTGCACGCCCATAACAAACCGTTCCAGCCCAACTCGTCTTGTGTATCCTTTACGCCATTTTTCAACAACGCTAATACTTCATCGGTTTTATTATCTCGAGACAATTCCAATAATGTTTGGGAAAACAAATTTTGAATCAGAACAATCATTAAGGCTGTAAGTACTGGAATCTTTTTCATGTTTTTCCTCCACAAAAAAATCATTATGCTCAACTAGTGATTTGCATATTATTAGTTGAAACTATTCTTGCGCTTCGATGCATCTTTGTCGAGAAAATCATGACAGTTGTTCAATCGGATTAATAAGCATTTTATGATTTTATTTCTAGCCCATTCATAAACTCGGTTATTTCATTTTTTGAAGAATCGTATAAAGAAGCATCTGTATACGAGAATAATTGAACGGTTCCTGTCGACCCTGTCCAATAATAATAACAGAAAACAAAGTACAATCCTTCTATTGCTACTTTGGCTACTAGTTTATTCACTTTTGTTCCGTTTACTATGAGTTCTTTTTCTTCAATAACATCGAATATCGTACTGGCTCTTCGAGCGTTGGTCTCAATACCTTTTCGAACAAGGTTTGGCGTGAGTTGAGTTTTTTCTGTTATCAACCTTGCATATAATTCTCCGGATAATGCCATAAACTGGTACTCTGATAAATCATTATAAAGTTTTTCTACAATCCACTTTTTTGGATCGTACCAAACCGTCACATTTCCAAATTTATTTGTTACTTGTGCGGTTGCACCCGTGCTTTTAACTAAGGATTCAGATAGTGAATCTGTACCGCTTTTTTTGTTTTCAATAAAATTCCATGTTCCATTGCTGTGTAATATTACGGATCTCCCGTCGTCGGTTTTTGCATACATGTCTTGTGCAATAATCTGAAACAACAAGCCTGATACTAAAACAAAAAAGGAAATTGAACGCTTCATACGTGCTCCTAAAGAAAACAAAAAAATGAGAAACTAATGCTCGCCATTTTTCTAGCACAAAAACTTGTACACCGTTTCGTGGGCCCATACCTGTCCGGGCACAAGTCGGGCGGTGGGAAAGTCCGGCCGATTGGGCGAGTCGGGGAAGAGTTCGGTCTCGAGGCACAGGCCTCCGTGTTTGACGTAGGTTCCGCCGCGCTTGCCCGCCGATCCTTCGAGGAAGTTGCCGGTGTAGAGCTGGACTCCGGGGAGGGTGGTGGAAACGATCATCCGCCTGCCTGTGGCGGGCTCGGTGACCCAGGCGCAGTCGACAAGGCCCGGTCCGCTACGATCGAGGACAAAGCAGTGATCGTAGCCGCCTATGGCGGCGATGTCGCGGCCGATTTCTTTTTCGGCGAGGAAATCGAAGGGCCCGCCCGCGACGTCGACGATGCTGCCGGTCGGAATCAGGTTCGAATCGACCGGAAGGTACTTCGAGCAGCTCATCCTCAGGCGATGATCGAGTATGGTTCCACGACCCTCGCCCTTCAGGTTGAAGTAGGAGTGGTTCGTGAGATTGACGATTGTCTCGGCCGAAGAGCGCGCCTCATAGCCGATCGAAAGAGCGCCGTCGCGGCTGAGGGTGAAGGTCACGGCGACCTTCAACTCGCCGGGGAAGCCCGCCTCTCCGTCGGGGCTGGTCCGAGTCATCCGCACAGCGGGTTCGCCGCGGTTCTTGAAGGCCTCGCCCTTCCACAGGCGGGAATCGAAGCCGCCGGGCCCGCCGTGGAGGTTGTTGGGGCCGTCGTTCGCCGCGAGGCGGTACTCGGCGCCGGAGAGCGTGAAGCGCGCCTTGGCAATGCGGTTGGCGTAACGCCCTACGGTCACGCCGAAGAAGGGATGCTTCGAAGTGTAGCCTGCGAGCGTGGAAAGTCCGAGGGCGATGTCGTCGACTCGGCCCTTTCCCGCCGGCAGAAAAATCGAAACGATCGAGGCGCCGTATTCGCTTATCGTAACGGATATGTCTCCGGATTTGAGAATGAATAAATGAACATCTTCGCCGGTTTCCAGTACTCCGAACAGTTTCTTCTCGATCGACATACCAACAATCCTCTCTTTCATAAAAAATTATTCCAGTCTGAAATGACTTCGGCGTATTCGTTCGAACAGGCGATAGGGAATGAAGGGCTTGACCATCGCCAGTACTGATTGGCCTCCGCCGCCCACGGTAATCCGATGCGGCAGGCGACGCGAGCTGAGCGCTTTGTAGACGGCTTTTGCCGCGACGAGCGGCGATGCGCCCTCGGCCTCGTCCACAGCCAGGGCGTCTATCACCGCATTCATGCGGCGGCGGTAGGGACTCGTTTCGGAAGCTGAGGCGAGGCTCCTGTGCTGACCGAAGGCGGTTCTGAAGCTGCTCGGTGTCAATATGCAGACCTCGATACCGAAATCGCGGATCTCGAGCCTGAGAGATTCGGCCAGGGCTTCGAGGGCGAACTTGCTGGCCGCGTAATAGGCCTGAAAGGGCGCGCCCATCCGTCCTTCGAGCGCTCCGGTCAGTATTATTCTGCCCGAGGCCATTTCGCGCATGCGAGGGAGGAAGGCTTTGATGACGCGCAAGCTGCCGAGGTAGTTCACTTCGAGCATCCTACGGGCCTCGTCGAGGCTGCTCTCTTCGACGGCCGCGGCCGCCGATGCGCCTGCGCAACATACGAGGGCGTCGATCTCGCGTTCCTTCGTGAGGATCTCTTGGGCTGTCTTCGCCACGGATTCATCGTCCTCGACATCCATCTGAACAAGCTCGAAGAACTCGTCGGCTTTCTTCGAGTAGGTCGAGGGCGAACGGCAGGTTCCATACACCTTCGCCCCTTTTTTGGCGAGGAACGTTGCGCAGGCGTTCCCTATCCCGCTCGAGGCTCCCGTGACGACGATGACTCGCTCGCGTAGATCCATCGCCGCGCATCCTACCGCGAATCCGAATCTCGGACAAGACCGATAGCTTGACTGAAACTTTGACAATGTCAATAATTCCGTCATGCAAGCGTTTCAGTCAGCGAATGTAAGGCGTCTATCCTTGGCTTGTCTTTTCACGGCCTTATGCTGCGCCGGTGCTTATCTGACACTTCCCCTTCCCGTCGGGCCCGTCCCGATCGTCGTGCAGAATTTTTTCGCCGTTCTCGCGGGCCTCTTGCTCGGCCCCCTCTGGGGCTCTCTCTCTGTTTTTCTGTTCCTCCTCATTGGAGCCCTCGGCTTTCCGGTGTTTTCGGCAGGCAGGGGCGGGATCGCGCATCTCGCCGGCCCCACGGGCGGCTATCTCGTCGGCTACCTCGTCGCGGCCTGTGTCGCAGGCCTCATCGCGCGTCGTCGAGGAAAGGCGGGCTTTGTCATCGCTTCGGTCGTCGGTTTCGTTTTGATCCTCGGCATCGGCGTCGTTCGATTGAAACTTCTGCGCAATGTCACCTGGGGCAAGGCCTTGGCTCTCGGCGTCATACCGTTTTTGATCGGCGATGCGATCAAGGCCGCCCTCGCGGCGCTGACATCGATCAGCCTCGGTCGTTTCGTGGATTCGATCACGCAGCGGAAAACCTCCGATGCCTGATTCCCGGGGCGGACGGCTTATTACCGCGCGCGGGCTGGGATACCAGTTCCCTGATGGTTATTGGGCCTTCCGCAATATCGATATCGAGCTCGCTTCGTCAGAGATCCATGTGCTGGCGGGCCGGAACGGCGCGGGCAAGACGCTGCTCGCGAAGAATCTGGCGGGGCTTCTGCATCCGACCGAGGGCGCGGTACTGTATCGAGGCGAGAACCTGCACGCTCTGAAAAACCGCGTAACTGCGGAGATCGTCGGCTATGTGTTTCAGGACGCGCGATTGCAGACCGTTGGCGAGACGGTCGAGGACGATCTTGTCTTCGGGCCGGCGAATCTCGGCCTCGGCAAGGCCGAGGCCCGTGAGCGCGCCGAACGCGCGATGCAGTCCTGCGGCATCGAACGGCTCAGGCGGTCCTTTGTTCATACGCTTTCGGGCGGCGAACTGAGGCTCCTCGCGATAGCAGGTCTCGTGGCGATGCGCCCCGCTGCTCTTATCCTCGACGAACCCTTCGCCAATCTCGACCGGGACGCCGTCGTTTCGGTACTCCGTGTCATACAGACCTTGGCCGAGGAGGGGATGGCCCTTCTCGTCATAACGCACGAGGTCGAGAAAGTGCTCGCCCTCGCGAGTTTTTTCACGGTCATGGATCGTGGCGGTATTGTGCGCTCGGGCGACCCCGCCTCGGTCCTCGCCGCCGGCATCGAAGCATTCGGGCTCCGCGATCCTTTCAAGGCGCCGCGCTCTGTGGCCGAACTTTCCTGGCTGACATGAGACCAGTATCCGGCATCGATCCAGCCTGTCGGCTCATCTGTCTTGCTCTGACGACCACGGCGGTTTTTTTCGCCTCGCTTGTCGCGGTTCTCGGCCTGGCTCTCGGCCTTTTCATTCTTCTTGCGCTCGAGGGGTATTCTCCGGGACGAATACTCAAAGAATCGAGTTTCCTTCTTGTCTTCATTCTCTTCGCCGGGATTCTTGAGTGTGTGGATATTCGCGGGGGAGCCGGGCTTGTCTTCTCATTTCCGATCGACACGCCGATTCTCGGCGCTCGGCTTTTCGCGGGCTATCTCGGCGGACGGCTGTATTATGCGAGCACGAGCGTCTCTCAAACGCGGGATGCGGTGACGAGGATCGTGCGGCGTATTCCGGGCCTGTCGAAGAGCGATGTCGGCCTGGTCTTCGGTTTGGTGCTCGGTTTTATACCGCTCATCATAAGCGAGTGGAGAGCATCGATCGAGGCTGCGAGATCGAGAGCCTTCGGCCGCAGCTCAGGTTTGGGCGGACTGGGCCGCTTCACCTCTGCGTATCTGAGACGGCTCATTCTCTCGGCCATCGCGGTACCCGAAGCCCTGCTCGCCCGCGGATGGAATGTCCGGCGACATGTCGATCACGAGCTATGGAAACTGCGCGACTACAGCGCGCTTGCGCTAAGCGGAGGCATGCTCATTCTCGCGATACTTCATGTCGTATGATTTCGTAGACAATGGGAACTTTTAAAATCCGGTTGGTTTTTAGAGGTCAACCTTAGAAAATTATTCTTCGGCGTCTGGCCTCGATCTCATAAAAAAGTCTTGTTGTTCAAGAACGAGGTTTTATGCGTTCAAGCGCCGCGATAATGAGTTCGACCTCGGCCTCGGGATCCCATAGCTCGGTATTGATGACGAGATCGGCGCACGAAAGATCGTTCGTGTCGATTCCGTATAATTTTTTATACCTCTCGTAGTCGCTTCTGTCTCGTTTTTTCGTAAACTCCAGGACTTTGTCGTATTCTCCGCCCTCGCGCGATTGTATGCGCGCGGCTCTGACTTCGGCGCTCCCGGCGAGAAAGACTTTGAGCGTCGCATCGGGGATGAGGAACATAGCTAGTCTGGAACCGATGACGCAGTCTCCTTCACGGGCGAGCTCTATCTGGCGCGAATCGAGTTCGCGGTCGTAGCGATCGTCCTCGGCCGCCAATTCGAGCATGCGTTCGAAGGAAAGGCCGCGCTCCTGGGCCATGTTGCGAAACGTGTAATTTACAAGTCTGAGTCCCAGTCGTTCGGCGAGGCGTCTGCTGACCGTGGTGTTCCCGCATCCGCTCCTGCCGGAAATCGCTATGATCGTCGGTGACATCGGCTGCTCCTCACTCGACATTCCGAAGCTGTTCGCGGATGTTTTCGAGGGCATCCTTGAGCTCGACAACGGCGCGACTGACCTCGAGCATCATGCTCTTGGAGCCGATGGTGTTCACTTCGCGGTTCATCTCCTGGCACAGAAAATCGAGCTTCTTCCCGGGGGCTTTCTCGGTCTCCATGATGCGGCCGAACGAATCTATATGGGCGGATAGGCGCGAGAGTTCTTCGTTGATCGTGTACTTCATGAGATAGGATGCAAGCTCGGTGAGCACCCTCCCCTGATCAACGGCGTCGCCGAGCGTCTCTTCGAAGCGCGCGATGAGCTGTTTTTTTATCGTCGCTTCGATTTCCGAGGCCTTCGAGGAGATGAGCGAGACCGCAGCCGAAACCCGCGCCATCTGCGTTCCGATGTCGGCGGCCGTCGCCCTACCCTCGCGGAGCCGCGACTCGTCGTAGTCGGCGAAGCAGGCCTCGAGTTCCGGTTCGAGCCGGGCCCAGAGGGCCCCCTCGTCGAGGTTGCGCTCGAAGGCGACGACCCCCTCGAATCCGAGGATGTTGCCGAGTTTCGGCGCGTCCTGGAGGGCGCAGACATCCGAAATTCTGCGGAGCATGGCGACGACGGACTTCGCCGCCTCGAGGTCGGCGCTTACAGACACGGGGGCGTCGATTTCGCGGATGCGAAGCGAGACTTCCACCTTGCCGTGGACGATTCGTTCGGAGATAAACGATCTGATCCGCGGTTCAAGGCGAGAAAGATAGGGAGGCATGTATATGTAAAGATCGAGATAGCGGTTGTTGTAGGATTTGAGTTCGAGACTGCCGCGCAAACCCTCGCGTTCGATCTCGCGATGCGCGAATCCGGTCATGCTTTTGATCACAAAACCTCCGATCTATGAGAAAGCGTATCGAGGAGGGCCTCCCCGAGTTTCCAATTGTCGCCTGCGCCCATCGTCAGGAATAAATCGCCCGCTTTCAATTCCTTTTTCAAATGAGAGACCGCGTCGAGGGGCTTTTCGAAGTACATGGTCGGTCCGGCGCCGATTCTCGAGCGCTCGGACTCTACCGCCTCGAACAAAGCCCTTCCCGATACCGATCCGTCCGGAACCTCCCTGGCCGAGGCGTAGATGTCGTGGAGAACCGCGACATCGGCTTCGTCGAGGCAGGAGGCGAACTCGGTAAAGAGGGCCTTCGTCCTCGAGTAGAGGTGGGGCATGAAATCCACGACGAGCCTGCGGCCGGGCCAGAATGCTTTGATCCCGCGGATGGTCTCGCGGATCGCCGTCGGATGATGACCGTAGTCGTCCATGAAAAGCACGCCTCCGGCCTCGCCGACCAGCTCTGAACGCCGCTTCGAACCGCGGAAACCGGCGAGGGCCCTCGCGGCCGCCGCAATTTCTTGTCTGTACCCGGAAAGATCCTTTTTGTCCATCCCGTGTTGCTCGGCGAGAAGCGAAAAGCTGAGCGCGAGGGCCGCGGCCGCGTCGAGGGCGAGGTGCCTGCCGGGGACATGCAGTTCGAAAGCGAAGTCGAATCCTGCGAGCGTGAAACGCGCCCTCCCCGCTTCGGCCGCATAGGAGATGAGCCGGTACCTTCCCTCCGCGCTTTCCCCGTATGGAGTCGCCACGAGGTCATCGCGCTCGAGGCGGATCGTCCGTACAACCTCGGAGGCGCCCGCGTCGTCGGCGCAGTAAATGACCTCGCCGCCCGGAGGAAGAAGCCGCAGATAGTCTAGGAAGGCATCGCGTATATCGGAATAGGCAGGGAAGCAGTCCTGATGGTCGTGGTCGACGCTCGTGAGCACGATGCGTCTCGGCTTGAAATGCAGAAAGTGCCGTCTGTATTCGCAGGTCTCGGCGATGAAAAAACGAGAACCGAGGTTCAGCGTGCAGCGACCGTCGAAACTCGAGACGGCAGAGCCGGCGAGTACGGTCGCGCTCAAGTCCGTCGCGGCGGCGATCGCTCCGCTCATCGCGGTGGTCGTCGTTTTCCCGTGGACGCCGGCGATCCCGGACGAGTCGAAGCGGCTCGAAAAAGAGCCGAGCGCCTCGGGATAGTTCATGATAGGGATGCCGGCCGCGGCGGCGGCGATGAGCTCGGGATTCGTTTCGCGCTGGTATGCGGGCGAATGTATGACAAGCTCGGCGCCGTTTATATGGGACGCTTCGAATCCCGAGAACAGGCGGACGCCGATCGCTTTGAGGATGCGGTCGGTGTAGAACTCGTCGGGCACGTCGCTTCCGGTCAATCGCGCGCCGGCCGCGGCCAGAAGCTCGGCGAAGGCGGTCATGCCGGTTCCCTTCGCGCCGACGAGGTGGACGTGAAGTCCGTTCAGTCGAGGAGGAAGTGTCGCACTCATGATTTCAGCTCGAGCGTCAGCGAAATTCGTTGAGAAGCGTCGACGGCGAAATCGAGGTCGTAGCAGAAAAGCAGAAGACAACCCTGATAGCGTCTGCCCGTGTCAACGCTCGATCGAATCGGTGTGTGCGAGAGTATGAACGAACGATCCGATCGAAGTTCGATTTTTTCATCCTTAGCGGTGTTAACAAGCCTGAGACCGACGATATTCTCGCCGCGGCACTCCGATCCCGAATCGAGTTCCCGCTCCTCGCGGCCTGCGAGACAGACGAGACCGACCGATGAAGCTTCAAGACCGGCCGCCAGATTGAGTTCGACCGCGAATCGAAGCGATAGCGGCGCAGGATCGCGGTTTGTGAGCTCGTATTCGACCGAAAGAGCGCCTTTTTTGAACGAGAAGACCTTGCGGACCGAGAGCGCTCTCCGCTTGCCGCCGAGCTGGGCGTAGTCATCGCGAAGCAGGCGGATGGAATTCGCCGGTCGTTCGGATTCTTCGAGCGTGTAGTAGGCGTCGTAAAAACCACCGCGGTTTTGTCCGAAACTCCCTTTTTCCAGTATGCGGTCCCTGAAGCAGAGCATCCGCAGGCCGCCCGGATTGGCGTTCATGACATTCACGTAATTAGTGCGAGTTTTTATCGAATCGAGTTCGGAAAGACAGGCGCCGCGGAGTTGGACATAGGCGTTATAGTCCGATCCCTGGTAGATGATTTCCTTGGCACCGTCGAAATCGATATCGGAACTGACGATTCCCGGAGAGAACGAACCTCGTTGGCGTGTGATTTTTTCGGCCTCGATGAGGGCCGAGTACGCTGCCGCCCTCACAGGGAGGCGGGATATACCGCCGAAGCGGCCCTGCCAATAGGCACCACCGCACTGGCCGCGCCACAGTTCTTCCTGGGCGGTCTTTTTGCGTGACTTGTCGCCGCGAAGCTGAGTCACGAGGAGCCTGACGTATTGCATTTTTGAATACAGCGCCATGCTTTCTTCATGCTGTAAGAGTATGCGGCGCAAACTTCCTTCGAGTCCGGTCAATTTGCCGTCGATAACGTGCGGTACTTGTTTGGGCGGTTTTTTTGACTTGGAAGGATCGGTTTCGGGCGCGGGAGGCATGCTTTGTTCCATGAGGTTGAACGAGGCGCAGCCGGGGAAATAGGCCCTGCGAAAACCGCGTATGCTTTTCAAGTACCGTAATGTGGTCGTCGTTTCAAAAACCAAACCATTACTCTGCAGTTGCGCGAAGGAATGCTCGAAATAAAGATCGGGCGACTCGAGGTGGGAGGCTTCCCACAAGTTTTTGAAGACCTCGCCCGGATAGAAAATCGGCAGAAGTTTCTGTTCGCCGAGCCTGGAGGCGAGACTCTCTGCGGCCTCGGTGAAGCTGAGAGGCCCGGAAAAACTCTCAAGTGCGTCGAAGGCCGGAAACACGACGAGGCTGCGGCCCTGGTCCTCGGTCATGACGGGCGAACCTATGTCGCCGAAGGGGATTCCCGCGATCCTGAAATGGCGTTCCGTTAGGAATGTATAATCGAAACCGCAGGTCTGCAGCGTCGAAGCGAGCGAGGGCTCCCATGCGTAGTCGGCAAGCCAGCATCCCCGGGGCCTTTTCGCGAATGAACGGCGGATATGCGTGGTGAGCAGTTCTATCTGTCCTAGACGGTCCTGGGCGGGGATGAGGGGCAAAATGGGGGAGAAAAAGGCGCCGCCGAGCAGTTCGACCTGCTTTCGGACCACCATTTCCTCCAAAAGCATGATGAACTCGGGATGTTTGGCGCCGAGCCATCGCAAGACCGTGCCTGAATAGTGAAGCACCGCGGAAACGGCGGGGAAGCGGTACAAAACGGACAAAAACGGCCGCCAGCAGAACTGATATGCCTCCTCGAGCGCTGTATCCTCTATTCCTTCAGGCACAAGATTATAGGCGCCGATTATGACATAGCTTTTCTGCATCGAGCGATGATCCTTCCTCGCAGGCTGCGTTACGGCACTGCCCCGGTTTCGACAACCTGCCAAAGATGCGCCGGATTATATCCTAGCGTTCGGGCTTCTGAAAGGGCGGAGTATGTTTTTTTTGCGTCCCGATGCGGACAATGGCTGCTGATGGACAGGTCGAAGCGATTTCCTGCCAATTGCCGTTTTCGACCGAGGGGTTCTCCCTGGCGAGTTCATCCAAAACCGAAAACTCGAACCGGCTGGACAGCCTCGAGCATTCGCCGCATGCCGTGCACGCGGCTGAACAGATGTTTTTCTTAATTTCAGCTTTTTTGTGGGATGCGCAGGCGACAAACCAGTGCACATGTCGTGGAATCAAGGATATGAGGCCCTTGGGGCAGGCCGGTATGCACATACCGCAGCCGCTACAGAGCTCGGGTATGACACGAGCGAGACCGTCCTCGACGACAATGGCGCCGACGGGACAGACGGCGGCGCAGGAACCATAGCCGATACAGCCTTCGCTGCATGCATTGGGACCGCCGAACAAGTGCGAAGAAGACAGACAACTCCTGTGGCCGCTGTAGTCGAAGTTTTTTTTCGCTGCCCTTCCGCCCCCGCACCTGACTATCGCGTACTGAGCCTTTCCTCTTTTATCGCCTCGGCGCGATTTCAATAATTCGCGTATCGACGCTTCGGTTTCGTCGCCGCCCGGTGAGCAGAGCCCTGGATCTGTATTCGCGCCGTCGATGGCGGCGGCGTATGAGCGGCAATCGAGATAGCCGCAGAGCGAACAGTCATATCCGGGCAGGAGCTCTTCGATCGCAACCGCTCCCTCAGCCCTCGCTTGTCGTCGTTTCCATGCGAAGCTCAGGTATGAGGAAGCGAATGCCGAGAACGCGGCCAGCAAAAGAGCCGCTAAAAGCGCGAACCAGTTCATGGAGCCACCCCGAGACCGCCGAAGACGCCGGCGTCGATACCCATGAGGGCCATCGACATGAGCGCGGCAGATATGAGCATCGACGGAGCGCCTTTTATAGAGCGTGGCAGATCGCTGAGTTCGAGGCGTTCGTGTATGGACGAAAGAAGTGCGGACGCCATCCAATACCCGATACCCGAAGCTGCCGCCGCCGCGGTAGCCTCGCCTAAAGTATACCCGCTCCTCGTAGTGATCAAGGCGATGCCGAACACGAGGCTTCCGACGATGAGTTCATCGGCTTCGGCTCCGATTGCGGCGATGATACCGCCGACGCCTGTTGCCGCACGCGAGAGGGCCTTGAGCGGCGGTACGACCAACAGCGCGAAGAAAAAGATGTCGAGCGAAGCGAGTCCGAGCTTTTCAAGAATCAATGAACGCAGGCACCATAAAACGGCAGCTGCAAGCGCGTTCAGCAGTGTCAGGGCTGCAACGCTTCGAACTCCGCCTCGAGCTCCCTTTTCTGAAGTCGATCCCTTGATCCCGGGTATCGCGCCGAGGCCGTAATGCAACAATGCATTCGTGGCGAGGACCGAACCGGCTACGATTCCAAGGTAGCTCATTGGAATCTCCTCTTTAACAGGCGAAGATACAACCTATAGAAAGCCGTTAAAAGACCGAGAAGCAAAAACCCGCCCGAGGGCGAGGAAAAAATAACAAGAGGCTGTATATTCGTGGAAAAGAGTCGAAGTTCCGAATCGCCCGGCAGGGGGAGACTGAGAGTCCCCTGTCCGAGTATCTCCCGGAAGGCTCCGACGCATACCGCGGTGAAAAAAAAGAGTAGTGCTTCTTTCACGATCGAAGAGCAGTTGTCCTTCGAGATGATGCCGTCGATCCCTGATGAACAACGTTTAATCGTGTGAAGGCTTGTGGCGCAGACGGCGAGAAGGGGCAAAAAGACCCATAGAGCGTCCGACAAAGAAGCCGAGTAGATCTCTATCAGAAACGCATACACTATCGCCGACGCACTCGAAAGGGAAAGAGAGAACACGGGCCGCAGTCGCTGAGGAATGATTCCTCGTGACATGTGTAATGAACCGGCGAGAATGAGAGAACAGAAAGCCGCCCCTATGCCGAGCGCCAGTCCTTCAGGGAGGCTCCTGTCTGCAGCGATGATCGGGCACAGCCCCCACATGCCCGCAAGGAGCGGATTCGGGGTGAACGCTTTCCGCTCATCCGTCATAGTGCTCCCTCCTTGAAAGACACAACGGCGAGAGAAGCCCGTTTGACAGCCTCCGACCATACTCGAAACCGCGCAAGATCATCCCGGACTGATTGAGGGTAGGCTTCGGATTCAGAAAGAGGGATATCCTGAATCCAGGAGGGAACTGATCTGCCTCCGAGAGCCCGTGCTTCCACAAGAGAACCATCGCTCTTGAAGAGGACGAGTGTTCTGAACGATTTGCTCGCATGAGGCAAACTGATAACGACGGCGAAGCGGGATGAGCCTTTTTTCACGGCATAGATGCGCGAAAAAGCGGGATCCTTGACCCGCGTGTCAGAAGAATCGAGGATGGGCCCTGCAATCGAACTGACAAGCCTTTGTTCAGACGAAACGGTGAATGATTCGGTGAATAGCGAAGCAGCTCCGAGAAAAACCGCGATGAAAGCGATGAACGACGAAAGAACCAAGTTCTCTATCAATCCGTCGTGAGCCGTTTCAGTCACGTGATCCTCCCCGTCGTGTCAAAACCGGAAGTTTCGATGAAATCTTTATACGCGCCCGTACTACCGCGACGTCGAGTTTCGAAAGGGCCGGAACGGCGCAGTTCATGATAATAACTGCGAAGGCAGAGCCGTCTGATGCCGAGCCGAGGCTTCGCAAGGCGAATACGAAGACGCCGATCCCGGTTCCGTACACGATCATCGCGATTCGGGAGCAGGGAGAGGTTACAGGGTCCGTGGCCATGAAGAAGGCTACGAGAAGGATGGAACCGGAAAAGATCGAGAAGAGCGCGTCGCCCGTAAAGAGGCCGCGACCTTCGGCGAGACCGCCGAAAACCCAGGTCATGAGCGAGAGCGAGGCGAGTATCGAGGCGGGTATCTCCCATCTCACCATGCGACGAGCCAGTAATACGACCGATGAAGCCAAAACAAGAAGGCCGGCGGCCTCCCCGATGGTTGTGGCACTGGTCCCGACGAGAAGATCGAAGTAGCCGTTGGGGAGGTCTGCGCCGATATGAGAGAAAAGAGCGTGATTCAGCGTATCGGTGATTATATCGTCCACGCTCGAAAACGTAGAAGAGGGCTGAGCGACAAGGCTGTGCAAAAACCGTGATGTCGAAGCCGGGTATACCGCTTCCGGCCAATCGAGGAGTGCGAAGGCGATACCTGCGAGCGCGGGATTCATCCAATTCGAACCGAGACCTCCGAATACTCCCTTGACGACGACGACTGCGAACAAGGAGGCGGCGGCCGGTACGAAGAGTGGGACGGTGGATGGCAGCGACAGCCCTATGAGGAGCCCGGTGAGAAAAGCCGTACCGTCCCAGAGTGTAAAGCGTCTGCGTAAGGTTTCTATAATGGCTTCGCCCAGTACGGCCGCCAGCACTGCGACGAGAAGGACAAGGGCCGCCTGTGTCCCGAATTTCATGACGCCGTAGACGACTGCGGGCGAGAGTATCGCGGATACGCCCCATGCGAGGGATGAGACCGTTCTCGGTTGATATATGAACGGCGAATGGCTGACCGAGAGGCCTGTCTTCTGTCTCATCGAAGGGCCTCCATTACGCCTAAACGTGAGGCGAATGCCGACGTAAGTGGGACGCGCGAAGGGCATATGTGCGAGCAGGTTCCGCAGAGCGTGCAGGATTCGAGTCCCAGTTCACGGGCCTCCGCCACCCTTCCCCGTTCGAGAAGGCGGAAGATCATCTGGGGGTCGAGACGTTCCGGGCAAAGCTCGGCGCAACTTCCGCAGCGGATACAGGGTGCGGACCGGCCGGTTCTCGTCTCCCTGCCGTCGAGTGCGAGGACTGCGGATGTGGTTTTCGTTATCGGCGTATCGAGGTCGTAGATCGCGAATCCTCTCAGCGGGCCGCAGATGACAAGACGCTCGGGTTTATGGAGAAAGCCGCCGCATTCTTCGATCAAGTCGCGCACGGACGTACCGATCCGCACTTTCAGTACGGCGGGATACCTGAGCGCCCCTCCGTCGACGGTCACACAGCGCTCGATCATAGGCTTGGCGAGAACGATGGCTTCGTAGACCGCCAAGGCCGTTGACGGTGTAATGACAATAAAATCACCGGCTTTATGTTTCCGCGATCCTTCGACGGCTTCTATGATCTGATTGTGCAGTTCCTGGGGGTATTTGGGTTGGAGTACAATTGTTTCGATACTCCATCCTCCGTCTTGATTGAAACCTCGCGCCGAGGCGGAGGAGTCCTGGCTTTCACGCCCTTGTGCGGAATTGCCCTCCGAAAAGGATGCCGTCAGGACAATTGTACGCGAGGGATTTATAATCTTCCTGATAATGCCGAGCCCTTCGGTGATATCGGCGGTCCTTGTCCTGTAAAGACACTCCTCGGTCCGCATGTAGGGCTCGCTTTCGACAGTGTTGAGGATGAGAAGTCCGATATCGCGTGAACCTGAAAGAATGTCATACAGGGGTGTGCCAGGCTGTTCTGCGGCGACGACGCCCCGGTCTCGTATGGCGCTGAGCATGTCGCGGCGCGACATGCTCCTCCACAAGTATCGTTCTTCTCTTCGTCCCAGACGATCGAAGGATCCGTCGAGTTCTATGGCGACGGCTTCGGTTTCACCGCCCTCGGGGAGCGCAATCGTCTTGATGTCACGGACAAGACCTGGAATCGGAGCGTGTATGTCGGAGGATCCATGTCCCTCCGATCGACCTATGACCATCCCCTCCCTCACGCGATCGCCTCGTGACACGACGCATCGAGCGCTTTTTCCGCTGTGCTGCTTGAGCGGAACGAGGGCCGTACTCGGGAGGAAGGCGTTTGGAATCGCGGTTTCTACCGTCTTGTCCCCACTTATCCTTATTCCGCCGTATCGGAAGGTACGTGCCGATCTCATGCTTCCTGCCGTATTCCGCGCGACGAAACTGCGCGGGAGATTGATCTGAGCGCCGCTATGCGAAGAAGCGGCGGGATCATGAGGAGTATATACAGCAGTGCGTGTATCGGTGCAAGCGGGGACGATTTCTGGACCGCAGTGGAATCGACATGCGACATTGCCGATTTTTTGCCCGTAACCGCCCTCCCCTGGGTCGTCAGCATCTTTTCAATACTCACCGCTTCGATCGAACGATATGCCGATCGAGCCCATGCATCGTCGAATACGATACGAGTTTCATTTCCGTCGCGTGTGGGCAATGTAACCGCTTCGAAAACGTTTTTTCGCCCTTCCCCGACGCGAATATAGGGTATCGATTCCTGCAGGGCCATGTGCGCGAGATAGGAGGCGAGCCCGGGCAGATTCCCGTCGGAGGCTTCGGTCCTCAGGCGTCTGTCGGCTTCGTCGGGCAAGGGCATGGTACTGCCCGCAAGAGCCGAAGGAAGCGGAATGACGAGTGAGGCATCCGCGAAGCTCGAGGGCTTCGTAGTTTCATCTCTCGATGTCACCAGCAGGGCGGCGACGATCGCGATACAGGCAAAACCTGCTCTCAGCGCTCCAGGGAACGAGGCCGGACGTCGTCGCGGAAGAATTGCGAGAGGCTCGAAGCCGGTCGTGGAAAGCACCTTCGCAGCCGCAAGGGCCCATACAAGGGCGAATGAAGAACCAAGAGCCGCGAGAAGCGAGGGTAAGACGGAGATGTTGAGCAGTGATGCAATGAAAGCGGTTATAAAGACAGATACGCCGGGAGGATTTTTCCTCAGCGCCTCGGCAAGCGTTCTGCGGAAGCCCTGAAGTCTGTCCAGTTCCCTGAGAAAAGATTCCACCGCCCCTGCGGCGTCGAAGAGCGAAAGCGCCCATAATGCGGCGATAAAAGAAGTCCATCCGCCCTTCGATGCAAGGACTATGAAGGGAAAGGCAAGAACAAGACGTACAAAAAAAGATTCAAGCGTCCGCCTGCTCGTGCATAGAGCAAGACGACCGGGATTTGTTTGGGATGCTCGCCGCAGAAAGGAGTCGGAAAAGGCGGCTGCAAGTAGTATCGTCACTACAACGGTAAATGAAAAAAAAGGCTTCGTCGGGACGCTCGAAGACAGCGCCGATTCGGGAAGAATAGAAGAGGTTTCAAGTCCGGAAAGAGCCTTTGAAATGAGAGAAGCGTTTCGTGAACGTGATTCGGGAATATAGAAGACGCGGTACTTCGAGTCTCCGCGCTCTGCGGTAAAATAGGAATACAGTCGTTCAATGTAGGTATCGAGTCTCGGATCATCGCGGATCAGTATGTGCCGCGCGTCGGCGAGTGTCGTCGTGACGGTATGCGACCAATCGGACAAAGCGACAGGCTGGGTCGATTCGGAAATAACCGGCCAGATACCTGCGGTCTTGAGACGGTCCAGGACTTCGTCTTCGTCTATACCGCTTTCGACCAGGAGTAAACGATACCCTTTCCAGGTTGTAGAAGCTTGAGTGAACGCAGCCTGTGTCCGTGAAGGTGCCAATAAAAATGCGATGAGCGTCATCGCGAGAGCGATACTAAGTATACCGAGTTTCTGTGTTGTGGTAGGTGCATGCCCAGGCTTGCCGGTACGAGCACTGGAAGGAATGGCAGGCATCAGAGTGTACAGAATGCGAGAGCGATAAAAAAGCCCAGAAGGCCGCCGACGACGACCTCGGCCGCGTTGTGACCGTGCACTTCCCTGACCGGATGAAAGGGTATACCGAATCTCGATATGAGCTCTTTACCGAGAAGATTGAGGGCCCGCGCCTGAAGGCCGGCGGCCCTGCGCACCCCGAGCGCGTCACGGATGACCACCAGTGAAAAAAAGAGAGCCACTATGAATAGATTCGAGTTGACGCCGTCGGTGAGAGCGATCGCCGCGGCGATAGAAACCGCGAGGGCGCTGTGACTCGAAGGCATCCCTCCCGTCTTCCAAAAAAAAGCGCCGAGGACGTCGCGAAAACTCTTTGTCTTTGCCCTGAAAATAAGTACGATCGACTTTATGAATTGAGCGGTTAGCAGACTGAAAACTGCCGATAGGAAAACCGGACTTGAGAACAGCCCCGTCCACCGGAGGTCGACCGAATCACTCATCGATTCAGTTTCACCGCTTGAAGGCCGCATGTCAAGATTCCGCGGTCTTCCCGGTCCCGTACACGTGCACGGCATTGACCAAGCGGCTGCTACGCCGTAGATTCTGTCTACATGTATCGGTCGGATCAGATGATCGAGCTGAGCGCCGGAGCCGATGACGCAGGCCGCCGACTCGACAAGACGCTGCGGTCCGTTCTTCCGAAACTCGGCCTTTCAGATATATACGCTTCCCTCCGCCGTGGAACGATAAAAGTGAACGGACTTCGGGCCTCCCCCGACCTGCGACTCTCCGAAGGGGACAGGATATCGATAGTTCCATCGGTATTCGAACGCGGAACAAAGAACTGCCCCGAGTCCCGGAGTACGGACATCGAAACTACTTCTTTTCTGCCAGAGGAATTTGTAATTCTCAGAACCGAGCACCTTCTTTTCCTCAACAAGCCCCGAGGACTTCTGTCGCATGGACCGGGCAGTCTCGAAGAGATGGTTCGATCGGCCCGGCCCCGCCTCGGTTCGGACTCGCTCGGTTTTCGGCCCGGCCCCCTGCACCGGCTCGACCGCAACAGCTCGGGCATCATCACCTTCCCCGTAACAGCCTCGGGCGCCCGCGTCTTCTCGGCCGTGCTTCGCGATCGCCGAGTACGCAAACTCTACCTCGCCCTCCTCGACGGGCGCCTGAGCCGGCCCGCAGAATGGCATGATCGCATAACGCGTGATTCGACAACCTTCAAAAGCGCCGTATCGGAGGATGGAGCCGAGGCATGGGCATCGGCCTTTCCCCTCCTTACGGCTAAGGACCGCAGCCTCGTTCTCATCGAGTTGCATACCGGCTTGACCCATCAGATCAGGGTTCAGGCTTCAAGCAGGGGCTTGCCGCTTTCGGGCGACGTGAAATACGGCGGACGGAGGATCGAGGGAGGATATTTTCTGCACGCTGCCGTATTGGAGTTTCTTGAACAGCCCTTCCCCGATGTCCCCTCCCGCGTCACGGCCACTCCCTCCGAAGAAGCATGCACGCGACTTTGGTCCATTTTTGGACGAAACGAACTCGAAGAGGCTCTGAATACGGCTCTCCAATGAAACTGTTGTCGATCTGATGCATCCTTTGGTTTCGAAAAACTGCATCGATTTATTCTTTTTTCGCTATAAATACAGTACCCTTAATGACGTCAGGAGGCGCTCATGGGAGATACCTTCACCCAAAGCATGCGAAACGTAAACAGGAAATTGCCGGGCATCAAGCCGGCGACTGTCATCGTCATCCTCGTAGTCGTCGCCGTCCTCATCCTGTTTTCGACGAGTTTCATCGTCGTCTATCAGAATGAACGGGCGGTCATAACGACGTTCGGGAAATTCACGCGGATAGCACAACCGGGCCTGGCCTTCATGTGGCCCTTCGGCATCCAGAAGGCATATCACGTACCGACCGAGGTCGTCCAAACCGAGCAGTTCGGCTTCAGGACCCTGAAGGAAGGCGTCGTCACCCAGTATTCCCCGAAGGAGTATCCCGAGGAATCGACGATGCTGACCGGCGATCTCAACATCATCGATGTCGAGTGGATCATTCAATACAAAATAAAAGATCCGAAAGCCTGGCTTTTCAACGTCAACGACCGGCAGAAGACGATACGGGATATTTCCCAGTCGACCGTCAACCTCCTCGTCGGCGACCGTGCGATTCTTTCGGTCATCGGCCCCGAGCGGACGGCTATCCAGGAAACGGCCGTGCAGATGATGAACGACAAATTCGACGAGTTCGGGCTCGGCATCAATGTGATTCAGGTCCAGCTTCAGAACATCGTGCCGCCCAAGGGCGTGCAGGAGGCATTCGAGGATGTCAACAAGGCCGAGCAGGACATGAACCGCCTGGTCAACGAGGGTAAGGAGCGGTACAACGCCGAGATACCCAAGGCCCAGGGCCAGGCCAAGCAGATGATCGAGATCGCGGAGGGATACGCTTCAGAGCGGATAAACGAAGCGAAAGGCGACGTAGCCCGATTCAACGCGGTCTACGAGGAATACCGCAAGGCTCCCGAGGTCACGAAAAAGCGGCTGTATTACGAGATGGTCGAGGATGTATTCCACGGAGAGGAGAAGGTCGAGCTCATCGACAAGCGCTTCTCGAACTTCCTTCCGATCAAGAGCCTGCAGAACGCGGCAGCGACAAGCTCGCAGGAGGCTTCGAGATGAAAAAGCTCCTCGTTACCTTGGCCATAATCGCGGCTGCCCTGATTCTAATACTGGCCGCCGGACCCTTCTTCATCTTGAACGAGGGGGAACAGGCCTGTGTCGTCCGCTTCGGCGAAATCGTGGCTACCCATACAAGCGCGGGACTCAAGCTCAGGACTCCCTTCATCGACGGGATCGTCAAGTATCCCAAGAAGGTTATGCCCTGGGACGGCGAACCTCAACGGCTCCAGACCAGGGAAAATCAATTTATCTGGGTGGACACCACCGCGCGCTGGAGAATTTCCGATCCGCTTAAGTTCTATGAATCCATCCAGACCCTCGAGAACGCCTACGGCAGACTCGGCGATGTCATCGACAGCGCGGTACGGAGGATAATAGCCAAGAACTACCTGCGCGAGGCGGTTCGTGATTCCAACAAGATACTCTCGAGCGTCCAGGCCTCGGTCTTTCAGACGAGCGACGCGGAAGACACAGCAGCCCTCGCCAGTCTGACGCAGAGCAAAAGCACCTACGACCCCATCGAAAAGGGACGGAGTCTCTTGTTCGCCGAAATGCTCGCGGAGGTCAAGCCCATCGTTCCGCAGTACGGCATCGAGGTGATCGACATCATCCCTCGGCAGATCAAGTACTCAGACGAGCTGACCGAGAGCGTGTACAACCGGATGATCAAGGAGCGCAATCAGATCGCCCAGGCCTATCGGAGCTACGGCGAGGGCCAGAAGGCCGAGCTTCTCGGAAAGATGGAAAACGACAAGCGTCGCATCCTTTCCGAGGCCTACGCCAAGGCTGAGCAGACGAAAGGAAGGGCCGACGCAGAGGCCGCGAGAATCTACGCGCAAGCCTACGGCCGCGATCCGAGCTTCTTCGATTTCTGGAGGGCGATCGAGTCGTACCGTCAGACACTGCCGAAATTCTCGAAAACCCTGTCCACCGACATGGACTACTTCCGCTACCTCTACGGAGCCCAGGGGCGTTGAGTTGGAACTACAAAAAAGGCGCCGCTTAAGCGGCGCCTTTTTTATGGTTACCCTTCCATGTAATCGATCAGCTTGCGGAAGACGTGCAAGCGTTTTATATTCCTTATAGATGAGTATTCGGATAAAGATAATTCTCGTTGTACTGCCTTTGTTGATCGCGTCAGTCGTCATGGCCGGAATGTCGTCGTATTTCGTCGCGGCCTCGGCGGTCACTCGGGTTGCAACGCAGTTTCTGACATTCAAAGCCTCGGAACTCGAAAAATACGCGGACGGCCAGTACAACCTCCTCGCAGAGAACGGCTATGTGGGAAGGGCCGACATGGAAACCGCGGCGAAGGCTGCCGTGGAATCCTTCGCCCGCTCGATCCTCCGCAGCGACACCGAGACAATCGTCGCCCTCGATGAATCGGGAGCCGTGGCGATGCGCGCCGGATTGTCGACGCCGAGTACCGCCGAGGCTGCCGTCATGATCGCTTACGCCTCGAGGACGCCGGGATTCTTTTCGATCGAGATGGGAGGAGCATCGCGTGTCGCCGCGGTGTTCTCGTTCCGCCCCTTCGGATGGACTGTCTTTGTCACCGAGGAGAAGTCGGCCTTTTACGGGGATGTCGAGACCATCTTCAGGACCACGATCGTCATTCTCAGCGTATCCTGCGCCCTCGCCGTCTTGCTCCTCCTGGTGCTCGCTCGCTACCTCACGCGTCCGCTCGAAGAAGTGTCGCACGCGATGCGCCGCATCATCGAGTCCTCGGATTTGTCCGAGCGCGTACCCGTGCAGTACAAGGACGAGATCGGGCAGCTATCGCACACTTTCAACATGATGCTCGGCGAACTCGGCAGGGCCTACGACTCGATCAAGCGCTATGCCTTCGACGCAGCCGTCGCCACGAAGAAGGAAACGAAAATCCGCAACATCTTTCAGCTCTACGTCCCGAAAGATGTCATCGAGGAGTATTTCCAGAATCCCGAATCGATGCTCGTCGGTTCCAACAAACTCGTCTCGATTCTTTTTTCGGACATCCGCGGATTCACGACCATCTCGGAGGGCATGGAGCCCGACGATCTCGTGAATTCCCTGAATCGCTACTTCGCCCTGATGGTCGATACGCTCATGGAGCACGGCGGCATCGTCGACAAGTACATAGGCGACGCCATCATGGCGATTTTCGGCGCGCCTACGAAGCACAGGGACGACGCGCTCCGCTCCGTGCTCGCGGGACTGGAGATGATCGACAAACTCGCGCTCTTCAACGAAGAGCAGCGGCGACGCGGAAAGCCCGAGTTCAAGATCGGCGTCGGTATAAACTACGGTGTCGTGACCGTGGGGAATATCGGCTGCGAGCGCAAGATGAACTACACCGTCATAGGCGATCCCGTGAACCTCGCCTCGCGGCTCGAGGGGGCGACGAAGCGCTATCATCAGCCCATACTCATGTCCAAGGCGGTGCGGGACAGGGTCCAGGAGCAGGTTCCCTGCCGACAGGTCGATAAGATCGCGGTCAAGGGAAAAAGCGAGGGGGTCTGCGTCTACACCGCGCGGTCCTCGCTCACGACGCAGGAGCAGAAGGCCTGGCCCATACACGAGGACGCGGTGGCGAAATACTATGCGCGCGAGTTCCCCGCCGCGATCGAGGGCTTCCGCGAGGTTCTCTCGATCCTCGCCGATGATTATCCGGCGAGCTTGTATCTCGAACGGGCGCAGAATTTTCTGCGCCGCCCGCCGCCGCCCGAATGGGACGGCGTGGAAGTTTTGACGGAGAAGTGAGGACCGGGCATGCCGCGTCTGCACGGGGCAGTTTTTTTTCTCGTATTGAGTATCGCCTCCGTCGCGGATCTTTCCGCTCAACAGGCCGAGGGAGCCCGTCCTCTCGACGAGTCGGGCGCTGCGGTCATCGTCAGAATCGAGGGGGATGGGCAGGGCGAAGACGCATCTTCCTTCGCCGAAGCCTTCGCGCAGGCATTGCTCCGCGAAGCTGAGCAGGCGGGTTTCAGGGCTTCACGCGAGAGTTTCCCCTGGTCGGAAGCGGAAGGTCCGCGATCGGAAACCTCCTTCGCCCTCGAGGCCGCCGCAAGCACGGGGCTCCGCTGGATCATGAGCGCGAGGCTTCGAATCGAGAACTCGAGGATCATCTGGAGAGTATCGGTCTACGACGGCTCGAGCGGAGCCCTCTTGGGCGCGGATTCGTTTTCGACCTACGCCGGAGTCTCCGCGTTTCCGCTCATCGACGATTCGGTCCGGGCGGCGGTGAACTCGGCGCACGATTCCATACGGCGCGGGGCCCTCGCCCTCCCCGTGCATTCTCCTTTGGTATTTGTCTCGGTCGACGAAGGGGCTCGGATCAGTGTGGGCGATACGGAACTGGGAGAAGTCTCCGAGGGGCGATGCACGGCTCCCTACCTGCCCTTCGCCTCCGGAGGAAACCTCATCGTCCGTCTTGCAAAAGACGGCTATTGGGACAGGATACAGACAATAGCCGTGCCGGATTCAGAAACAGAAATTCCTCTCAAACCGCTTTTTGCAAAAACACAGGTCGCATACGGTTTCAACTATGGTACTGCGCGGATTCTGGGCGGGGCCGCCCTGTATAGGAAGTACATTGTACCGGATCAAGTCTATCTCCGGGCCGAGGCCTCGGTCTGGACCACATACGATTTTTCGCCGGGCGCACGGCCCGTTCTCCACGACGAACTGCGTTTCGGTCTCGGCGCGTATCTGTTTTTCGATCCGAACGCACGCTTTCGGTCGAGTGTCGGTTTCGGTTTGTCGGGTATCGGCACGCTTTTTACCGCATGCGACGCGAATCCCCGTGCCGGATTTGATATATGCATAGAACCTTTTTTCATCACGTTCGAGTGGCACTGGCCGACCTGGGCCTTGGTGTTCGAATCGCGCTTCCCCTATTCGCTCGGATCGGGATCCGGGTTTTTGAAACAAGGCTGGCTCGAAATAAACAAGTCAGGCCCGCTTTTTTATTCGATCGGGATAGTATTTAAGCGATGAGGATGAAGAAGTCGTATCGAAGCCGGCGATCCCGTCTCCCTTGGATCGCGTGTATCCTGGCAGCGCTCATCGTATGCGCCGTCAATCTGTCCTGCGAGTTCATCACTTCGGACATGTTTCCGAAGGACTTGCTCTATGCCTCGGGCGGCTACGACCTGGCAGAGGATCTCGGCCTAGAAGTGGATGCGATCGAGGATATCAGGATAGAGCGCCTTCGTTCGCTCGAGGGCATACACGGAGTCTTCGTCACTGTTTTTCAGCCCGGCGGGTGGCGGCTATGGATTTTCGACGAACACATGAAGCTTATACGAAAACTTGCTGATCCGGATTTTTCGCGTTTTCTCGGTTCCTGTAGCAATACTTTTTCTCCCGACAGAAGCTTCATATGCGGTCGAACCGCTATTGGATCGACATTCCAGGTGACTGCTCCAAATTACGAGCAGGGCTGCATTGATTGGCGCTTCGATATCGCAACCAGCAACTTGGTTCTTTCGTTCGTCACTGTTGTCAACGGGTCTGATACCTATACACAGGTCGATCTGTACTTCAAATACTCAGATGTTTCTATGTATAGCAAAAATTTTGCGCCGAGCGGGAAGTATTATCCGCTCGATACCTCAATGCTTTTCGCTGATACTGCTTCATCGTATGTATACCTTCTCGCAAAATCGGGAGTTTCAGACAGTACCGAGATGATTTGTGTGGGGTTTCCCTATAGCAACGAAGCCGCTTTCACAATGTTGTTCAATTCAGTATCAAATTCATTAGTCGAATATACAGGTTCCAAAACTACCCATCTGAGCCTCAGCGAAGCAGATCAAGGCTGGGTGACCGAGGACGGAATTGTCGTTTTGACGCATGGCGGGGATTCACGGCTCAGACGTTTCGATTTACAGAGTGGGGCCGAGCTCGATTCGATCAGAATCGACTCCGACTGGATGCAGGCGCTCAGTTTCGACGACGAGGGCGACTACTGGTTCTACTACGATCGTCGAACCGGATACGTGAAACGCATGAGGACCTGGTGGTGAAAGCCCGTCTTTTTCCCTGTCTTGCGGCGGCTCTGGTCTTCGTGTCGCTCTGTTCCGCCCAGCAGAATCCCCGCTTCCGCGTAGTCATGTCGTTTTCATCCTCGATGCCGGGAATCAATGCTTTCGAATACGCCGACGCCCTGTCCACAGCGCTCTCGCGTTCGCAGTTCGTCGATGTCGTGTACCTCGCTAGTGTCGAAGAAGACCCTGCTCAGAAAGCGGGACGCCTCGGCTACGATGTCGCGCTCGCCGTCACGCTCGCTCCCTCGAAAAAGAACGTAAAACTTGCATGGAGTCTCTTGAGCGTAAACACAGGAACCGAACTCGGCTCGGGCTCTGTCGACACCGAGATACCGGACAGCCGACGGCTTCAAAGCCTTTTTTGGATGGACGTGATCGCCTCGGTCGAATCGATGCTCTCCACGATCGATCCGCCGCGGGCCGTGCGGCTTTTTGTTGCGGGGCCGCCCGGAGCGAGGGTTCGCGGGATCGGTGATGAAGTGATTGTAATTCCCGAGGAGGGCGTGGTCGAAATCAAGGTTGTTTCTCCGGCGACCTACCGATGGTCGGCGGAGGCTCCGGGCTACGATGGGGCCTCCGGCGTGTTCGCGCTGCTCGAGCAGAAGCCCGCCTTCCTGGCCGTCGTCATGCAGCCCCAGCGTCGCTGGACAGTGGATGTCGGAATGTATAACGCCAGTTTCCTCGATAGCTGGTGCTCCTATCGCCTGCATGAGGACCAATATTTTCTGCGAGCAGGCTTTAGGCAGTATCTTGTCGGATTGTCGCTCCGCGACGAGAAGTCGGAATACAAGCCGGCGTTGTTCATATCACAACCCTTGGTCCAGCTCGGTCTAGGAGGCGGGCAGCTTTTCGGAAAACCCGGACAAAGCCTGAGGTTCTACTGGGGCGGTCTTGCGACAGTCTGGCTGGTTTTCGGTGCGGACAGCAGTCTATTCCTCGATCCGATCACACCTCTCAGTATCGAGCCTTTCGGCGGTCTCGAATGGCGTCCGAGTCAAAGTTTCGGCTTCTTCGGCGAGCTGTATGGTTCGCTATTTCTTTTCGCCGATACCTTTATGTACGCCGCGACGGTACAGACCGATGACGATCCCTCGTCGCTCAATGTCTACGGTAACACATGGATTTTCAACTTCCCGTCATTTCGATTCGGAGCGAGGTTCTACTTATGAGCAAGCTTTTGATCGATTGTGCGGCGCTTCGCCGTCGCCTTGTGTTCATAGGTATATGTGCATGCGTATGTGCAGCGACGTTTTTTGTTCTACAATCCTGCTGGGCCCCTCCCTTCGGTACCGCTCTCGCCCTTTCGTTGCAATTTGAAAAAAAACTTGAGAAAGTCGTGTCGATCGGTCCAGTAGCCTATACCAATGTAAGACCAAATAGTGAAAGTTATTTTGTCACCACCTACCTGGCACATCCGAGCGACGGCTATTGGGTAATAAAGCCTAAAGAAAACCGCCTCGATATTCGCTATGTCGGCAACATTTCGGGACAGATGGGCCTCGGAGCGTACTATACGAGCGAACCGAACAACTGGGGGGACTTGAACGCCGTCCAGGGTCTTAGCCCAACGGTCGCATTCAACACCTCTGTATTAAGTCCAGATGTAGGCCGTGGACTCATCATTTTTGGATCGGGCGAGGTGAGGAATCAAAGCGAAAGTCCCGTTATTCGCGCCATAGGCTTGTCGGCTGGTTTAACGAATTGGAGTACTTTTGATGGAGTTCTAGCATCAGTGGATAGTAGTTTAATAGGTCTTGTCGGCTCTTCGAAACTCGATGCGATCGGCGGTTCGATATACTGTATCGATGACATGTACGATACGAACTCATGTCGATGTATACTGCTGGCTGGCATGATAAATAATGTATATACTTTGATTGCCAATTATGATACTCAACTTGATCATACCGATGCCATAAATGGTTATATAAAAGTAATATTAGATAGTGCCAATCAGTTAAATTATCCTGTTTCATATCCACATCTTTTGCCGGGCGCCCTCTATTATTTCGACGGAAATTATCATTATATTATCGGAACATCGAAAGACAACGGGCAGGTGCTCGGGTACCGTTGGCATGTCTTCTCGATGAACACTACTCCTGAAAGTATACACTTCGATTGCCCGATCACCGACGTCCTGCACGACTACAGGCTTGTGGCGCGTACCGACCTGACGACGCGGTACTACGACTGCGCAGGACATTTTCTGTTTTCGTTACCCACCGGCTCCCTACGCTATATTTTCGAACTTTACGAGAATAATAGGTATTACTCGTACTTCTCGAGAGTCGTCTGCATCGCCGACGGTAAAGACGAAAAAAAAGGGCGTGTCCGCTTCGATGTGTTCAGATATCCGACAGACGAACTCGAGAATCTAGCGGAATAAGCCGACTAGCGCCCTGCGCTACTTTATGTTCTTTCGCAATCCCTCGATGAAGGCGAGCATGCCGCTGTCGCCTTCGAAGCGGCTTTCGAGGTCCTTGAAGTAGCGCTGCCGGGCAGCTTCGTCTCGGAGTTTCAGGGCGCCCTCGAGGATGTCGAGCGCGTTGTACAGGACCTCGCGCTGACCCGAGCGGATATAGGCCTCGCGGTAGCGTGCGATACTGTCCCTGAGACCCGGCATTGTCTGGCGAACGGCCTCCGAATCGAGGAAGGCGTCGAGTTTGGCGCTCGCGGCGACCAGTCCCTCGGTGTCGGCGCTTCGGTTCGAGGATTCGAAATCGCGATACGACTTGTAATTCGCAACAATTTCTTCGTAGCGCGATGCGATCGTCGACAATCGTTTGACCTCGGCTTCGAGTTCCACGATTTTGCCCGCCCGCGCCGCTTCGACGGCGGAGGATCCGGCCGACGAAGACGCGGCCGCAGATGCTGTTTTCTCCTGGGCTTCCGTAAGCTGACGCTTGAGGTTTTCGATATCTGCTTTCAACTTGCCCTCGGAAAGTCTCGCGGCAGCAAGTTCGGCGAGAGCGGCGTCCGCGCGCGCGCGGGCCTCTTCTGCGCGCTCGATTTCCGCACGTATCGCTTCTTTCGTCTTCGTGCGCTCGGCCTCTGCCGAAGAGGCCATCTCGGCGCTCGCCGTCCTGATGCCGGCGAGGGCAGCCTCGACCTGATCTGCGCGGGGATATCGCGAAATGAGTTCGATATAGGCGGCGATCGCCTGGGCCCACTCCTTTGACGAAAGTCGCCGCGATGCTTCCATGGCGAGGGGACGAGCGGCTTTTGTCTGTTCTTCGGCGAGGGCTGTTTGTGCAGTCGATCGTGCCGTCGCGTCCGCTGTGGCGCTCGCTTCTGCTTCTGCCGCCGCAGCCCGGCCGATCTGCGAAATGAGCTTTTGCTTTTCGTTTGACGCGATCGGAAGGTATTCGAGGGCGCTCGAATACCGGGAGAGCATGAGCGTAAAATCCTTCGATTTGAAGGCACGATCCGCGGCGTCGAGGTTTTCCATAAGACGGGCTTTGCGGGCTTCTTCTTCCGCCCGGGAACGGTCGATGAAATAATTATGGGCGGTGAGTATTTCCGGTACTTTCGCGAGGGCTTCGGCGTATCGGGCCTGGGCTGTCGCCGTATCGCCGGACTTGAGCGCGTTTTGCGCCGCCAGAGACGCTTCCCGCGCAGCTGCGAGCATCGATGCCTGTTCGAGAAGTTTTGCGGTATCGATTGTAGCCCGCGCGAGTTCGTTCCGGGCGTAGATGCCGAGGGTCTCGGCGACAAAAAGGTCGGTATCGCGCCTCGCCTTGAGCGATTGATCCGATACGACGGCGGGGTCGTTCAGATAGGAGACGAGCGCCCCCGCGCTCGTGACCGCGGCCTCGAATCTGCGCTCGCGGAGGGCCGATCGTATGCCGTCATACAGACCGATGATGCGTTCTTCGACGACTGCCCTTCGGTTTTTCTGTTCCTCCAAGGCGGCGAGCTGGGACCGTGCGCTTTCGAGCTTGGCCTGGGTCTCGGCTCCCTGGGCTGCAAGCGCGCGGATCGACGATTCGGCTTCTGCACGGATTTCGGCCTCGCGGCGCTTTGTCTCGTCCTGAAGCTTTTTCCGTTCATCGCTCAGCGACGCGATGCTCTTTTGGTATTCATCTTTGAGTTGATTGAATCGGTTCTCCGCCGCGGCCTTCTCGGCCTCGGCTTCTTTCCGCGCGGCGGCGATCAGGCGATTGAGTTCTGCGTTTTTTTCGTTTTCGTAGTTCTTGAGCCGCGCCTCGCGAGCCGCATCGGACATACTCTCGGCCGCGAGTCTGGCGCGTTCTGCCTCGATTTCGCTTTTCAATGCTGCGCGGAGCTGGGCCTCGCGCGAACTCACGCGTTCATTGATATTCGCCGCGAGAGCGGCCCGCTCTTTATCGAGTTGGAGCAGTTTCGACTGGAAATCGGCGATCGCCTTGTCTTTTTCAAGAAGTTTCGTTTCGGCCTCGCGCTTCAGTTCTCGAAGTAGCTTGCCTTCGGCAGTTTCGAGCGAGGAGGCGCTGCTTGCGATCTCGAGATCGCGCTGGTGGAAAAGCTGCGAGAGAAAGACGACTACGGCGGCGGTTACGAGGAGCGCGAGTACATTGACGACGAGAGGAAAGACAAAGCCCTTGCGCTGCGGCTTGACGATAAAGTCCTCCGAGCGGATCGACAGTTTGCTTCGGCGGGAGACGGCATCGATCTCCCGTTCGATTTCCCTTTGGTCGTCGGGGCTAATCCCGCGTATGGCGGAGGAAGATGAAACGGAAAGCTCCGGAGCCATACGTTCGCGTATCCTGGACGCGCGGGCCAAGCCGGAGCCGGCACTTTGGCTTATTCGCGAACGTTTGCGGAGTTTGGGCCCCAGCCGTTTTCTGAGTTCTGTCGCACGCCTGTTGAGACCGATTTCCCGCATTCTTGTTCTAGTTCTCCCGTACCTAATAGTATCGACTATTTTCTCGTTTTTTTCGAGGGATGAGATCAATACTCAGGTAGCACGAGACAGCATGTATATTGTGTTTCGATCCACTTGAATAGCACGGCCCTTCGCGGAAATAATGCAGCACCGTGATTAGCGTAAGCGATCTCGCGCTCTCCTTCGGGGAGCGCACCTTGTTCAAGGATGTCAACCTCAAGTTCACGCCGGGGAACTGCTACGGCATCATCGGCGCGAACGGGGCGGGCAAATCCACGTTCATAAACCTGCTCGCCGGAGTGATAAAGCCGGACAAGGGCGAAATCTCCATCGGAAGCGGGAAGCGCATGGCCGTTCTCGCCCAGGATCACTTCGCCTTCGAGGAATCGAAGGTCCTCGATACGGTTATCATGGGCTGGCCCAAACTCTACTCGCTGCGGAGCGAGAGATCCTCGATATACGAAAAAGAAGACTTCAGCGAGGCCGACGGACTACGCGCCGCGGAGCTCGAGTCCGAGTTCTCCGAATTGGGCGGCTGGGAGGCAGAGTCGCAGGCGGCCATCCTCCTTTCCGGCCTCGGGGTGCCCGAGACGGCGCACGATAAGTTCATGCGGGAAGTCGACGAGGGAATCAAGGTCCGCGTCCTCCTCGCCCAAGCTCTCTTCGGTAATCCAGATATTCTACTTTTGGACGAGCCGACCAACGGTCTCGACCTCGAATCGATCTCCTGGCTCGAGGAGTTCTTGATCGAATTCCCCAACATCGTCATCGTCGTTTCGCACGACCGGCATTTCCTCAACGCAGTCTGCACGCATACCGTCGATATCGATTACGGCAAGATGCGGATGTACTCGGGCAATTATGATTTTTGGCACAAGATGAACCGCATCCTGGTGCAGCAGCAGAAGGATCAAAAGAAACGGAATGAAGAGAAGGCCAAGGACCTTCGC
The DNA here is from genome assembly GCA_964644505.1 of uncultured Treponemataceae bacterium. GTDB lineage: Bacteria > Spirochaetota > Spirochaetia > Treponematales > Rectinemataceae > CAZXXZ01. The sequence goes on along the minus strand of CAZXXZ010000007.1, from coordinate 7,674 downwards.
GAGTTCATTCAGAGGTTTTCATCGAACGCGTCCAAGAGCCGTCAGGCGACCTCCCGGAAGAAAATACTCGAAAAACTCGAGCTTGACACCCTCGTTCCTTCCTCGAGACGCTTCCCCTTCGTCGGTTTTTCGCCCAAGCGCGAAGTCGGCAACAACGTCCTCAAGGTGACGAATCTGTGTAAAAGCTCCGAAGGAATACAGCTTCTCAAGGATTTCAACCTGACGGTCAACAAGGGCGACAAGATCGCATTCGTCGGCCGCGAGCATATCGCGAAAACTTTGCTGTTCCAGATTCTCGCCGGAGAGGAAAAGCCCGATGCGGGCGAATACTCCTGGGGCCAGACGATCACGCTCTCGTATTTCCCGAAAGACAACACAAAGCTCTTCGATTCCGATATGTCCATCACCGAGTGGCTCGGGCAGTATTCCGATTCGGATGACGAGACATACATCAGGTCCTTCCTGGGACGGATGCTGTTTTCCGGCGACGAGGCTCTCAAACCAGTACGAGTGCTTTCCGGAGGCGAAAAAGTGAGATGCCTCTTGTCGAGGCTCATGCTATCCGGCGCGAACACGCTCATCCTCGACGAACCGACGAATCATCTCGACCTCGAGGCGATCACAGCCCTCAACGACGGGCTCATCGAGTTCACGGGTGTTCTGCTTTTTACCAGTCACGACCACGAGTTCGTCACATCGATCGCCAACCGGATCGTCGAGATCTGTCCCGGCGGGGTCATCGACCGCTACCAGAGCTTCGACGACTATCTGGTGGACAAGCAAGTATCCGAGCTCCGCGACAAGTACTATCACGGGCATGTTGTCGCTGAAATTTGACGGGTATTGATGTATGGGGACCTGAGCCAATTTCTAAAGTCGGTCACTATTGAAATTGGCTCAGGTGCTAATCCGCTTCGGCCATCTTCTTCCATGCGGTGAGCCAGAGCGCTCCGCACTGTTCGTAATAATCGCGGTTGAGCCCCTTGTTTTTCTTGGCGAGCGCGAAGGCGCGTTTCGCCGCGCGTTCGGCCATGGCCCTGCCCGCCGCGTAACTCGCGTCGCGGACAGATTCGATCGGCACGAGGCCCGGCAGGGCCTTGACCGGCACACCCGTTTTTCGGAACACAAGGTATGCGAACTGCTCGGCGCAGGAGCGGACTTTCTGCTCGTATTCCTTGGCGCGTGACGGGGAATACGCGAGGTACTCGTGCTCGCGTAAAAGCATTTGTATCCCTCCGAGCTCGGCGGAAAACTCGCTGCGAGTCATCGGAAGTAAGTATAGTCGCTAATCGGTGAGAATGCGAAACACCCTTTTCTTGCCCGCACGGAGCATGAGCGAGCCCTCGGCGTCGAGCCAGGATGCGTCGATGATCGTCTTTTCATCGTCGATTTTCCGCTCGTTGACGACGGCTCCGCCTTGTTGAACGAGGCGGCGCGCCTCGCTCTTCGTTGCGGCGAGCGATGCGAGCACGAAGAGGTCGAGTACGCCTATGCCGGCGGCGATCTCGGATCGCCTGACCGTCGTATGCGGCACCTGGCTCAAATCCCCTCCCCCGCCGAACGCTGCTCGAGCCGCCGCGAGTGCCTTGTCCGCCTCCTCTTTACCGTGGATGAGGGCGGTGACCTCCCACGCGAGCCTGACTTTCGATTCGTTCAATTCCGAGTCTTTTTTAGCCGCCAATGCCCTGCATTCTTCGACGGGCAGGAAGGTGAACATGAGGAGGAAGCGCTCGACGTCCTCATCGGTCACATTGCGCCAGTACTGGAAAAAATCATAGGGGCTGGTCATCGTAGGATCGAGGAAAAGAGCGCCTTTTTCGGTCTTCCCCATTTTCTTTCCGTCGGAGGTCATGACCAAGGGGAAGGTCAGACCGAAGCACTCGGCCCCCTCGACGCGGCGGATGAGTTCGATGCCGGCCACGATATTGCCCCACTGATCGTCTCCGCCGATCTGGAGCCGGCAGCCGTGACGCTTGTACAACTGGAGAAAGTCGTAGCTCTGCAGAAGCTGATAGTTGAACTCGATGAACGACAGGCCCGTCTCCATGCGTTGCTTGTAGGCCTCGAAGGACAGCATACGATTGACGGAGAAGTGGCGGCCGATGTCTCGCAGAAAGTCTATGTAATTGAGATCGGCGAGCCATTTCTTGTTGTTCTCCGAAAACATCGTTTTACCGTCGAGTTTGAGGAACTTATCGATTTGCGCGAGAAAGCGTTCGGTGTTCGCGTCGATTTCCTCGTAGCTGATGATCTGCCGCATGGTCGTCTTGCCGGAGGGATCGCCGATGCGGGCGGTGCCGCCGCCCATGAGCACGATGACGCGGTGTCCCGCCTCGTGGAGGTGGCGCATCGCGAAATACGGGACCATGTGGCCGATATGAAGCGAGGGCCCGGTGGGATCACATCCTTCGTAGAGCGTGATGGGGCCTTCGTCCATGACTTTCGAGAGCCCCTCGATATCGGTGCACTGCTGTATAAAACCGCGTTCCTGTAAGACCCTGAGAGCCTTGTTCATCACTCCTCCGCAAATTCCGTTGTCGAACGGACGCGCGGGAATTATATCGATCGGAAGCGGATAACTCAATAAGCGGCCCCGGCGTACGACATCAGAAATTAACGAGTACTTGACAGTGGAAAGTTGTTTAAGTACTGTCCTGCATCAACAAAAGCGCGGTAGGTACAGCCAGTCCAGTGGAGGCATCTTGGACGACATCGCTCGCGTACTTCCGGATTTCATAAAACATGATCCGCTCGTATTTTTTTTCGCATTTCTTCTGTTGTTCGCTTTTGTATTGCCGATTTGCGAAGAGATTGCCGTCGCCTTGGTCGGGGTCTCGGCGAAAGCGATGCATGTCAATTTCATCGCCGTCGCGGCGGTTTCATTCATCGCATTGCTTATACAGGATCTCGCCTTGTTTTCACTGGCCCGTTTTTTCGGTCCAAAATTGATCCGACACAGGTTTTTTTCTCGTTTTTTCAAGCCCGATCGCATCGAGGCCGCCGAGCGGTACTTTCTCAACAAAGGTCCTGTCATACTCATCAGTTCCCGCTTTATCGTCGGGCTGCGGATATCGGCAATTCTCGGATCGGGCTTGCTGAAGATGAAATGGAACAGGTTTCTTTTTTTCGATGGAGTCGCGGCTGCTGTGATGACGCCGGGCTGGCTCTTTGTCGGTTTCGCCCTGGGGTCCCAGTTTGACAAGAGCGCGGACGTATTGACGAAAGTAATAACCATAGTCGGACTTTGCGCCGTCCTTATTGCGGTTACCCTGATCTATAAAAACTTCAAAACGTAAAATAAAAATTCGGCTCCGAACGAGTCGGTTAATCAGGGATGAAAAATGAAATACTACTACGACCCGGAACGACCCAAGAAGTACTCATATACGAGCATAAACAGGAGCATCGTGAATACCCGTTTACTGGCTCCTCTATGCAGAAGAATCATCAAGTATATTCCAGTCCGAGTGCCCGCGAATGCGATCACGCTTCTCGGTAGTATTTCGTGTTTCATCGCTTTTCTGCTCCTCTCTGGCATCCTCGTCGGCCCCATGTCTGAATTCGCTCCCGATCATCCATGGGTTTTCGGCCTAGCCTGCGTCTTCGTTTTTATTTATCAAGTGACGGATTCGCTCGACGGTTTGCAGGCTCGAAGAAACGGCTCTTCGGGACCTCTCGGCGAATTTCTCGATCATTGGCTCGATTCGATAAACGCATTCACACTACCCCTTGGTATCGCCCTCGCCTTTCCTGTCATACCCCCTGTGATAGTCGTGTTCGGCATTTTGATTTTCGCCATGGCGGATTGGCTTACGGGCAGGTCGGTGCTCAAACGAGGGATGATGGAGTTCGGACCTATAGGCGGAGAGGAAGGGCTCAGCCTTGTCTCGCTTTTTTTACTTTCATTCTGGGCTTTCGGCTACCATTTCTGGTCGACCCCCTCCGAAGCAACGGGTTTTCCGCCGATCTGGCTCGTGTATTCGATCGTTCCACTTGCTTATTTATTTATCACTGTTTCGGAGATCGAATATGTCGCCGGAGCGGAGAAAGAATTCGCCGTGATGATAACGGTGCTCTTGCCCATGCTCGTATGGGTATTGGTAGGTTCATCGAAAGATGGAGTGAACGCACTGCTTGTAGGCGGACTCTCCATGGGAGGAGCGGGAGCGTATTTCGCGGGGGACATTCTTCGCGACCGTCTGCTCGGCTTGGAATATAACCCAAGGCTTCATCACTTTCTCATCGCCGACACCATGCTCCTCGTTTCCCTGACGCCGGGGCTCCCGTCGTGGGCTCCCATGATGTCCGCACTTACAGCCCTTGGTATCGTTGTCGTATCATTAGCTCGGCAGTTCGAACAGACGGTTGGCCGTGTGCATCTAGTAACAGGTCGAGGCCTTTTTCATTGAAAACGTCACCGTAAAACGGAATGCACATGCTTAAGACTCTTCGATTCAGCCTTGATTATGGGCCTTTTTCTCACTTCGTCGTACATTTCCCTTGCACGAGAAGGCCGTAAGCGTTATAGTACATCAAACACGCCAAACATATTGATGATAGACTTGATGTTTATCATCAGTATGTTGAGCAATTGCTTAAAACCATCTGGTTTTTTTACGCAATTGCAACATTAAAGAAGCTGCTTATAAAGGCGCCTTCGCCTTTGTCAGCAGCCTGTTAAGGAGATTGATAATGGCAGGTTCAAAGGAAAGCGCTCCAAAAGCGATGAGCAAATCGCAAATCGTCGCCGCCTTGGCGGAGAAAAACAACCTAACAAAAAAACAGGTTGCTGCATTTCTCGATTCGTTCGTCGACCTGGCGTATAAAGAGACCAAGAAAAACAAGAAATTCGCCATCCCCGGCCTCGGCATTCTCAAGCTTATCAAACGCAAGGCTAGAATGGGTCGGAATCCCGCGACCGGCGAGCAGATAAAGATTCCCGCGAAAACGGCGGTGAGGATGACTGTCTCCAAAGTCGCCAAAGACGCCATCATCGGCGCGAAGTAAACGACGGATTGGGCCTGTCAAAGACAGATTGATAATAGGGGATCTCGAAAAGCTTCAGTTTTTCGAGATCAACCTTAGAAAAAGGAATCTCTAAGAATCAACCGGGTTATTAGAGGTTTCAAAAAAACATCAAGCTGTCGGATAGGCCCTTCTCTTTTTTATCCCTGTCATGGAGCTCTAGAAATCCCTCCGGTGAAAAACTCCGAGACAACACTCGCCAAATTGGTCGAAGTCGCCCTCAGACGTTACTCGATGATCGAAGAGAACGATCGGATTCTCGTGGCCGTATCGGGCGGAAAGGATTCGCTCGCCCTCGCGTACGATCTTTGCAAAAAGCGAAAGTGGTGGCCCCTTTCTTTCGAGCTCAGAGCGATACATATCGAAACCGATCTGCCGACTCGTCCAGATTCAAAAAAGATTCTGGAGCTGTTGAATAGCTGGGGCATCGAATCAGGATGTATAGACGCTCCGGTCATCGGTCGATTGAAAAAAGGCAGATCGATGAATTGTTACTGGTGTTCGACACAGCGCCGGACCGAACTGATACGCTACGCCATGGCCGAGGGCTTCAACGCGATTGCCTTAGGCCATCACCTCGACGACGCGGTGGAGACTCTGCTCATGAACATGCTGTACAAGCGCCAGATTTCAGGAATGCTTCCGGTGCTGAAATACGAGAAGTATCCACTCAAAATAATCCGTCCGCTCATACTCTGCGAAGAGCGACAGATCGAGGATTTTATCTGCGAAGTCGGCATCGACATCGCCGCTCCCGAGTGTACCCTCGATGCCGCATCGAAGCGCCGTCTGGTACGCAAGCGTGTCGAAGCATTGACCGGCGGATCGAGCGCCCTCAAGCGAAATCTCTTCGATTCGATGTCTGCTGTGAACGGCGCTTATCTTCCTCTATCCGTCCGAGTATGCAATACTGAAAACGATTCGCATTCTCTCGACTGAGGAGGCGGCGATGGACGCGAACGATATTACATGGTGGGCCTTCGATGAGGTCGAGGCATTCATGCGAGCCGGCTTCGAGGCTGCAGGAGTTCCGCCTGAAGAGGCCGCCGTCTGCGCGGATGTCCTGATAGCAGCCGATAAGCACGGTGTCGATTCTCACGGCGTCGGACGATTCAAACCGATCTATCTCGACCGTATCTGGGCTGGAACGCAGAATCCCAAAACTCGTTTCGAAGTCGTACGCGAGACGCCGACGACCGCAGTCATCGACGGACATAACGGTATGGGCCATTACATCGCGAAACGCGCCATGGAGATGGCGATCGATAAGGCCGATACAATGGGCCTTGGCATGAGCGTTGTCCGCAACTCGACGCACTACGGGGCCGCCTTCTACTACGCCCGCATGGCCGTCGACCGCGGAATGATCGGTTTCACAGGGACAAGCGCCCGCCCCTCTATCGCGCCGACCTGGGGCATCGAGCCCATGATCGGAACAAACCCCCTTACCTGGGGCATGCCCACCGACGAAGAGTTTCCTTTCATGATCGATTGCGCCACCAGCACAACACAACGCGGCAAGATCGAACTCTACGATCGACTCGGAAAAGAACTGCCCGACGGATGGGTTATCGGAGAGGACGGAGCATATCGCCACGATACGCATCAGGTCCTTGTGGATTTGACCCGCGACAAAGCTGCGCTCACTCCCCTTGGCGGCTTGGGCGAGGAATTGTCAGGCTACAAGGGATACGGCTATGCGATGGTCTGCGAACTGCTTTCATCCTGCCTCTCGCAGGCGAATTACTTGAAAGCCTTGAGTGGAATCGACTCTTCTGGCAGGCCGGCGCCCATCACCCTCGGGCATTTTTTTATGGCGATAAAAATCGATGCATTCGTCGAGCTCGATGCGTTCAAGAAACAGGCCGGCGATATCTGCAGACAGCTCCGGGCTTCCAAAAAAGCGCCGGGCGCGCAAAGAATCTACACACCCGGCGAAAAAGAATACGAAACCTGGCTCTTCAGAAAGAATAAAGGAGTCCCCTTCAATGAGCCTCTACGTAAAGATTTCAGAGAGGTGAAGACACGCCTCGGTCTCCAGACTCCGCTTCCGTTTTAATAAAATCTTCAGCATGCTTCTTCTTTGCAGCACTCGGAGAGCGGCACAAAGTGTTCCACTCGTTCGATCGCGCGTAACGAAGTCCTCGAAGGCTTCATTCTAGCGATAACGCTTGTCTCTCCATACTCTCTGCAGAGTTCAAGACGGATGAGTTCCCGCATCCCGCCTTCGAGTATGATACTCCCTTCCGCAAGACGCGTAAAAAAGACATCAGTGCGGGAGTCGCTCCTTTCCCACTCTTCATAGGCCTGTCTCCAGACGGATTGTAGGGTCGAGGGCAAGGGCGGGAGGGGCACAAGCCTTCCTTCAATATCGAGCATGTCTATGTCCTCGATCGGAATTGTGTACTTCTCGTTCGAACCGACACTCGAATAATCACCTTTTGCTTTCCGTCCAAATAGAGCGGATAGAAACAACCTCAACTTTGCGCGCCGCTGTGCACGTACGAATGCTCGATCCGCAGCATAGGTCTGCCATGAAACAGTCATATACTCCTCCTTATACAACCGGTTGCAAAAAAAATCAAAAAAATAATGGGAACCTCTAAAAACCCGGTTGGTTTTTAGAGGTTCCTTGCAATTCCCGCAAGG
>CAZXXZ010000006.1:0-98009 GCA_964644505.1 uncultured Treponemataceae bacterium | reverse complement strand
CAGCCGCAGCTCTTTCCGATAACAAGCGTATCATCGAAGCGACAGCCGAGTACGCAGCCGCATTCAAGCCGAATCTCGCGTTCTACGAGGCGATGGGAAGCGCAGGCATTGCAGCTCTTCAACAAACACTTTCATACATACCCCGGGACATCCCCGTAATTCTCGACGCGAAGCGCTGTGATATCGACTCGACGGCCGAGGCCTATGCCGCCGCGCTCTTCGAAACATGCAAAGGGGATGCGGTGACACTGAGCCCTTATATGGGACGGGACGCCGTCGATCCTTTCCTGGCCTATAAAGACAAGGGCGTTTTTGTGCTCTGTCGAACAAGTAACCGCGGGGCGGGAGTTTTTCAAGACCTGAAGCTTCGCGGAGAGAAGAACGCGACCGGAGAAGCTCTTTATATCAAGGTAGCGCACGAATGTACGTCCTGGTCTTCATCCATCGGGCTTGTCGTGGCGGGCAACGACATAGCGGCGCTTCGCGCAGTCCGTGAAGCCGCGCCCAAGGCCTGGTTCCTCGCGCCCGGCATCGGCGTCCAGGGCGGTTCCGCCGATACCGCATTCGCCGCGGGAGCCCGCGACGACGGACTGGGCATTCTCGTCGTCGCCGTACGTTCCATCGCCCAGGCTTCGGACCCCAAAGCGGAGGCGCGGAAGCTGCGCGATGCCATGGAAGAAGCGCGGAAGGGGATCGCAGGCGCTCGACGACAATATACAGGGGCGACGTTTGTCAAAGAAGACGATCTCAAGGGCCGTTTTCTGAAAGCTCTTATCGATACCGAATGTTTCAGGTTAGGCGATTTTACTCTTAAAAGCGGCAAGAAAAGTCCCTTCTATATCGACCTCAGACGTCTTATCAGTTCCCCCGAGGCCCTGTCTCTCGCAGCAGAGGCCTACGCCCATGTCGCGGAGGGCGTCGAGTACGAACGCATCGCAGGAATACCAGCCGCGGGGCTGCCCCTCGCCACGGCGGCGAGCCTTTGCATCGGCAAGCCCATGATCTGGCCGCGGATGCCCGTCAAGGAACATGGAACCGGCAACCGCGTAGAAGGAGAGTATGTCAAGGGCGAGCGGGTACTCCTCCTCGACGATCTTATCACCACCGGAGCCAGCAAGCTCGAAGCCGCCGATATTCTGCGCGGAGAGAATCTCATTGTCGAGGATCTCGTAGTGCTTATAGAACGCGGCCGGCAGGGACGGCGCGATATGGACGCAGCCGGGATCCGCCTTCATGCATTCGCTCACGTTCGAGAACTCTTCGCGGTCTGCGAGTCGATAGGCCTCATCGACGCCCGAAGGCGGAGCGAACTCGAGGCCTATGTGGACGAGGAATAAGCGCTCAGCGAACCATGTCCGCGACGGTTTTTTTCGTCGCATAACCGCGGACATGCTTTTCCATCTCGCGCAGAACTCCGTAGGTCGCACATTTTTTGGTACGCCTGCATCGAGCGGTATCGCTGCAGCTGCAATCTGAGATGCACAGCCCCTCTCCCGAGGCGTCGATTATTTCCATCAATGTGATTTTATCGAGCGGCCGTGAGAAATAAAAACCGCCTCCGGGGCCGCGCACCGATTTTATTACTCCAGCCTTTCTAAGACGGAAAAAAATCTGCTCTAAAAACTCGGCAGAGATTCCTTCGCGCGCGGACAGGGTTTTGATCGATATGGGTTGGTCTGCAGAACTCGATCGAGCCAAGGCGATGACAGCCCGCAAGGCGTATCGTCCCTTCGTTGTGATTCGCACGGTATCTCTCCTTGTACCACCGGGCTATCCCCTGTGGTTATAGACACTCTATTTTCTGTCACCGAAAACCTGACAAAGCAAGTAGACAATTGTCTCAATAGGGTAGACACAAGTAAACGAGTACTTTAGTCATAATTAGCCTCTTGTGGCCGGAAGAAAGCAGAGGCATCTGCACAATATAATGTGCATCGATGAGTCCGCTCAGGTCTTATTAAGACGCCAACAGCGGTGTATTTTCGCATTTCGGAAATCCGGCGGAATTGTCGCCTCGGTTATGTCCTCGACGGCGGCGTGAACCAAGCCAGGTTCCCAACGGAGTTTCCGCGAGTTCGTCGAGAAGTAGAGCCGCCCCCCCGGCCTGAGGCGATCAAGACAGCAGTCTATAAGACGGGGCCAATCCCTGTTGACATCGAAATCTGCCGCCGATTTCGAGTTTGAGAAAGTGGGCGGGTCGGCGACGATGAGGTCCCATTGTCTGCCTGCTTTACGGGCTTGTGTCAAAAAGGTAAGGACATCTGAACGGACGAGCGAACATGCCGACGACGGTGCATTGTTCAGGACGAGATTCCGAGTCGCCCATTCGAGATAGGTTTTTGAAAGATCGACACTGGTCACCGAGGATGCGCCACCGGCAGCGGCGTAAACTGAAAAACTGCCGGTATAGCAGAAGAGGTTGAGGACATCCTTGCCGGAAGCCTCGGCGCGGATCATCGCGCGAGTGGGACGGTGATCCAGAAAAAGACCCGTATCCAGATAATCAGACAGATTGACTATAAACGACAGGCCGCCTTCACGGACGATGCGCTCGGACCTCTCGTTTCGTAGGCGCTCATATTGGCCGCTGCCTCTTTTGCGCTCCCGTGTCCTGCGGAACACCTGGCCGGGATCGATGCCTGCCGCACGGGCGGCGGAATTCGACATAAGCGCGAGCCATTCTTCCTCGAGGTTTTCGTCCTTTTCATAGGGGCGTTTATACAAGGCAATGAGTAGCGCCTCGCCGTAACGGTCTATCGCGAGCGGTATTTCGGGTATATCCCGGTCATAGAGTCGGTACGCCTCGATACCCTCTGCCCGTATCCACTTGCGTAGGCGTTTTATGTTTTTTTCGATACGGTTACCCAGATACTCGGCTTGGCGCCAATCCTTGTCGGACAACATACAAGAAATTCACACGGAGGAGCTCGTCTGAAGCTCAGCCTCCGAGAGCCTTTCTGGCAAGCATCTGCACCGACAGGAGCGCGTAACCCGAGGAGAGGTCCTCGCGTTGGACTACGACATGGGGCGGTACCTTGAGCTTGATATTGGTGAAATTCCAGATCGAGGTGATGCCTGCCGCGACGAGGCTCTCGGCCGTCGCCTGTGCGAAGGGCGAGGGTACGGTCAGAATTGCTATTTCCGCACCGAGTTCGGCTAAATCTTTGCCAAGATTGTCCATGGCGCGCACTTTGACGCCGTGTACGACGGTGCCGACCTTGGCCGGGTCGGTATCGAATGCAGCGACGATGTGGAGACCGTGAAGCTGGAACTCTTGGTAGCCCATCAGCGCAGAACCTAAATTACCGGCTCCGACCAATACCGCTTCACGGTTCTGATCCCAGCCGAGGAAGTGTTCGATCGCATTGACCAGGGCCTCGACGGGGTAGCCTTTTTTAGGTTTTCCGACGATACCGGTGATGGCGAGGTCCTTTCTGACCTGGATGGGTTCGAGATTCAGTTCCTGAGCGATCACCGTGCCCGAGATATACTGATCGCCGCTTCGAAGCGCCTGCCTAATTATATGTAAATATGAAGGGAGGCGCCGTATAGAAGGAACATAGGCGATCTTCATCTTTGACATTGAAGCTCCATCGTGTAAGCACTATACCCGAATCGATATACAAGTCAAGATTCAATAGAACCATGTAATTCATATAAGTCTATGAAAATACAAGGATGATGCCGCTCATCGCGGCTGAAACTCCAATCACTTGTCTTTTCGGGGGATGGATTCCGTACTGCCTATTGTGATCTCGGGAAGGTATTTCCAATACCGCACGGGCATGAGACGGCGCTGGAGCGCGGAGTTGGCGCGCGCCGGATTTTCGGCCGCCTTGAAATAGCGTTTCCACAGAATTGTCTCGTTTTGATCGGGTTTATCGGGTAAAAGACCGAGGGCATCCTGACCGGCGAAGGTTTCTATGGCGACTGCATTCGAACGAACCGCAAGCCGCCTTTTGACATCGATAACGGCGAAGCACTCGCCGTTGAAACGCCGCGTGAAGTGCGGAACCAGGGCAGTGATCACATTGTGATCCGGCTCGAGTGGAGCCGACCATAGACCGTCGCTCCGACGCGAAAAACGAGCAAGGCCGATCAATCTATGTATCTCCCGGGTAACCCGTCGCGAGGCTTGATGCACTTCCCGTACGCGGAGATCTCTGTAATCTCTTATCGCAGCCCAGCCCCGTCTGCCGACCTCGGCGCAGATCTGGAGCAAGGAAGTTTCGAGATTTTCCTCGCTCATCCAGGTATGAAGCACGAGGTCGAACAGATCGCACGAAAGCGCGCGGAGGTACGAAGCCGCTTTTTCGGCAGAAGGAGTCGTGAGTGCATCTGCCGTGTGATCTCTCCCTGCCGGAAACTCCAAGGGCGGAGGACCGAGAAGGGCGAAGAGCTCGCCCTCGGGGGCGAGTGCGTTTGCGACCGCGTACGGCGCTTCGCCTTCCTCGGCTGCCTTCGCGGCGAGTATGAGAAGACCTTCGAAAGAACCGTCATAGCTCCATGTCCCGGCGCTCATGAGAAAACGAACTCCATTTGTCGAGGTGTAATGTGTTTCGACCGGTATCGAACCGTCGGCAGAGTCGTTTCGGCATTGAGATCCGGCCGATCCGCGATAACTCTCCTCAACCAAGACTCGTCGTAGCTATCGTGGGGAGGGGAGGCGAGGGGGCGGCCGTTCGCGGAGAGAAACCATTTTGCCCGTTTCATGACAACGCCGATCTTGCCGAGATCCTCGACCCGGAGTGGGCCAGATCTCCGCGTCGCGAGAATGCGTTCGGCCGAGGTCACTCCGACGCCGGGTACCCGAAGCAGTTCTTCGTATCCGGCACGGTTGATATCCACCGGAAAAAAATCGGGATGACGCAGAGCCCAGGAGCACTTTGGATCGATGTCCGCGTCGAGCCAGCCCCGATGTGGATCAATGAGTTCCTCAGGCTCGTATTTATACCGACGGATCAGCCAATCGGCCTGGTACAGCCGGTGCTCTCGAAGCAAAGGGGGGGTGCCGAGGGCGGGCAGGCGGGGATCGGGAGAAACTGGCACGAATGCCGAGTAGTACACGCGTCGCAGACCGAGTTTCCGGTACAAAGAACCTGCAAGTCTGATGATGGTTGTATCGTCCTCGGGACTCGCGCCGACAACAAGTTGAGTGCTCTGCCCGGCTGGAGCGAAATGTGCCGCCTTCATCCCTCGGCGGCGGTCTTCCTTCGATTCGGATTCTGCCTCGTATAGTGATCGCATGGCATCGAGTATTTCGGAGGCTGATTTATCAGGAGCAAGGAGGCTCAGACTCGAGGCAGTGGGCAGTTCGATGTTCGCCGATAGGCGGTCCGCGTAGAGTCCGGCCTTGCGCAAGAGTTCGGATCCGCATCCGGGTATCGCCTTGAGATGGATGTAGCCGCCGAAACCTTCGCGTTGCCGAAGAATGCGCGCGACTTCGATGAGTTTTTCCATAACGATGTCCGCATCGGCGAAAATACCGGAGGAAAGAAAGAGGCCTTCTATATAATTTCTTTTATAAAAAGAAATAGTCAATCGAACTATCTCTTCGGCTGTAAAACTGACGCGGCGAACGTCGGCCGATGCGCGGTTGACACAGTAGGCGCAATCGTTGCGACAGGCATTTGAGTATAGGATTTTAAGGAGCGATACACATCTGCCGTCGCCGGTCCAGGAATGACAGACTCCTGCAGGACACGAGGCTCCGAAGCCGCCCCTAGGCGCCGAACGGGAACTGCCGCTTGTAGCGCAGGATGCGTCGTATCGCGCAGATGCTGCAAGAACTTCGAGCTTGGAACCGAGATCCATAGAATTACTATACACATGTTGGTTAAAAAAGCGCAAGATAAACCCATAGTCTCGAGTCGTATCAGATTTAGGGAATCTCTAAAAACCCGGTTGGTTTTTCGAGGTCCCTATTTGAAATTGGCTCAATTCATGAACGTTTCAGTATTGACTTTCATGGCCTCAATTCCTTATACCTTGCGCAGAAGATTCCAGCATCGAGGAGACTGAAGCGGTGAAAGGCTCCGACGTTACCGTTTCGGGTATTTCCAAGTCCTTCGGCGAGTTCAAAGCGCTGAAGGGCGTCTCCCTCGAGATCAAGAAGGGCGAGTTCTTCTCCCTCCTCGGTCCCTCAGGCTGCGGCAAGACGACCCTCCTCCGGGTCATCGCCGGGTTTGAAGATCCGGATACAGGATCGGTCGGTATCGACGGCCGAGATGTCTCCGGCCTGTCCCCGGATAAGCGGCACTGTAATACGGTCTTTCAGAGTTATGCGCTCTTTCCTCATTTGACCGTCTTCGAAAATGTGGCCTTCCCCCTTCGGCTTCGAAAAGTGCCCACCAGGCTTCTCCGCGAGCTTGTCATGAAGCACCTTTCGCTGGTCCAGCTCGAGGCGCACGCCGATAAGAAGCCCTCCATGCTTTCGGGCGGCCAGAAACAGCGCGTCGCCATCGCCCGCGCTCTGATCAACGAGCCCTCGGTCCTTCTCCTTGACGAACCGCTCTCGGCCCTGGACGCGAAGCTCAGGCAGCGGATGCTTGTCGAACTCGATACGATTCACGACAAGGTCGGTATCACCTTCATTTATGTGACACACGACCAGCAGGAAGCCCTGTCGGTTTCGGATCGTATTGCAGTCATGGACCAGGGCAAAGTTCTGCAGGTCGGCACTCCTCAGCAGATCTACGAGAATCCGGCCTCGGATTTCGTCGCCCGATTTATCGGGGAAACGAATATCTTCTCCGGCACGGTTGTCGCGCGTGACGGGCAGATCGCGAGAGTTGAAATCGAGGGTTTAGGCACGCTTTTCATCGAGGCGAACGGCGAGGCTCCCGTCGGGGCGCACGTCAGTGTCGCGGTCAGACCCGAGAAGGTGCGCATCGGAACACGGCCTCCCGGCGAGCACCCGGAGCTGAATGTTCTTAAAGGCGTCGTCGAGGAACCGATCTATTCCGGCTTTCAGACAAAATACATAATCCATCTTCCGGGCGGTGAGTCGTTCACCGTCTTCCGTCAGCACGCAAATTGGTCCGAGGGTGTTCCCGATATCCGCTGGAAGGACGAAGTCTACCTTTCGTTCAGCGCCAGGGATTCGGTTGTCGTCGAAAGTGACGCGCGGCAGAGCTCCGCGCATTCCGATTCTTCGAGAAGCCACTGATGAAACGCAACTACGGCAGTCTCTACGCGGCACCGCAGTCGCTGTGGCTTACGTTATTCTTCGCCGCTCCCTTGCTCATCATCATCGCATATTCGTTCATGACGCGCGACATCTACGGCGGTGCGAAGCTGCCGCTCAGTATCGATGCATATCAATCAATAGCCAATCCGACACTGTTGTTCGTCGCCTGGCGGACGCTCTGGGTTTCGGTACTTGCGACCGTGCTGACAATTCTTATAGCTCTACCCTGCGGATACAGCATCGCACGCTCGGGCAACCAGGCACTCAGGCTTTTTTTGATCATCGTACCTTTCTGGACGAATTTCCTCGTGCGCATCTATGCGTGGATCGCCATTCTCGGGAACGAGGGCTTCATCAACGACGCTCTCCGCTATTTGGGGCTTACGAGCGATTCTGTTCGTCTTCTTTATAATCAAGGTTCGGTTATTCTCGTTCTCGTATATATGTACCTGCCCTATGCCATCCTCCCGCTTTTTTCAACGATCGATAAATTCGATTTCACCCTCCTCGAGGCGGCGCGGGATCTCGGCGCGACCAGGATGCAGGCTCTTCGGAAAGTTCTTCTTCCGAATATCAAGGGCGGGCTCGTCACCGCCGTCCTTTTCACCTTTATACCGATTTTCGGCGCCTATGCGGTCCCCCTTCTCGTGGGCGGTAAAGATTCGTACATGCTCGGAAATATCATCGCCGATCAGGTCTCGAAGACGCGAAATTGGCCCTTGGCCTCGGCTCTTTCGATGGGCGTGACGGTCATGACAGGAATCGCCGCCATTCTCTTCGCGTTCAGGGGAAAGCGAACGACGCCGCGGGCCCTTGAAGAGTCCGGCTTAGGTCCCGTAGGAGCCACGGCCGGCATGCCCAGCGGAGGCCAGGCATGAGGATGCGACTTCGTGCGCGTTTCCGCGCGATCAAAGCGGCCCTGAAAGGCATTCGCCCCCTCCCTCCGAGAATCGACGCTTCGAAAGAAGGCTCGGTCTGGAAGGGGCGGGCGAAACATCGCAAGGGACTCGCTTTTTCGGATTTCGTATTCGGCGTCGTTATCGTTTTCCTTTTTGCCCCCCTCGTCGTGCTTCTCGTCTATTCGTTCAACGCATCGAAGGGAGGCAGTTTCTCCGGTTTTTCGCTGCAATGGTATGAAAAGCTCTTCATGGATTCAGGCGACCTATGGAAGGCCTTCAGCAATTCCGTCGTCATAGCGCTCAGTTCGGCCCTGGGCGCCACGGTCCTCGGATCTCTGGCGGCCGTCGGCACGAGCAGGTACAAATTCTGGTACCGCGGCTATGTGAAAACCATGAGCTTCATCCCCATGATCCTACCCGAGATCATCGTCGGTGTCTCGCTTCTTGCGTTTTTCTCCGGCGTCGGGCTCAGACTCGGACTTATCACAGTCTGGATCGCTCATACAACCTTCAACATCCCCTTCGTCTATCTTCTCGTTTCGGCGCGACTCGAAGAGTTCGATCCGAGCGTCATCGAGGCGGCACGCGATCTCGGCGCGACCGAGATACAGACGCTCATGAAGGTCATTCTGCCGATGTCCCTTCCCGGTATCGCCTCTGGTTTTTTGACCGCGGTAACCTTGTCGCTCGAAGACTTTGTTATAACCTTTTTCGTCTCGGGGCCGGGGGCGACGACCCTCCCTCTCTATATTTACTCGGCTATACGTTTCGGAGTCTCCCCCGTCATCAACGCCCTTTCGGTCGTCATGGTGGCGGGCACCGTGCTCCTCGTGTATCCATCGCGAAACTTCTTGAAGGCCTTCGCCGCTCGGTAGAGGACGAAGGCCTTCGGGCCGATACGATCCCAGAGATCGGCTCGACCCGATACATACAGAGGGCGGCCCTAGGCCGCTCCAGCCTAAGGATGGAAGGGAGGACGACATGAAACGTCTTCTCGGCAAAGCGGCGCGGCTTTTTCTCGCGCTCTATGCAGTCTGCATTGTCGTAAGCCTCGGGTCCTGTTCGTCGGAGAAGAAGCTTTTCATCTTCAATTGGACATACTACACGCCCGAGACCGTAATCGCGAAATTCGAAAAGGAATACGGCTGCAAAGTCGTCTACGACTCCTTCGACTCGAACGAGACCATGTTCGCGAAGCTCAAGGCGGGCGGATCGAATTACGACATCGTGTTCCCCTCGGCAGACTATGTGAGCATCATGATTAAAGAAGGCATGCTCGCCCCGATCGACAAGTCGAAGCTCAAGAACTGGTGGAATATCGATCCGGCCGTGCTCGAGCGCTCGAAGGATTACGATCCCGGCAATAAGTATTCGGTGCCGTATTATATGGGTGCCGCGGGGGTCGCGGTCAACAAAAGCAAGGTGAAGTCCTACGAGAAGAGCTGGTCCATTTTCTCCCGCTCCGACCTTCGTGACAAAATGATAATGCTCGACGATATGCGTGAGGTCATGGGCGACGCCCTCGCGTATCTCGGCAAATCGGTGAACACGACCGACGAGGCCGAGATTAAAGCGGCCGAGAAACTCATCAACGATAAATGGAAGCCGAACCTGCTCAAGTTCGACGCCGAAGCTTTCGCCAAACTCTTCGCGAACGGCGAGGTATGGGTTGCGCAGGGTTATGCGGAATCGATCTTCGAAGAGTATGACGAAGCCAAGCGCGACGAGGTGGACTTCTTCATTCCGAAGGAAGGAGGTCCTCTCTATATCGACTCGATGGTCATTCTCAAAGGCTCGAAAAACCAGGACCTCGCCATGAAGTTCATCGACTTCATCCATAGGCCAGAGATATATGCAGAATTCTGCGATACCTTCGGCTTCCCGTCGACTGCCAATGTCCCTGCTCGGGCTCTTAAAAAGGGGGATATGTGGTATAAGGCCGAAGAGCTTAAAAACTGCGAACTCAAGCTCGATGTCGGCGAGCATCTACCCAAATACGACGCAGCCTGGCAGGAGATTAAGGTAGGCAAGTAGGCAAATAACCCTATTTGTTTTAGGTGACCTCTAAATACCCGTTTGGTTTGTAAGGTTCCGTTTATGAGGTTGCCCCCGAAAAACTGAAGTTTTTCGGGGGCTCCTTTAATTGTTCATATACGAAAACTAAAATATGCGACTGCGGTATTGGAACCGGGTCTATCCGACATCGGAACGATACCGCAGTCCGTTTTCAGTTGAAAAACGGTAGACATTAATTTTCATCCCATACAATTCAGAAATCGTGTCCGAATTGATGAGATCATCCTTCGGCCCATCTGCAAATAGTCGACCCTTTTTAAGCAGAATGACACGTTCAATCTCCGGACTGATCTCCGCTAGATCATGCGTCACGAGAACGATTGCATGACCCGAGGCCGCGAGCGACCGGACCGATGTCATGAACGTCGCCTTTGCGGCGATATCGAGAGACGAATAGGGTTCGTCGAGGAGAAGCATATCGGGGTCGTGTACGAGAGCACGAGCCACCAGGATACGGCGGAGTTCCCCGGACGAAAGCGTTGACGCTCTGCGGCCCAGAAGCTGGAGGACACCCAGCCTTTCAGCGGCAGTATGAACTTTTTCAAGCATGTCGGAACTTGGTTCTACATACAGCGGGAGGCCGATGGAACCGTAAAAACCGGAGAGAACGACTTCCAAGGCGCTGACTCCCACTGCATGGGCGGTTTGCAGCATATCCGACACGATTCCGAGGCGGTTCCGCAGTTCGAAAAGATTCCAGCTTTCTTTGCCGAAGAGCTTGACTGCCGGAGGTTCCGAATACACCGCAGAAACATCTCCCGCAATGAGTCGGACCAGTGTCGACTTGCCCGAACCGTTAGGCCCTAAAATACAGGCGTGCTCGTCGGAGCGGAGAACGAGGCTTAGATCATCCAGGAGGGTATTGCCCTCCGATACGACGGTCGCGCCCCGCAGTTCGATGGCGTCGTTCATCGAGGTATTCAAGTTTCGAGTGGGCCTTGCACCGTGCGGGGGGTGAATTCGGGAAATATATAGCTTGCAATACCGCTTGCCATGTCCACATCGACGTTTGCGGCTCCTTTACGAACCAGTTCGTCGAGGGCCCATTGCGCCGCGTCGAGTTCGACATCGAGGGCCATAGCGACGACGCTGACGGTGAGCACGCCTTCGCGCTTCTCGGCGAGTTTAAGAACACGGACAGGGAGAAGATGATCGGCGCTTGGAGCGCGAGGGGGAAGTTGTTCGGTACGCTCGTTTAGTGTAAAAAGCTTAAGCAGCCGCGATACGCCGCCGAACTGGCGGACGAGTACCGCGGCTCCGGTAATCATGAGTAGTATACCGAAGAGGGGGATGAGCCCTCCGAAGATGCGTATATCGAAGGATATCAGCCCTAACGCGAGAAGAACAACTCCGACCCACTTCTTGGATTTCATAGTTTTCAGTCTCCGTCGGCCGTTGTGCAGAACCGATCTGTAATTCCTTATTATAAGGATACTGTCATGCGCAAGATTGTAAAAGCCCTTTTTAAGGGAATCTTCCGAGATTGCACTCGAGGATAATGCACGATATAGTCGCTTCGTTCATAATGAAGGGGGAATCTATGCGCTGGAAACCGACGCGACTGCTGTTGAATATACTGCTTGCCGTATTAGCCTTTGTCCTAATATCTTTTTATACAATCCGTTGGAAATTCGGGCAGTTCCTTCCGGATGTCATAGACAAGAACTTCTTCAGTGTCGTCGTTCTAGCCGTGCTCGGAGTGTCTTTGTGGAATCGCAGGATTTGGATGGAAGAGAAGAAAAAACAAATCGAACTGTCGGCCGCGCATGATGGGACCGAAGTCCAGCAGTCAGGAGAAAATGGAGAAAAAAAGGTCGAGGAAGACTACAATACGAGTATTAAATCCGATTAGTCTCTTTTAGCTTTCATTGCTTGTATACAATATGATGCCCCCGGTTATTTAAATCAGACTTGCGTTCTATGCAATGCGCATATACACTAATAATTTGATATCCGGGGACCTCGATAATCGGTGTGGTTTCCGGTCGTTTTATTAAGGAATTGGTTTTATGTTTTTTGACTTTGCAAAAATGTTTTTTGCAAGGTCCTGATCATCAAAAACAGCGATTGAAATGACTGCGGAGGAAGGATTCTGAGCCCGATTGCCAAAGTCGATTTCTCGTCGATCGCAGAGAAAAAAAGGACCGCCGAGCGGATAGCGCTCGCCCTTCTCGAGCGCGACGGGATACTCATAATCGGCCATCGCAATCCTGATGAAGACTGTGTCGCCTCGATGGTCTCCTTCGGCCTTCTGGCAAGTAAACTCAACAAACGCGCGTACATCTACCTCTGCGGAGGCGTCCACGAACAGTTCTCGTATTTGCTCAAAATATGTTCCCATAATTCGATCGGTATTTTGAGCGATGACGGCGCTCCTCAGCCGCCGATTCAAGTTCTCGTCGCGATGGACACGCCGAAGCCGAACATGCTCGATGTGAATGAGCCAATTAAACGGCTCATCGACGATCGATCGGTATTACGAATCGAGATCGATCACCATCTCGGCACCGACGCTTCATATTTCGGGGATGAGGGGTATCGTTTGGTGACGACCGCCTCTTCGGCGAGCGAACTCGTCGGTTATCTCGCGATAAAGATGGAATCTGACAGCAGATTTTCTATCAGCGGAGGGACAGGAGGCTTTCTTACACGAAATCTGGTGCTCTCTGTGCTTACGGGCATAATTGCAGATTCGCGGATGGGGAAGTATCTACAGACGAAACGGGAACGCTGGTTCTATGAGCGCTTTAGTTCGATTTTCGATCGACTTCTCGCGCAGACGACGAACGCCGGTTCGGGGAATTTCGCATCCAAGGAGGAAGTGTTCAAGGCGATTGTAACACTCTCTTCCGATGAAGAGGAATGTTATAGAACGATGATGAGCTTTCGTGATTCCCTCGGATCGCTTGAGTATGTAATACTGCCCGAAACTGCAATAAACGAGATGTATGAACGCTATGGAGAAGAAACAATCGCTTCCATCGCTAAGACTGCCGCGGATTCTCTCGCCGAAGAAAGCGGCAAACTCGGGTTAGTCGCGTATCCGGACCCCCCGGCAGTTTCGAATTATTACCAATTTCGATTACGGCGGAGTCATTCATACCGCGATATCGATTTGAGGAATTTGATTAGCGTTCTCGGCGCAACAAACGGTGGCGGACATCCGGGAGCTATCGGTTTCCGTTTCGACAAAAAAACAGCCTCTGATTTCTCGGATTTCGCAATGAAAATCGTAGAAAAAATAGAACGTATTGCTGTACGGGACATTCGAAAAAAATAGAGGACCTCGAAAAACTTCAGTTTTTCTAGGTTCCCAATAATTGAACTAAGCCCGTATAGAGTGTATCGCGGTTGCAATAATGCCTGCACTTTTACGAAGCGATTCAGCCTCCTCCGAATCGAGCGACGGCGTCAGGGTAGCAATCACGCCCGATCCTCCGACCAGCCTGGGTAGCGATAACGTCACGTCCTCGAGACCGCAGATAACGCAATCTTCCTTAGTTGGAGGCGCGCAGACTGTCAATATAGAACGTTGGTCACGGGAAATAATCTCGACAATACGGGCCAAGGCAGAGCCTATTCCGTAATACGTAGCCTTCTTCCCTTCTATGATGCGATACGCGGCGCCTCGGACTTCGTCTTCGATAGCCGCACGGTCGAGTTCTTTTATTCCGACACCGCACTCGGCTTTTGGAAATGAGGCGAGGGGAAGCCCGCCGATCGAAACAGCCGACCAATTGAAAACTTCCGAATCGCCATGCTCTCCGAGAACATACGCGTGTATGTGTTGAGCGTCGACGCCGAGTTTGCGTCCGAGGACGGCTCGAAAACGGGCAGTATCCAAAGTCGTCCCTGATCCAAGGACATGAAGTGGATTACCTCCAGCTTCTCGCGTAAATCGAGCGGTAAGATGTGTCATGATATCGACGGGATTTGTCGCGACGACCAGAATCGCCTGGGGTGCGACGGAAACGACTCGAGATACGACTTCTCTGAACACTTCCGCATTCCGTCCAAGAAGTTCGAGCCTCGTTTCGCCGGGTTTCTGACCGACACCAGCCGTTAAAATGACAATTCCGCAACCGCCAAGATCGGCGTACGTCCCTGATCGAACTTCGACTGGATGCGCGAAGGGAGCTGCGTGGCGTATGTCGTCCGCTTCGGCTCGGGAACGTTTTTCATCCAGATCGACGAGGACAATCTCGCGGGCGACACCGCGCATGACTATCGCATAGGCGGCAGTCGCACCGACAAATCCAGAACCGACTATTCCGACTTTCATGTAAGCCCCCTGGTATTCTAATTAGGACAAAGATGTCCTAATAATACAAAAAAGTCTTGTGTTTGACCAGTGCCGAACTTTAGAAAAAGACGATTTTAAGAGGCTATACTAACACAACCGCCGTCTACATTAAAACCTAATACAACATAGGGAACCTTTAAAAACCCGGTTTGTTTTTAAGGTTCCCGTGCAATTCCCTTTCGAAAATTGCATTTTCTATAAGGTTGACCTCGAAAAACTGAAATTTTTCGAGGTCCCCATATATAAAAAATGAAAGGTTGGAGCTGCCCCTTGAACATCCTTGAAGTACGACTATAGTTCGAATAGTACGGCGATCGGAGGTCTCATGAAAAAGGCGAGGGGCCTGTCATTGAAGGCAACACTTGCGGTCTCCTTTTCCGTAATGGTCGCTATAAGCGTCGTCATTGGAGCTATCGGCATCATCAGCATGCAAACGATGAGCGATGCCGATATAAAACTGTACATAAATTACACTGAACCAATAATGTACCTCGAGAAGATGGTCGAGGGATTTCACCGAATACGTGTAAATTTATACCGTATAGGAACGATCGATACTCCCGAAGAACGCAAGAACGATATCGAGAACATTCAAAAATTCCTTGCCCAAATAAAGGAGAATGCAAGGCTTTACGAGGCGACAGTGCTTACCGAGGCAGGTCGAAAGTTATTTATCGCATATTCAGAACCATTTACAAAGTTCGAGTCAAAGGCTGCCCAGATGATCGCTCTGGCTCAAAAAGGAGATGTCGGTCATGCATATTTACAGGGGCTTTTCGACACAAGGTCCATCGCAACAGAGGTTCAGGCGGGTCTTGACGGCCTCGTCGATCGAAAGATTTCACAAGCGCAGGCGATAAAAACCGCCAATGCATCACTCGCGAGGCGGATCACACTAGTTCTGCTTGTAGTTATAGGTATTGGAGTTCTTTCTGCTATAAGTATCGCCTTGCTTGTCGGACGTTCGGTCATGCGCAAGGTAGGTGGCGAACCTGCCGTGGTGGCGGCCATCACGGAACGCATCGCGGCCGGAGACCTCAATACAAGAGAATTGAAGGGTCGGAAGACCTACGGAATACTAGGTGCTGTCACTGAAATGGCAATCAAGCTTTCCGGAATTGTCGCTTCGGTTCAGGAAGCCGCACGGCAGGTAGCTGCGGGCAGCGCGCAAATAAGCATTGCGGCCCAGGATTTAAGTGCGGGGACCTCGGCCCAGGCGGCGAGCGGAGAGGAAGTATCAGCCTCGGTCGAAGAGATGTCTGCTACCATAAAACAGAATGCAGACAATTCCTTATCTACGGAGAATCTAGCCATGAAGGCCGCTGCCGATGTCGAGGCTGGGGCGGCCTCGGTCGATACCGCATTATCGGCGATGAAGACAATTGGAGAGAAAATCAGCATCATCGACGAGATTGCACGACAGACGAATCTTCTCGCCCTGAACGCCGCTATCGAAGCAGCACGGGCCGGAGAGTCGGGGAAGGGCTTCGCCGTCGTCGCGAGCGAGGTGCGAAAACTGGCCGAACGAAGTCAGGGTTCAGCCTCAGAGATACTGACCCTCGCCGCGGAATCGCTGAAGGTATCGGAAGAAGCAGCCGCGCGCATCGGGGCCAGCGTCCCGGGCATCCGTTCGACGGCATCTCTCGTCCAGGAGATCTCCTCATGTTGTAAAGAACAGAGCTCCGGAGTCGATCAAATCGTCCAAGCTCTGCTGAGTTTGGATCAAGTAATTCAGAAGAACGCCGCGGCAGGCGAGGAACTTGCGAGCACCTCAGAGGAGCTTGCAGCTCAGGCGGCACAGCTCAGCGAAACGGTATCGTATTTCAAGATTACTAGCCATGAGGAGGCGAGTTCTCCGATAAGCCAGGGCATGCTCGCCGAGATAAAGGAACAAACCAAGCCGGGCTTGTCCCGCTACCAGGGAAGGTATTTACCGCAGCGGGCGATAAGAATGCCGGATGAAAGGGCAACGGTCAGCCGCGAGAAACGCATAACGATGGACCAGTGAGATGAGCGGAGAGCTGTTCCTCGCTGTCGCGATCGTCCTCCAGGTCGCGGCAGCTGTCATGGCGCTCAGACTCACCAGGGAGACCGGCCGCACTCTCGCATGGCTGTTCATCTCAATCGCTCTCTGTATTATGTCCCTGAGGAGAATCATACCCTTTGTTTCCTCCATCGCTTGGCAGCATGTGTCTCCGGACCCGGTGTTCGAACTTCTTGGGATGCTTCTTTCAGGCTTCATGCTCGCTGGAATTATCCTCATTCGACCGATATTTGAGAAAATTTACAGGGCGGAGCGTGAACTTGAGGAAAGCGAGCGGCGATTCAGAAGCTGCTTCGAACTACCCATTGTCGGGTTCGCCATCGCGTCGAAAGACAGGCGATGGTTGACCGTGAACGATAGACTATGTGAAATGCTTGCGGTTTCGCAGGAGGAAATAATCGGAACCTTTGTCGATGATAAAACCTATGACGAAGACCGGACGATAGAGAAGGAACTCTCCGACGAGGCGCTTTCGGGAACGATCGACGGGTATGTCCTAGACAAACGGCTTTATCGTGGATCAGGCAGAGAATCGATCTGGGTGAACCAGGCTGCACGATGCGTACGCGATGCCGAGGGTAATCCGAACTACTTCATTCTAATTCTGCAAGATATCTCGGATAGAAAGGCATACGAACAGAGACTCCGGGGATCCCTGGAGGAGAAGGAAGTGCTTCTCAGGGAGCTATACCACAGGACGAAGAACAATATGCAGGTTATCTGCTCATTACTCAGCTTGGAAGGTTTCCGTTGCAAGGATCCTGAAATAGCGGAGGAGTTCCATGAAATCGAAGGACGAATACAATCGATGTCGCTTGTACATGAAAGACTATATAAATCGAATGATCTTGCGAGAATAGAACTCGCAGGATACATCAACGAATTGGTTGCATTACTCACAGGCAGTCATAGGATTGATCCAGAACGAATACACGTTAGTACGGAACTTGATACGATCTATGTACCTGTGGATATCGCGATTCCATGCGGGATGATAATGCATGAGATCATTTCGAACAGTCTCAAACACGCATTCCCGGAATATCGAGATGGGCGTTTGGATATCAAACTGAAGTCTCGCGGTACTGAGCGCGTATATGTTTCGATAACGGATAATGGAGTAGGCAAAGGAATTATAGTTGATCCCTCAAAAAGCGAGGGTATGGGACTTCGTACAGTTTTTGCATTAGCTGATCAAATCGGCGGAGAGGTTAGATTTTCGACAGAAAGTGGAATGTGCTTTGAGATGGAATTCTCAATCACAGGAAATATTGAGGTTCATCCAAAGAATGATGAGGATGCGGGACGAGCTTGGTTTACAATCCCTGCTTTTCAGGAGAAACCACGATTAGATGGGATGGCTCATACCCCGCCCGAGCTTTCGAATAAAAGAGAATCGACTCGTATTCGGCCGTCAAAGGCTAGATATCATCGGACCTGATTCAAGAGTTTGAAGCTAATCCAGCCGGGATATCAGGGCTTCTGTTGACGCGTTCGTGCTTCTAATGGTAATTTATGACCCATCAGTCGTCTTCGGAATCGCCGAAGGCGACGACCCCAATCGCGCCGGTCGTATAACGGCTATTACCCCAGCCTTCCAAGCTGGAGACGCGAGTTCGACTCTCGTCCGGCGCTTTCTCTCAGCCCGCTGTAAGCGGGCTTTTTTTATTGTTTCATTATACGAGACCTCAAGCAACTTCAGTTTTTCGAAATCGACCCAATTGAAGTGCAATTCAACATAGTGCATTGTTCACCGATCGAGATGTGCAATCAGGGAGCGGAAAAATGATTCGAATGCACATGCCGTTTTCAGTGTCAACCGAGTAAGAGCCGTTGAGTTGATCGGAGAGGGTCTTTACCAAGTTCAATCCTATCGTCGAGTTTTTAGTCGAATCGATGTCATGTACTCCCACCCCGTTATCGCGCACTATGAGCGATACCATACCATCCGCGAGCTTTGATAATACTACCTCGATGAGGCCGCTTTTCCCATCCGGAAATGCGTGCTTGAAGGCGTTTACAACGAGTTCGTTGACGATCAGCCCGCAGTTTATCGCCGTCTCCAATTGCATACTGATATCTTCGACGCTTACGTTCAGTTTGATTCTGTTGCGGTCTACTGAATACACTTCGATGAGATCATTGCACAGACGTTCGACGTAAGAGGAGACGTCGACTGAAGAAAAATCATCAGAATGGTAAAGGGTCTCGTGAACGAGCGACATCGCCCGTACGCGTGTCTCTATGTCGACAAGGAGGTTTCTGTCCGCCAACGATCGAGATCCTACATTCATTTGTAGGTTGATCAAACTGCAGATCACTTGAAGATTGTTCTTCACCCGATGATGGACCTCACGAAGGAGGAGCTCTTTTTCGGCGAGCGAACGGATAAGTGCGTCTTCGACTTTTTTGCGCTCCGAAAGATCTACGAGCGATACGAGAACGCGCGACCAACTTTGTTCATACCCCGGCATGATGCTTACTTTATAAAACACGGAGATTCTCTCGCCGTCGTTTCGGATGTGTACTGTCTCGCCTTCGACCGAGGTCTCTCCCTTTGCAAACGCGATAAACTCGAGACGGAGAGGTTCCAGGTTCTGAAGTCCGATACTCTGCGGAAGATTCGTAACAAGCTTCGGTTTTTCGTTGAAGCCGAGCAATTTCATTGTCGCTTTATTCACATCGAGGACTTTCACGAGGGAGGCGTGTTCTTCGAGCCTATGCGGGATTTTATAGTAGGCTTCCCAGTCCGATTCACCCTGCATCCGCGCCTCGTCGATACGATGTTTGACGGCGGAGAAGTCCTCTTCCCAGAGCGATATAGGCGAGTCCTCGAAAAAACTGGCTAGCCTCAGTTCTCCTTCCCGACGTGCGCGTCGCTGGATGACGAGCATGATCACGGCTATTAGAAGCACTAAACCGGTGGCGATGCTAGATAGAAAAAGCCACAAGGGAGTGACAAACTCACGGCGGAGTGGAATCTGATAGGTACTTAAAATCGAAGAGAAATACTCCGGAGAATCCCGCTTGAGCTGCCGTATCGCGCTGTCGAGTTCGAGAACCAGTTTTCGTCCGCCTTTTTGAGAAGCCAGTGATGAGGCGAAACGAAGTTCGATGGGGTTGTACAGAATCGAAGTCGAGACAATGGGCAATAGAGGGGTATAGACAATACCCAGCGAATTGCTGCCGACAGCCGCATCGATCTTGTCGCGGGCGAGCTCGGTGAACATAGTCGAATAATCCGCATAATACTGATAGATGGGGTGGATGTCGAAAGAATCACAGAGTTCCTTGAAGGAATGCGGACCCGAGAACCAGAAGTCTTGTTCGAGGGCCCCGACTTTCTTGTTATGAAGATCCATGATCGAAATAGGAGCTTTCCCGGCTTTCGTGAAAACGACACCCCAGTCGGTCATGATCGATTCGTCGGTGAAAGCGGCGAAGGTCTCCCGCTCGGTCGTTTTAACAATTGCAGGGACGAGATCGACATTTCCAGTTTTCAATGCGGCGAGAAGATTATCCCAGCTGTCATATATATACTGTATCTGCCACCCTTCGCGTTCAGCCAGCTTTTTTACTATATCGATAAAGATTCCCCGGGGACGGCCTTCTGCATCGCGGTAACATGAAGGGTTAGCGTCGTAGTAGCCTAGTCTGATGATTCGCGGCGCTGGATCTGCATAATAAAGGTGGGGTAGGGCGATCGAAAGGACGAATGTACAGACCGACCGTATTATGGACTTCCTGACTATACTTATCGCCGCGGATCGATCACTCATAGTCATACACTATAGGTTCACGAACGCCTTACTGCAAATAAAAGTTTGGAATCTTCTGAAACCTGGTATTCGAAAACAGTAAACAACACTATAGGGCCTCTTTTTCATTTTACACCTGCAGGCTACACTCCTAGCATGACTCCACTGCGAACAGTCAAAGTCGGTTCGGTCATGATCGGTGGCGACTGGCCGGTCTCGATCCAGACAATGTGGAAAGAACCGCTTCCTCCGACTTCCTCACCGCTTTTTGCCGATGTAATTCATAGAATCGAGAAACTTTCGACCATGGGCTGCGAAATTATCCGTTTCGCCGTTCCCGATATTAGTACAGCTGAATCCCTCGGTCGGCTCGCCGGTATGACGCGTATGCCCCTTGTCGCCGATATCCACTTCGACTGGCGGATAGCGCTCAGATGTCTCGACTTTCCGATCGCGAAGGTACGGATCAATCCCGGTAATATCGGGGCGAGGTGGAAGACTGCAGAAGTCGCCGCGAAAGCCGCCGACAAAGGCGTTCCGATACGAATTGGGGTAAACGCGGGTTCATTGCCTATGGATCTTCGTACAAAATCGGATCGAGTCTCCGCGATCGTCGAAGCGGCAGAGCGTGAAGTAGCAGCATTCGAAGACTTGGGATTTCACGACATCGTCGTTTCGATGAAAGCTTCTGACGTTGACACCACGATCGAAGTCAACCGCCGATTCGCTTCCCGTCATGACTACCCGCTCCACCTCGGGGTGACGGAAGCGGGTCCGCTCATCGCTGGGGTTACGAGGAATGCGGTGGCGATGAGCACGCTTCTCCGCGAGGGTATCGGTTCGACCCTACGAGTCTCCCTCTCCGATAGCATGGAGAACGAGGTTGTCGCCGCCCGCGAGATCCTGTCCTGTCTCGGTCGGAGAAAGGCCGGGATCACGATCGTCTCCTGTCCTCGCTGCGGCAGGGCCTCCTTCGATACACACGACTTCACTGCGAGATGGGCGGAACGACTCTATTCGCTCCAAAAAACAGCGACAATCGCGGTAATGGGCTGCGTGGTCAACGGCCCCGGGGAAGCTTCGCACGCCGATCTCGGTATAACAGGAGCCGGAGACTCGGTCGTACTGTTCAGAAAAGGAAAGATAGTGCGAACAATTCGCCCGGAACAAGCCGATATTGTATTCGAAGAGGAGCTTGCGACGCTCGAATGAGGAGAGGAATGCGGTGTATCGCCGCCGTCATTCTGTGGACGGCGGCCCAATTCGTCGCCGCGGCAGAGCACGGCGGCGGGGAGTCGGCCGAAAGCGTGAAGGTTCAGCCGCCGAAACCGAGAACTGTGGCTCCGGTTCAAGCGCCGAACCCCCAGATACGTCCTACAAGCAAGTCCTGGCTGTATTATCAGGAGGGACTCCGGCTTTTTTCCGAGAGGCGCCTGGGCGAGGCCCTCGTCGCACTCAAGAAAGCAGTCGAGACGCGAGACGAGCTTTTTCTCGAGGCTTCTCGGTCGATCGAAGTAGCCAGGAAGTCGAACGAAGCGAAAAAAGCGAAAGACTCGATAACGGCCCTCGTCTGGCTTCTCGCCGAACGGGACATCATCAAAAGCGTCCGCGATGATATTCGAAAAAAAGCGGGCGGTTCGCTCATAGTCGAATTGAAGCTCTTGCGCGAACGGTCTCCATCGGGGCCCTTATACGGTCTTATAGACGCAATACTCCTCGTGGCCGAAGAGGGCGGCCTCTCCAGAATAGGTGACTCTCTCGAAGCCTTGGCCGCGGCGGCG
The DNA here is from genome assembly GCA_964644505.1 of uncultured Treponemataceae bacterium. Taxonomy (GTDB): domain Bacteria; phylum Spirochaetota; class Spirochaetia; order Treponematales; family Rectinemataceae; genus CAZXXZ01. The sequence continues at coordinate 75,959 of CAZXXZ010000006.1, read as the reverse complement.
GCAAAACTACGAAGTTATCCCGAAGCCGAGTACCGCATCGGTCAGGTCTACTTGGCCGAGAGCGAGACAAGACTCGCCGAACTGTATATGCTCCGCGCGTATGATATGCGCGACGCGCTTTACGACGAAAGCGATGGGATCGCGATTCTCGAGTCGCTCGTCGATATCTATCGTACGCAAGGCAGAATGAAAGATTTCGAACTGAAGTTGATCGAAATCGCCCAGAAATCAGAACTTTTCGCCCGTCGGGACGAGTACTATCGAAGCGCTATGGAAAGAACGCTCACCCGTCAGGGCATCGACAAGTTCATGTCATTGTACCGTGTGACAGAGTCCTGGCCGGCAAAGACATACGCGAGGCTTGGCGCCTTCTATTTGGATGCGGGCCGCCGTGTATCTGTATTCTATCTCGCAGCGGCATCGAACGCTCTGCTCACCCGGATCATCGAAACTGTCAAGTCGGATCAACCTCGGTACACATACGCAGGCCTAGGAGATTTGTCTACTCGAATACTCTCGAACAAGGAACTCGCCGACTACGCTGATTCCGAGGGACTGTGGGCCGATCTGGTTCTTCTCGGCGAGGCTCTCGTTTCGATCGGCGAGCGTGAAAGTGCACGGGAAATCTGGACGGTTGTCGCCTCGCTCAAGGGGATCGATCCTTGGTCGACGCGGGCGGCGGAGGCCCTGAAACGCTCCCCTGCCGCCAAGTTGCCCTATGCCGCTTTGAGCGCTCTGTATCGGTAGTTGTTGTTTCGAGACTTTTTACTCGCCCATTATCGCCGATGCCGAAACTACGAAGATGCCCTTCGTGCAGCAGCCTTCTCTGCGGCACGTATTTTTGCGATTATGTCGCGGATGAATGGATCGATGATCGTATACACTCGTTTTGTTTTCTGTACTTCCGAGCTGACGATGCCGTTCTCTTTGAGTATCGACAAATGCTGCGAAATGACAGGTTGAGGCTGTTTGAGGCAGCGCCAGAGATCTGTAACGCAGGGATCTTCTTCTTCGGCGATCATACAGAGAAGTCGAAGACGGATCGGGTGACCTATGGCCTTGAGTTTTCGCGCGTATTCCGCATTCGCTTCGTCGGAACAGGATGCTGTCGTGGAGGGCATGTCGAAAAACTATCAAAGCTCGAGGTTTTTTTCAATATCCTCTATATATGAAAACTTACTTGTCTTTTTCCATGATCGCGCGCATTTCACGTTCCGGACAGGAGGCTAAATAGTCCTCGAGCGTCTTGCGGTCGATCTCATCGATCCGCGATATCGAAAGGCCGAGCACCCGGTCGGCACGGACTATCTTGCACGATAAGCTGAGGATCCTGTCCCCGACGCGCATTGAACAATCGTCGATCTCTTCGCCCGCTTCGAGATCGGCGACGAGAGCAGCCGAATCGGGTATGAAGGACAGGCCGCTCGACGATACGGTCTCGAGCCGGCCGCCGACCGGGACGAGGGTCTTGGGATGAGCGAACATGAAGTCCAGTCGATCCCAGGGCGAGGGCGCGATGCGGTCTGATGCGCGTGATTCCTCGACCGTGACATATCGTTTGAGAAGTCGCTGGAAATGCCCCTGTTCGCGCCTGTCGTCGAGGTCGTCCTTTACAACACCGTTGATGCCCAGATGTGCCGCCTTCGCAGCCTCCTCGAAGGGGAAAAGCTCGCCTTTTAGCAAAACGATGACGCATTCGGTCTTGTCGCGGACTGCCCGTATCGCCTGGGCGACGATTTTCCAGTGGCGCGGAAAATCGCGCGCGCTGATCACCACCGCGTCGGGCTCGATTTCGTCGAGATTGTCTATGGCTTTTACCGGATTCCGATATCGAAGCACTTCGAAGCCGAGCGGGCGGAGGTAAAAACGGATGATCTCGGCTATCCGGTCGTTCTCTACGAGGAGGAGGGCTTTCATTCGACGCCTTTGTTGTGAACGACGTAAGCGACAATATACCAGATATCGCCCGAACGTTTCAGTTCGTAGGTGTATTCTTTTATGAGGCGGAGCTGCCGTTCCTCGAACTTCTCCAGAACCGTGACGTATCCCCGCGAGGGAGTGTATCTCGTTTCGAGAATCTCGAAGAAATACGGCCTTGTAGAAAACGGCTGGCCTTCGGGTGAGGACTGAAGATCGGCGCGATAGCGTTCCAATGTAATTCTTCGACCTTCTTCGGAGTCCGCGTTGTACGAGGCCCTGCGGTCGGAGGACATTGTATACAGCGCCTCTAGATCGAGATACAGGAAGAACTCGTTCCAAAGTCCTCTCTGAAGAGCGACGATCGTGCGCCGGACGACTTCGTCGGGCGGAAGAGCCTGGGGTTTGAGGATTTCCGCGGTTCCCGATCGGACTAAGTCCGATGCCGGAGGCAGATCTGGAGAGGGCCTGATCGAAACAAGGAGCGTGTTCGATGTCAAGGCCGCCGAAGCTCCTGAACCTGAGAGTTCGGGGTAAAAGAAGGCTCGAACGGAGTAGCTGCCGGGATCGCTTATGCGGATAAAACGTTCGAGATTCTCTTTGAATGAATACTCTTCACCGGGCTTGATGGCGATTTCCCGGTAAAAAACCGGTCGGGATTCTCCCATCGCCGATTTATAGCTGTCGCTCATGTCGAGGGAGCGATTCGTCGGTGTTCGGGCTTCGAACGAAATGCTGAAAAGCCGATCGTCTGCGAGCTTGAAGCGGTAGGTCGAGGTGTCGGGATTGGCGATCGTCACCATGATCGGGATCTCGCTGCCCGGGAAAAAGATCTTTTTATCGAAAAAACGGATGGACAGGGTCGGTTCCGCTGAGGCGCTTATTGCTGTAAAAACGAGAACCGCGGCGGCTGTGATTATCGATCTGCCTTTCACGGACTTTTTTCTCCTTCAAGCTGGAACAAGGACCTGGAATGGACGTATACTGCCCACGCTGGCCGCAATCACTTTATTGTCGGAATTTTACGATGAATACATTACGCCCGCAAGATGTGCTCGGGATACTGCACACTCATAGTCCGCTCACTGAGTATGTGTCGAGGCTCAAAACCGGTCCCTTCCCCGTCGATATCGGCGAGGCAGAGGGTTCGTTCAGCGCATTTCTTGTCTCAGCGGCAGCCCGGACTATAGACGGTTGTGTTTTGGCCGTGGTTTCGAGCGATCTCGAGGCCGATGCCCTCGAAAACGATCTGCGATTCCTCGGGGTAAAACCCTTACGCCTTTCCTGGTGGAGGACGGCGGCCTATCGTCCTGTTTCGTCCCACGCCCGCGTTTTCGGCGAGCGGGCGGCCTGCCTCGCGGCTCTGTGCGCGGGCGGATCTGAAATCGTCATAGCCAGTCAGCGGGCCTTTGTAACGCCAGTTCCGCCGAAATCATTTTTCGCTCCGCTTGTCTTCACACTCGACACGGGCGGAACGATCGATCCCGCAGCCGTCGGCGAGCGGCTGTCCGCATACGGATATCTTCGAGTACCCCGCGTCTCTCTGCCGGGAGAGTTCGCCTTGCGCGGTGAAGTGCTCGATCTTTTCATGCCGGGCGACGAGGACGCGGTCAGGGTCGTCTTCGAGTATGACAACATCGAGCGCATATCGCGTTTTGATCCGACGGTGCAGTCGAGCTCGGGCCGGATCGAACGACTCATAGTCCGTCCTATGAAAGAAGTTGTTTGGGATGAAGAACGCATACGCATGCTTGAACAGTCCTTGATTACACTGCCCGGGCTCTCAGGCCGGGATAAAGACCTGCTCGAATCTTTGGCCGAGAAGGCCGAGGCGAGGGGAGAAGAACTCTGGTTCCCGCTCGCATTCCCTCCCGAGTCGCAGAAATCGTCAATCCTCGAGTATCTGGGAGAGGACAGTCTTGTGCTGTTCCTTGATCATGAACGCCTCGAGACGCAGGAAGACGCCGCGCGAAAGGAATATATGGGTCTCTATCGCCGCGCCCTTCAGGAGGCGCCCATACCGCCTCCGGACAAGCTTCTTCTTTCGTTTTCAGAATTGGAGAAAAAGGCCTACACAGGGAAGACGGTTCGGAGTTTCGCTCTTCGCGATTCGGATGCGGCCGATCGAATATGTATGGGGGTTGAGCAACCGAGGTCGTTTTTCGGCAATGTGCGGTATTTGAAAGAAGAGCTATCGAATCTCATCAAGGCCGATTACCGTGTTTTCGTCTTCGCAGAAAGCCAGATACAGGCTGAGCGGATCCAATCGCTCTTGCACGATTTCAATATCACCGTGGAGACTGCCCCGTTTTCGGCGGGCTTCGTCATCCCCGCACTGAAACTTATTGTCATTCAAGAGAACGAGATTTTCGGGAGGAGGAAACGGACTCCAGCCTCGGTCAAGACGGCGCGTTCAACCGCGATCGATACCTTCGTGGAACTCGCGCCCGGCGACTATGTTGTCCATGTCAACTACGGCATCGGACGTTTCGAGGCGATAGAACGCATGAAAGTTCTCGGACTCGAACGGGACTATATAAAAATCGAGTATGCCGAGGGAGAGGTCGTTTTTGTTCCGATAGAACAGGCTAATCTCGTCCAACGGTATATCGGGAACGAGGGGGAGGAGCCTCGTCTCGACAGACTCGGCTCGAAATCATGGGAAACTCGGAAGGCCAAGGTCAAGGCTTCGGTCGAGCAGCTCGCCGAACGACTCATCCGTATCTATGCGCGGAGAAAGGCGGCGAAAGGCTTCGCATTCCCCTCCGACAACGAGTGGCAGATCGCTTTTGAAGCCGCCTTCCCCTACGAGGAGACCGTCGACCAGATACGTTGCATCGAGGAAGTCAAGGCTGACATGGAAAGTCCACGACCGATGGACAGACTCATCTGCGGCGACGTCGGCTACGGAAAAACCGAAATCGCGATGCGCGCCTTGTTCAAAGCGGCAGCCGCGGGCAAGCAGGTGGCCTTCCTTGCTCCTACCACGATTCTCGCCGAGCAGCATTTCGAAAACCTCAAGGACAGGCTCGGAGAGTTTCCGATCCGCGCAGCCATGCTCTCGAGGCTCGTAGACCGAAAAGAACAGAAGGCGACCATAACGGCGCTCAAGGAAGGCACGATCGACGTGGTCGTGGGTACGCATCGGCTTTTACAAAAGGATGTCGAGTTCAAGGACCTCGGACTTCTTATCGTCGACGAGGAACAGCGTTTCGGCGTCAAAGACAAAGAACGACTCAAAGAAATAAAGGCGAGCGTCGATTGTCTTACGCTCACCGCGACGCCCATACCCAGAACACTGCACATGTCGCTCTTAAAGATCAGGGATATGTCGGTTCTCAATACGCCGCCGGTCAACCGTCATCCGATCGAGACCGTGGTCGAAGAATTCGATCCCGAGATCGTCGCCCAGGCGATACGGCGCGAGGTCGCGCGGGACGGGCAGGTGTTTTATCTCCATAACAGGATCGAAAGCCTGCAGGAGATACAAACCATGCTCGCTCAGACGGTTCCCGAGGTGCTTGTCGAGACCGCACACGGTCAAATGGACAGCTCAGAACTCGAGGATGTGATGCACAGGTTCATCCACGGCGGATTTCACGTCCTCGTGTCGACGACCATCATCGAAAACGGCATCGATATACCCAACGTCAACACTATCATAATAGACCGCGCGGACATGTACGGCATATCGCAGCTGTACCAACTCCGCGGCCGCGTGGGCAGGTCCGACCGTGTCGCTTACGCCTACCTTTTCTATCCGGACAAGCGCTCGCTTTCGGAACTGGCCATGAAACGGCTCCAGATCATTTCCGATTTCACCGAACTCGGCTCGGGCTTTAAGATCGCCATGAAGGATCTCGAGGTCAGGGGGGCGGGCAATCTCCTCGGGCGTGAGCAATCCGGAGATATTTACGCGGTCGGCTTCGACCTCTATCTGAAACTTCTGGACGACGCAGTGGCGAAGCTCTCCGAATCGGGTTACGAGGCCGAGGAAGATCCCTACCTCGAACTTGAATATGCAGGCTACATCCCCGATTCGTATGTCTCACTTCCGACCATGAAGATGGAGGTATATAAAAAGATCGCTTCGATCGCGAGTCAGGCCGATCTCGAGTATCTCTATCAGGAATTGGCGGATCGCTTCGGCCCCCTTCCCGACGAGGTTCAAAGCCTTTTAGCGCTCGCGGAGATCAGGGTCATCTGCAAACGGCTGTCCATAGCCAGTCTCAAGGAACGGGGAGGGCTCGTCACCGCAGAGTTTTCGAAGGTTGCGAAGATTTCCGTCGAACGGATTTTGCGGCTCATACGGGAGTCGGGGGGCCGAGTCAAGCTCGATCCGCATAGGCCGAATGTCCTTATCATACAAACAGGAAATATCGGTCTTCGGGAGAAGAGCGAGTTCATCCGCGAACGGCTCGCTTCGCTTCTGAACTGAGGCTCGGCCTGTCGGTATGGAAAACGACGGGCCTCTCGGTTACACTATACCTTGTTCGGAGGCCCCGATGTCCGAAAAGATCGGCGATTTTCTCGTGAGGATCGGCGCGATGACCGAGGAGCAGGTCGAGGAAGTGCTGGCGGTTCAAGAGGAGTCCGATGAGCCGCGCTTGTTCGGTGAAATCGCAATAGAAAAAGGCTTTATCGACGACGCCGCCCTCAGGCGGTATGTTGAGGAGAGGAGCGGCGCACGATGAAAAGAACAAGTCCGCTCAGGGTGCTTTGCCCCCAGGGCCTTCCCGAGCATAGACTAAATATACATCCCAACGAGGGCGCGGATCTGGGGATGATGACGGTGACCAACAGCGTCATTCTCCATGGAGGCATGCGGGGCGAGGTCCATCTTCTCAACGACTGCCCCAAGGAGACTATCGAAATAAGTCCGGCGTATTGGGAGCGGATCGGCAAACCGGTTCGGGCTGTTTTGTGTTTGGATGGAGATGTTTTAACGATCGAACCTTCGAAATAGTGGAGTGTAGACTTTCTTATGGAGACCTCGAAAAACTTCAGTTTTCGAGGTCCCCTTATACTTTCACATCAGGAAGCCTGTCCGACCCCGACTCAGTCTTTCCGGAGTGAAGCGCCGGGATAAAAGTATTCGGTCATGATATCGCAGAGCTCAGGCGAGAATTCGAGCTGTGCACGCGCGCGCTGCACCCCGGTCGGCATACGATCGGCGCGCTCTATAGTGGCCGCCACACTGAAACGGTACCGTTGAAAAAAGAGATTGAGCGATACCTTCATCCCCGGGGATAGGTCCGTAGAGCGCAGGGGCGTCAGAAATTCGACGCAATTGACGGCGAGCGAGAAGAGGGCGATTTTCTCCTGAGTCGTGCCTATTGTGAGTACCGCGTAATTGTTGTACCCTAGTTTCTTCGATGTCTCGGGATCGACGCGGATGATCTTGTCTTTGAAATCCTTGTATTCCGTCTTCAGTTTTTCCAGATTTATGAGGTGTTCTCCGAGAATCGCCGCAAGAGCAGGCGGAATCGGCTTGAAATCACAGACTATGAGACCCAGGCGATCCCTGCCTTTCATGAGCCCGACGCCGGATATTTGACAGCGGCAGAATATCTTTTCGGGCAGTCGTGATGTCGGACGCTGAATGGAGAAGGAGAGACCCGCCAGGGCCCCCTTGAAACGCTGGAAGAAAACGACTTCGTCTTTTGTAAGGGCGCCGATCAAAACAGCCTTCCCCATCGACAGCTGGTACGGGGAACATGCGAGTGTATAGGTTTCGACCTTGAGCGAAGTCTGAGACTGGATGATACCGGTAGATTGAAGGGCGAACGAGTCAAAGATAACGACAGCGTCTTTGAACTGTTCCTCGTAGCTCAAGGTTTCTATTTTCTGCATACCCTTCTACTATGACCGGGCTCCTTACGCTGGTCAAGGATACATTCATCTACGACCCTCAAGAGGCCTTCGAGGGGGCTTACTACATTTTATCGGCAGCACTGCCCTGTTGAATGTAGGCAGACCGACCAGAAAAATCGCAGGCTCCTTCCCGATACGCCATTCCGAACGCCTCCAGGCCGAGATTGGAGCCCTTCGAATCCTTTCGGAAGGCCCGCATAGCGAAACTGCGACGCAGAGCTCTGTCCCTGCCGACAGGGTCGAAAGGCAGTCCGCGAGGAGGACATCGTTTCTGTAGGGTGTCTCGATGAAAATCCTCGTCGCCCCGTCGCTGCGGAGATCCTGATCGATAGCGGCCAATGCTGTTTTCCTCCCCTCCCGATCCTGGGGCAGGTAGCCCAGAAAGGAGAAGTTCTGACCGTCGAGGCCGGAGGCTGCGAGCGCCAGGAGTATGGACGAGGGGCCGGGAAGAGGCGAGACGACTATTCCCTGTGCATGGGCGAGCGCGACGAGGGCCGCCCCGGGATCGGCTACGCAGGGCATGCCGGCTTCCGAGAGTAGCCCGACATTTTCCCCGGCTATAAGTGGTTCGATGAGCTGCGGCAGGTCCTCGGCTTTCGTATGCTCGTCGAGCCTCTCCATCACGACCGAGGCGGCTTGTTCCGGATTCAATACCTTTGACAAGAGGCGCCAGGCGGCCTTCTCCCCTTCGACGATAAACCGCCGAAGACTCCTGATACGATCGAGAACCGAGGCCGGCAGCACGGCTTCGGGGGACGACTGCGGATCGAGGAGATTCGGGATCAGATAAAGCGTGCCGCGATTCGATGTCATCGTTCACTTTCCTAAAAGATCGAGAGCTGCGTCCACAAGGACACCGAAGCGCAGCTGTTGCGGCTCGGGAAGATAGGACGCGGCGATACGGAATTCCTCGCCTGCGTTCTCCCGTTCGCGTTCCGAAAGGGGGAGGGTCATGCCAAGCAACCTGGCCTCTGTCGCGGTAGAACGAAATGCCTGTTCGCCCGCATACGCCACACGGAGTTCGGAGAGGATACCCTTTTCGACTCTTGCCGCAAACGCGAAAACCGCGGTGTCGGGCGCGGGATAATCCTTTGGGCCGGTTTTCTTAAGGACGTAGGCGTCCCATCGATCGAGAGGTATGCGTATGCGTGTCAAAAGGCCGCCCTCGGGGAAGGCCGGCCGGTGATCATAGCCGACGAGACGGTTCACGTTGATCCAGGTAGCTCCTCCCGCGTCGCGGAGTTCAACGATGGCGTCGAGGCAGGCGAGGGCCGGCCAGGGGTCCATGAAACGCGATCTGCAGGCTATAGCCCCGCCAAGGGTCGCAATATTGCGGACTGCCGGATTCGCCAGTGAGCCGAGCGCCTCATACAAGAGCGGGGGGACGACGCTTTCCCCGAGTTCGAGAATCTCGGTTATGGTGACCGAGGCTCCTATTTCGAGGAAGCGTTCGGTGAGCCCCGCCTTTCTCAGTTCGGGTATGTCATGGATGCAGATGACCTCGGGAGGAAGTGACAGGGCGCGTTTGCCCTGTTCGCGGAGAATATCGCTCCCTCCGGACATGATCAGCGCTCCGGGGCGTCGGCGGAGGAGATCGAGCGCCGTCGCAAGGTCTTTGGGGTAATGAACATCACTTCCCTGCACGGCGGTAAAGCCTCCTGGCCTTGTAGTCCACGGCGGTGGTGACTGCGCGGACGAGAGAATCGGGATCGGTGCATCGACAGGGGACGGCGGACATGAACTCGAGTATTTCGGAGGATGTAGGTCGGGCTTTCCGTTCTAAAAGCGCCGCGGCGGCCATTATTTTCGCTCCCTCGCAGAAACCGCAGGTTTCGACGCCTGCATCCCTGAAAGCCTGAAAAATATCCTGGTACTCCTCGGTCTGTGAGAAACCCTCGAGTGTGATGATTTCGCGGGAACGGGCCTTGAACGCGGGGATGATGCACGAGGGCACGAGTCTTCCATCGAGGAACACAAGACAACGTCCACAGCGGCCGCAGCGGCAGTCGGACTTGACTCCAAGAAGGCCGAATTGATCGTGGAGTATGTCGGAAAGCCTGTCGACGCTCCTCACCTGAGCGCTCACATCCTCCCCGTTGAGTATGAATGAAATGGTCATAGAGACTCCACGGCACGGATGATATCATCGACCGCGACCGGAAGTCGTGTGAACCGAACTCCCGCGGCCTGCGAGAGCGCCGTTATGAACGCGGCGGGAATGGCGCCGAAGGGCAGTTCGCCGATTCCTTTGACCGGAGCTTTTCGCGAAGGCTGAAGAAAATCGACACTGATAGGCGGCAGACAGCCGAGAGGCACAAGAGATTGGCGGAAATACGCCGCTGTATCTTCGCGTGCGGGCTGGTAGAGTTCTGACATGCAGGTACCGAGGGCATCGATGCAGAGCGAACGCAGTGTCGATACCGCACGTTCCGGGCAGACGATCTGTCCTCCGTCGACACAGAGCCAGATGCCGAGAGGACGGCTTTCCAATGTCCAGGGATCGAGTTCGAGTTCGACGACTGCTCCGGCCCAGGCCGCCGAATCGAAGGACGAGGAGGCCACACTGCCTTCCTCCCAGTGTATCGACTTGGGGATCCGGTAGCTGCTATGGGCTGAGAGCGGAAGAGGATCGCGGAAACGCCGCTTCTGAATCGTCAGGCAGGCTTTCTCGACAAGGCGGTTCACGATCGTAATACCGCGGGAGAGCGTTGCAGGTCCCGAGTTCGGCGACTCGTCGGTGTCGGCGGGTGCTACTCGTACGTTCGCAAGGGGGATGTTGAGTGAGTCTGCCGCGGTTCTTCTCCAGATATCGAGAACCCCTCCGCTGCCTGCGGCGGCGCTCGTCTTTATCACTACTTTCAGGTCTTTATCGAGTTCGACTTCCACACTATAAGAATTCGCGTTTTCCTCCGACACGAAGGAACCCGTTCCCTGGCATGCGAAGGCCAGCCCGATTCCGCGGAGCGGCCCTTCCGTTTTTTTCGATCTGCGTTTCCGGATAAGTTCGTAGGAGGCATGTTTTCTGCGATAGTCGGAACTCGCGGAAAGACGCTCGAGAATGAGGGGGTAGGGGATGCTGTCCTTGAACTTTTCGCCGGTTATCAAGGATGAACCCTTACGAAGAATATTCCGCGACTTCCAATCCGCAGGGTCTTCCTGCACCAGCGAAGCCAGGTTGTTTGTATGGGTTTCTATCGCGTAAAGCGTATGGGCGGAACCGAAGCCTCCGAAGGGACCGAGGGGAGGGACATTGGTCGAGACCGCATAGCCCTCGACTCGGAGGTTCGGACAGCGGTACGCGCCCGTCGAGGAAAGAATAGCGTTATTGAGGATGTCCTCGGCGAGCGCCGGATGGGCTCCGACATCGATCGCAATGCGTATATCCATGGCCGACAACTCCTTATCGGGGCCGAGGGCCGAACGGATGCTTATGGAACTCTGCGCCCGTTTCGGCGCATACAGGAAGTCTTCTTCGCGCGTCAGGAGGATTTTCGCAGGACGTCCGCATGCCACCGCCGCGACGGCAGCATGACAGGCGAGCAGTGAGGGATACCATAGTTTACCGTCGAGATGCACGCCGAGACGGCTCGGCCGCACCGATACTTCCTCAGCGCGGCAGCCGAGGGCGAGGGCGACGGAGTCCCGTACATGGTAGGGCCACTGTGTCGCGCACCAAATTGCGATCTTGTCGTAATCGTAGGCGGCGACAGCCCCCTGCGGCTCGCTGTAATAGTGATACACAGCCCCGGTGTAATAGGTCGCATCCTGGACATCCGGGGCGATCGAAAACGCGAGGTCGGGATCGCCGATTGTCACGACGCGCTTGGCGACCACCTGTTTGGAAGAGAAACTTTCCCAGTCGAGATAGCCTTCTTCCTCGGCGCAATCGATTTTCGTGTTTGCCGCGAGGGATTCAAGCACGATCGGATCGGGCCCGGCAATAAGAGCTACGGGTTGACCTCGATACGACAGTTCGTCCCAGGCGAGAATCGGAATATCGGGGTGGAATGAGGCGAGACGGTTTTTCCCGGGAATATCGTGCGGGAAGATGGCTCTATACCCGGAGGGCAAGGACGGGAGTGAAACAGAATGCACGGATCCGCGCGCGACCGGAGAGCGGAGTGTAATGACATTGACCATCCCCTCTACCGAGAAGTCCGAGATCGAGCCGAGGGATGCCTCGCGGGCGTCGCGCTTTTTTCTGCTCAGATCGATGCCTCCTCGGCGATCGCGAGCACGGTTCGAGCGACAGCCTCGAGCTGAGCCTCCGACATGTCGGGCCAGATCGGCAGAGAAATGGTACGGGAAAACGTCGCGTATGCCCGTGGGTAATCATCGGGCTTAAGATCGTACCGCCGCGACCAGTAGGTCATGACATGAAGCGGAATGAAGTGCACGGATATTCCAATACCGGCTTTTTGCAGGCGTTCAGCGAACTCGTCCCGCCCTATCCGCAATGCCGCGGGCTTGAGACGGAGACTGTACAGATGCCAGGCATGAGCTGGATGCCGAGGCGGTGTTTCAAGCGCCGGATGGGCCGAGAAAGCTTTCGTATAATACTCGGCGATCGCACGCCGCTTTGCGAGGAATGCGTCGGCCTTTTTCAGCTGTTCGCGGCCCACTGCGGCGAGCAGGTCCGGAAGATTGTATTTGAATCCCGCCTCGACGACATCGTAGCGCCACGAGGCCTGTGTGGATGTGTAGCGGTCCCAGGCGCTGCGGTCGAAACCGTGACTGCGCATGGTCTCCATTCTGCTCAAGTGTTTCCGATCCTTGGCGACGACCATGCCGCCCTCGCCCGTGGTTATCGTTTTTGTCGCATAAAAAGAGAAAAAACCGATGTCGCCGAGTGTGCCCGCCATCCCTTGGGGAAGGCGCAGGGGAAAGGCGTGGGCGCAGTCCTCGATGACCAATACCTTATGCTTCCGAGCGCTTTCAAGGATCTCATTCATCCTGCACGGCATGCCTCCGATATGCACCGGAATCACCGCTTTTATCGAAGAGTCCCGGTCGAGAAGCTCGTCGAGGAGAAGGGGGTCGATGTTGTAATCGCTCTCGGAGATGTCGCAGAACGCCACCTCCGCTCCGAGGTGGCGGACCACGGCCGCGTCGCTCGCGAAGGTGTATGGGCTCATCGCGACCTTCGTCCCGGGGCCGATGCCGACAGCCTCGAGGGCGAGATGAAGGGCCGAGGTCGCGGAGTTGACCGCGAGGGCGCCCTCGCTACCCAAAAAAGCGGCGAACTCCTCCTCGAAGGCCCTTGCGACCTTCCCTGTCGTCAACCAGCCCGAGCGGAGAACCTCGAGGACCGCTTGTTCCTCTTCTCTGCCTATGGAAGGCCGCGCAAAAGCTATGGGCTCAGAAAGAACTGTCATTGTCAGGAACGATAAACGTGGGCACGGCTTTTTTCAAGGCAGAGCGGAGAACCGATTTGTCGCGATAGTCCTTCTCGCGCCCCGCTACGCGCATGCAGCAGCTTTCGAGCGAGGCTATGGTCTCGGCGATCGGTATCGGCGAGCTTGTCCTGCGCTCCAGCCGGTTTACGCGCGGATACTCGGTCGGTACAAGGACTTCGTCGACCGAATACAGTCGTTCTTCGAGCCGCTCACCGTGTCGCAGACCTATGTATTCGATGCGGATGTCCCTTCCGGGCGTAAAACCGTAGAAACGTATCATCTGCTCGGCGAGTTCGCGGATTTTGACGGGCTCGCCCATGTCCAAAAGGTATGTTTGCCCGCCCTTGCCGACGCCTCCTGTTTTCAACACGAGCGAACATGCCTCGGGGATGGTCATGAAGTATCGGCTGGCATCGGGATGCGTCACGGTAACGGGGCCGCCTTTTTCGATTTGTCGCTTGAAGAGGGGGACGATCGAGCCTCGCGATCCGAGGACATTGCCGAATCGTACGACGAGGAACTCTCTCCCCGGCGCGGCGCGGGACGCCGCGTCGACGACGATGCGCTCGGCTAGAAGTTTTGTCGCCCCGTAGACTGAAACCGGATCGACGGCCTTGTCCGTCGAAAGCAGCACAAAGCGGCGGACACCGGATTCGAGCGAGGCCTCGACGAGGTTTCTCGTGCCCAGTACGTTGTTATGGACGGCCGCGATGGGATTCTCCTCGCACATCGGCACATGTTTGTAAGCCGCGGCGTGAAACACGACATCGGCCTTGAGACGTCCCAAGATGAAACGCATGTAATCCGCGTCCTTGAGATCCCCGATCAGCGGGACGATCCATGTCCGCTCCCCGACTCCCTCCTCGCGCAGAAGCCTGAGTTCGCGGTCGATCTCGTAGATCGAATTTTCTCCGTGTCCAAACAGATACAGTCGGGCCGCCCCGGCCGACAGAAGCTGGCGGGACAGTTCTGAACCGATGGAGCCGCCCGCTCCCGTCACGAGGACGCGCTTGCCGCGCAGATACGAGAGGCTCTCTTTCAAACCTATGGCGATCGGACTGCGGCCCAGTAGGTCCTGGCTTTCGATCTCGCGCGCCTGGATCAGGTGGGCGTCCCCTTCGACGATCTGTGCGATGCCGGGCACTATCCTGATACGGGCGAAACCGGCGCGTTTCAGGAGATAATACAGATCGCGGAGGAATTCTTTCGTCGCGCTGGGAATGGCGATGATCGCCTCGTCGGCCGGAGTACGCCTAAGAAGGTTGACGACGTCTTTGATCGGACCGAGGATTGGTATGCCCTCGATCCGTCCTCCGATTTTTGCCGGATCGTCGTCGAGAAAGGCTACGACCGTGCCGAAGACCGCCTTCTCGCGGAGTTCCCGTGCGATCGCCCGACCGGCGAAACCCGCGCCGATAATGTAGATTCTTCCGCCCTCACGTTCTACTGCCCGCATAATCATAGCCGCCTTCAGTAGAGACTCGCTCGATGACCTCGAATCCGAGATAGATATGAAAGGACGAATTGCACATGTCGAGGCTGACCCTCGCCCGACCCTTGCGCTTGTCCACCTTCTCGATCTGTCCTTCGAGACCCTTGAGCGGGCCCTCGAGTACGACAATCCTGTCGTTTTCATCGAAGGTCACACGTGAAGTATCGGCTACTTCTCCGAAGGAGATAAAATGACGCAGAAGACTGAGATCCTTTTCGGAAATGGGAGTCGGCTTTTTATTGTCGCCGAGAAAGCGTATAAAGCCTTTTGTCGTTCGGATCGCCCAATACAGATCGAGATCGTCGAGGAGATTTTCTGATTCTACAAAGACATACCCGGGGAAAAGCGGCGTGATTTCATGGACTATTTTCCCGCGACGACGTTGATTGACTGCCCGTTTAGGGAGATACAACTTGTTTTGGTTTGTTTTTTGGATGAAGAGTTTTAAAAACTCGTCCTCATCCCCGGTATACACCTGAATAGCGTAATACTGCATAGAAAGATACGTGCATCCTAGCATATTGACGGAAAACCGGGCAATGGAAGCCGGGGTAAAGCGAAACATAGCGACTTTTTCGACGACAGGCTAAGGCTCGCCCCCTCCTTCGCCGATAGGCAAAGTGTATGGGAAGGCACTCATGAGCGCGAAGCTCCTCCGCACCGCCCTTTCCTGGGCTCTTGGTGTTTGTATCTCGTTGTCCGCCTCGGCCATGACCGTCGGCGTCTCTCCTGCGGAAGACCCCTCATTCAGCGAAAAAGGAAGGAGCACGCCCATGCCTTTTCTGGTGACAGGGTGTATGAATCGCTTGTTCGACGCAGGGTTTGTTGTCTCCGATGCCTCGGTCGAGGCTGCGACTCGTTCGCAGTGGGAGGCGACACTTCCGGATATAAAGGCTTTACGTGATGCATTTGTGGATTTTGACATTAGACTATATGTCGAGTGGAAGGAATCTTCGTTTGTGAAGGGAGTCCTTCTACCACGGCGGATCGGGTATCGACTGGTCCGAATCGCCGACGCGAAGGTAATGCTCGAAGGATCTGTCGAATGCCCACCGGACTCCGAGGACGCCGCACTTCACCATGAAAGAGAAGCCGCGAAGGCGGGCGCGGCATGCATCGCGTCCTGTGTCGAACTGCTTACAACCCTTGCCAAGGGAGATCGACTATGAAAAAGAATCTCGCAGTCGCTGTACTCTCGCTGTTCGTTCTCAGTGTAGGAGCAGCCACCTGGGAAGGCAGCGCCATAACCGGAGGAGCCGGCGAATTCCCTGCTGAAGGCTTGTACGCGGCCTGTAACTCCTTTCCCCGGGACAGCGTCATAGAGGTCAGCAATCTCGAAAACGGCAAGACCGTTACAGTCACGATCGTCAGCAATGTCGCCAATCCCGGCGTCTTCATCGCTCTATCGCCCAAGGCCGCCGAAGCGCTCGGCATGAAACCTGGTTCGGCTGTTCGGGTCAGGGCGGTGTCGTTAGCTGCATCCGAGGCCGAGGCCACCCTGCCGGCGGCCCGCGCCGGAGTCTCCGCAGATCCGGACTTCAATCCGAGAGTGTTCTTCGAACGTGAAAAGGCCGCTCTCGCCGCCGCGGCAGCAGAGTCGGGCTCAGCCTCTGTCGCCACCACTGCGCCGGCGACCGTGTCCTCGACTCCTCCGGTCCAAGCTGCCGTCCCGAGCCAGCCTCCAGTACAGCCCACGGCACCGACTGAGCCGGCCACTCCGTCGGTAACTACGACAGCCCAGCCCGTACAAGCCCCACCGGCCGTCGCGAGCGCCGCTCCGCAGCGCGCCGAGGTTCTCGCACGCTCTTCGAAATCACCGGCAGAGACAATCGCTCCACTTCCGAAACTGTCCGAACCCAGCGCGCAGACACCCGCGGCTGCAACTCCGGTTTCGACGGAGTCAAGCGTTGCGGTTAAACCGAGCACGAGCCCCGCACAGCCCGAGACGGCCTCGGTCGAAACCTTGAGGCGCCCCTCAAGCTCATCTGAACCGTCTAGCGTCACAGCCCTCGCGGAACCGAAGGCCCCCGAAGCTCGGCCTTCCGAAGCTCCCGACCCGGTACTCAGTCGAATCCCTTCTCCGCCTGCCAAGCCGGAAGTACCGCTCTTGAGCGATGCGGAGCCTTCTGTCCGCGAAAGGACGCAAACAGAGGGAGCGGAAGCGCTCGCCCTCGCGCGGCCGTCTACGGCTTCTCCTTCAGCGACCTCAGAAGTAGTCCAGTTATCTGAAGCTGAACTGCCTGGTGTTCCCGAAGCGGTCTATGTAGATAAGCCAGCTGCGACAGTCGCCGGTACGTCCGTAGAACTTGCCGAAGCTGAAACTTCACAGTCCGCAGATGCGATCGGAGATTCGCGTCCCAGTCCCTCTTACTCCTCAGGTCCGGTCGATGTCGCTCTCGCCGAACCCTCGGCGCCGAAGGCACCGCTCCAGACCGGTGTCGTCGCGATAGGAGGGGGAAGGCCCACGGCCGCCCGGCCGTCGGTAGCCGAGATGGCCGAACCCGATGTTCCTCTTCCGAGCGAAAGTCTTGTCGCAGCCAGACCCTCTGCATCTTCGACGACAGTGGCGGTGAACGACGAACCTGTCGTCAAGAACCCCGTCGATACCGGGGCCGCGCCGAGCGCTATCGCCGTCGAGCGTCCTACGCCGCTTCCACCATCGACGGCGGTGGCCTCACTCGCGGAGCCCAGTCCTGCCGCCGAGTCGGCGACCGGCGCCTTCGTTGCCGCGAAACCAGCGCTCAAGACTCCTGCAGAGACAGCCTTGGCCGTACCTCCTGTTCCATCGCCGACCGAAAGTATCACGAGCGGTCCTTCCGCTCCGGCTTCGAAGGGCGCAGCCGTCGTCGTTCTCGAGCCGGCCCTTCCTCGGCCTCCCGAGGCGGCGGCCAAAGAAACGGTTCCGACGCTTGTCCCGACTCAGCCTGCTCCGCCCCCTTCGACCGTCGCGACAATCAAGGGTACCGGCGGCATTGCCGAGCCCCCTCTATCGCTGCCGATCATCAAAGGACTCGACAAGGGCGCGTACTACATTCAGATCGGTGTCTATGGCAGTAACGACGCTCTTGTAGCTGCGAGTTCAGGCCTTCGGTCAAACTATCCAGTCGCGATCGAACGTATCTCGACAAAAAACGGCGAGGCCTATCGATTGTACATCGGCCCCATAGCTCGCGACGAAAGCGGACTCGCGCTGCTCAAGATACGTTCATTGGGATACAAGGACGCCTTCGTGAGGCAGGGCTCATAAGGACGGCATCCTGGTCTTCAAAGGATTGAATCCCGAGGCGACGCAACCGCCGTCGCAGAGTATATCGGTGCCTGTGAGATAGCCCGGCTTGTCGCCCGCGCAGAAGGCGATGAGATGGGCTATCTCCTCGGGCTCGCCCGAGCGCTTGAAAGCGGTATACTGAATGTACTTCGACGCTTTCTCGCGCTCGACCTCGGCCATGGGCGTCTCGAACATGCCCGGCGAGATCGAAATGACCCGTATTCCTTTTTGACCGAGTCGTGCGGCGTCGGTTCTCGCGTACCAGATTACAAAATGCTTGGAAATGCAATATGCCATGTCCGCCCGAAGGCTTTTTGGGAAAAAGTTCACTCGTGACATCATCCGTTTCATGAACAACTTCCCGTCTATCCTGCTGTACCGATAGGCGCCCAGAGGGAGCACGATTTTCGGTACGATATAGGCGGCCATGGACGCCACATCGATTATGCAAGAGCCGCCCTGAAGCACCTCGCCGAACACTTCGTTGACATTCACGGTACCGAGGGCGTTGACTTCCATAATCGTGCGGGCGTCGCCCATAGCCGCGGAAAGTCCTGCCGAGTTGATCAAAGCCGAGATTTCGCCGAGCTCCCGAGATATGGAGGCGAGATGCTCGACCGAAGCTCTGTCGGCGACATCGCACACCGCATACTCGGCGTCGACGCCTTCCTCTGCCAGAGCGCTCTTCGCTTTTTCGAGTTTTTCAAGACTCCGTCCTGCAATTATAATTTTGTAATTCCTTCCGAGAATCTTCGCCGTCTCGAAGCCTATCCCGCTTCCGCCGCCCGTGATGACACATACTCTTTTATGCATGATACCACCCGTTACTCAGGCAATCGATGTTTAAGGGCCGAATATAAGAAGCCCGCGTATGAAGAAGGGAAAAAACGGGCCATGAGATCCTGCATTACGGCGTCTTTTCCGATGATGATGCGGGCTTTACCGGCCATCATGCCGGCGAGTATTTTTCGCGCCGCGTCTTCCGCCGATGTCAGATGCTTGACGGTCTTTTTGTCTTCTAACTGCATTCTCGCGATACGTTTTTCCTCGTCGGTATAAAAAGGAGAGTTCTCCTTGATCCGGGTGGCGATGGCCCCCGGGTACACCGCAATGACTTTGAGGTTTGTTTTTCGATACTCCATGCGGAGAGTCTCGGTAAGTCCGCGTACCGCGAACTTCGACGCGACATAGGGAGAGAGCCCCATGTATGCAAGAATGCCCGAGACGCTCGATGTATTGACCAGAGCGGCCTCGGGGCGTTGCAGCAGATACGGGATAAACTCCCTGCTGCCGTACACGACACCCCAGAAATTGACGGCGATTATGCGTTCCATGACTTCGTAGGTTGATCGTTCGAAACGCTCGAACATGGGGATGATGCCGGCATTGTTGAAAACGACATCGACGAAGCCGTAATGACCAATGACGGTCTGCGCGAATCCGCGGACGGCGGTACGGTCGGATACGTCGACTCTATGCGCTATACACGGAAAACCGCGTGACGAGATTATACCGGCGGTCTCTTCCACCGTTTCGGTATTATAATCGGCGAGGGCTAAAGAAGCGCCGCGTTCGGCGCACAGTAATGCGAGAGCGCGGCCCATACCCGATCCCGCTCCCGTTACGACAACCACTTTCCCGTCCAGGCTTTTCATGAAACTCATTCCTTTCGTAGATGTATTTATTCGGTTTTGAACTTCGATACCTCTTCGTCGAGGGCTTTTATATTCTGCGCGTTCTGCGACGAAAGATCGGAGAGCGAGGCCATCGATTCAGAAATAACCCGTATAGCTTGTGCGATCTGATCCATGCCGTCACGGTCTTCGGCTACTACCTCGGCTATCGTCTTGAGCGATGTGTTTATTCTGAAGGCGCCTCCTCGCATCTCCGAGCCCGAGTTTCTTACTTCTTCTGTCAGTTTATTGAGCTCTCCGAGCGATTCCGTGATCTGCCGGTTGCCGATGGATATCTCTTTTAGTCCCGACATGGTCTCCTGCATGCCGCCCGCGACTTCCGAGATTCCATGTATTACCTGAGCGATCGTCTTCGTCGACTCCTTCGTCATGTCTGTCGTATGGGTAATCTTGTCGACGATGCTGTTGAGGGATGAAGATATTTCTTTTGCATTAGAAGCCGTCTGCTCCGCGAGTTTCCGGATCTCGTCCGCGACGACGGAGAACCCTCTTCCGAACTCACCTGCGTGGGCGGCTTCGATGGCCGCGTTCATGGCTAGTAGGTTTGTCTGGCTGGCTACTTGGTTGATGACCGAGATCATCTCCGATATCGAGGCTGTCGAGGCGGAGGTTTCCTCCATCTCGATGAGATTCTGGGCTGCGTCGGCGTCTAGGCGCTTTGCGAGGTCTTCGAGATTCTTGACGAGTACGAGTTTGCTCTCCGTCGAGCTTTCGATCGTGCCGACATTCGCTATCATCTGTTGGACGGCGGCTGATGATTCATTGACCGATGAAGCCTGCTCCTGGATGAGGTCGACGACTCGCTCGATAAAGACGGCGATTTTGGCCATTTCCTCGCTCGAATGCGTAATTTCATCGCTCAATGCCGCCGTCTTCTCGCTCATAGACTCGATAGAAGATGATATCTGGCTTGCCGAGGTCGAAACGTCGTAGGTTTTCTGCGCCAATTCCTCGCCCAGGGATTTACTGAGGGCTGCGACCTTCTTGATATTTATGACGATCGATCGGAGCTTTCCTATAAACTCATTGAAATGCACCGAGAGGCGGCCGACCTCGTCGTAGTTGTTCACGGGGATGCTGACTGCGATATTCCCTTCTCCCTGGGCGATATCCATGATCATGTCGGAAAGGCGTACGACGGGGCGCAGTATAAGACGTTTTGCGATGAGGTACATTACCTCCCACATAAAGCCGAAGATGAGAAGGATCATGATCGTCATTTCGATGAATAGATCCGTTTTTTCTTTTAGAATACGTCTGTTCGTAAACGTGATTTTTAATGACGCAAGTTGCTTGTTATCCGAAACAACGTCGAGCTGTTTAACGCTACGTGTCTCGCGCGGTACCTGTATCGAGGCTTCGGGATCATCTGCGCTCGATAGAAGAGAACCATCAGGGGCGAAAAGCTCTATTCCGAGTATTTCGCTGTGCTTTATGTACGAATCGAAGACCCGTTGGAGAGCCTTCGTATCGTCTTTGCGTAGGTAGTCTTCGCTGCACACCGATGCGAGTTCGCTCATGACTGATATGGTGTCGCTCATTGTTGCATTTATGTTCCGCATCTGCGAAAGAACTTCGAAGAGGTAAAAGCCGGTGAAACAGAATAGAATTGCGCCCTGAACGGAAAGTATGAGTTTGTTTCGAAGACTCATTCTGACCATCATCGTATCGACTCCTCGTATGCCAAAAAAGCATACAGTCATCCCACAAAGCGGATCGTTCGAGCCTGACTTACTTGTTTACACGGTACTTTTTACGAAGAATCACAGTATTGAACTACGTCGTTCTATTGGAAATATATGTAATTATAAATATAGAGATTAGTACGCTTCGTGTTTTTGTCAAGGGTAAAACGACGAAGAAAGGGTATGAATGTCGCCTAACGTTTGCCTGGGGCGGAGCTTTCTTTGTCCGAAGATACACAGAGGGATGAAAAGCGCCTCTCTGCGGCCGCTCTCGATGGGTCTGATGAGGTGTGTTCGATACCTACCACGACGGGATGAATTCTGAATCCTCGCACTGTTTCTTTATACAGTAAGAACTCGACGAGGGCGCCGGGCACCGAGATTTCGGGTTCCTCGAGGCCGGTGAAGAGGAAGTTCCCGAGAGAGTACGCGATGAGCGAATCGCCTTCTGCCGCAATACCCTGTAGGACGTGCGGATGCCCGCCGATGACAAGGGCGGCCCCGGCCTCAGCGAAACGGGCGTATCGTTTCTTGATCTCCCGACTCGTCCACATGACATATTCGGCGCCGCCGTGTGCGAGGACGACGACCGTATCGCCCTCTGCGGCCGCCCTCCGGATCGATTCGATCGTCCGCTCTTCGTCGGCGTTGATACCAGGCTTTGTCGGCCCTGCCGCAGCATCGTCGGTGGTAAAGCCGAGGCTTTCCTGTGGAAAGGAGGCGAATCCGAAGACCCGTATGCGGCCGTAGGCGGGGACTGTAAATATGGCCGGCTCGGATGCTTCTTCGATGTTCCTTCCGGCGCCGACGACGGCGAGTCGGGCTGTCTTGAAATTATCCAGCGTGTCGAAGAGCGCTTCGTCGCCGTAGTCGAAAACATGGTTGTTCGCCAGGAGCGCGACATCGAAACCGGCGTCTTTCAGCGCGCAGGCGGAATGCGGCGGCATCTTGAAGTGGAAACGTTTTTTCGGATTCGGCTCCCCCCGGTTCGAGGCGACGCCTTCGAAGTTCACCACGGCGATGTCGGCTTTGCGTATGCGGTCGATGATACCGCCCCGCAGGAGCTTGTCGATGCCGTCTTCCGTCAAAAAGCGGCCGTGCCGCTCCGCGGTTTGGAAATCCCCGGCAGCTGCGAGGGTGCAGGGCGCGCCCCAGATCAATTCAGCCGCCCCTGCAGCCGAGACGAGCCATGCTCCGATGGCGGATCGCGGTGAATACGAATATGAGGTACTGCGAGTGTTTCTGATCGTGAGAAAAAGCTCCTCGTCGAAGGGGTAGCCGCGCTCTCCGGGCCATGTGTCCTCGACCGCGAGCGCCCGCCGGGGGGGAAGGATGTCTTCGAGCGGAACAAGGCCGAGCTGTACAGCCTCGTCTTTTTTTACCGAGTAACGTGTGTCGCTCAACGCGACCGCCGCCGCTCGATACCGGCGGCCGGCGAATGAGGAAGAAGGCGAACGTGGCTCGGTTGTCAGTTCGATAATCGCATCGACCTTCTCCCCGGATTGTACGCGTATCCAGGAGGAGGGCGGCGGAAAAGCGTCGACAAGGGCTGTAAGTCGGCTTTTTAAGGAGGATTCGGCCGCCAATTCGTACCTGTACGTTCCTCGGGAGCAGGAACTCGTCACGACAAGAACGAGAGCCCAGACGAGGGCGGAGATGAAAACTCTCATGCTTTTCTCAAAAAACGAACCTGTCCCGCGATGCACAAGGCCAGCAGAATCGCGGCGGCTGCGAAAATCGAGGGCCAGGACAATCGTTGGTACAGGGCTCCTCCCGCGACCGATCCTACAACCTGCCCTGCGGTCAACACGGCCTCGTGGATGCTCATGCGTTTGTCGCGGTCGGCAGCGCCCGAGGCACCGTAGAAAACCGACATCGAATACGCGAGGGCCACGATAATACCGGAAAGGCTGATGCCGATAAGGAAACCGACAGTGCTCCGAACAAAAATGAAGACGAGGTCGAGGACGAATCCGGCGCACAGAGGCGCGATCAGAAGTTTCCGCTTGAACTGCCATGAACTCGATCGTCCGATGAGCCAGAATGCGACAGCCGTTACCGATGCTCGTGCGAGAAGTATCAGCCCTATAGCCGATTCGCTCAAGGACAGTTCGTCCTTTGCGAAGACGGGGAAAATATTGGAGAAGACGGCGAAAATGACATAGGCTGCGAAAACGCCTATCCATGCGGGATAGCGTAATGGCGTTGAATGATCGGTCGCCGATGCCCTTCCCTTTTCTTCCACACCAGTCTTTGGCGAAGGGATACGAAACGATGCGGTGAGAACGAATATACTGTTCACCGCGAAGAGCGCGATGCCGACATGCACCGGCAGGGGGGGGTCCCGCTCGGACAGAGCTCCCGCGATGTAGGGCGCGAGAATTCCCGCCGTGCTCCAGGCGATATTGTAGGCGCCGTAAGCCCGGCTTATGCCCGTTCCTTCCAAGCCCGCCGCGAGCCATCCCATGGCCCGAGGCCAGAACAGGGCGCACGAGAATCCGTACAGCCCGTAAGAGATGAATGCGGATAGCAGCGAAGGTGTAAGCGCGTACAGTGCGAGCAGCACGGAGATGAGCGCGCATGACAGTATCATGGACGAGGCCGCGCGGAGGCGGCTTGAGAGGGGCCTGAGCGCTATACAACCCGAAAAATACGCGACGCACCAGAGCGCCGTGAACCAGCCTATGGTTTCAGGTCCGGCTCCGTGTTTTCCCTTGACCAGAAAGAGCATGCCGAGATTGACGACCCCGATGGCGAGCGACATGATAAAAGCCGCGGGAAGCAATAGAAAAAGCCGCTTGTCGGGGAGACTGCCGCGAGATTCCATCGCCGAAGCCTATGGCAGAAGTCCTGCGAGGGTCAACGGCATGGCACTGATTTGACAGCTTCTGCCGCCGCGCGTAGTATTACCAGGCTATGGCAGGGAAGACAAAGGGCCGGGCCGCCGAGCTCGAGCGCCTTATCCGTAAGCACCAGGCTCTGTATTACAACGGTCAACCCGAAATCTCCGACGCCGAGTTCGACGCGCTCTGGGACGAGCTGAAGGAGATCGCACCCGACAGCGAGGTCCTCGCCGAGGTCGGCGCAGACGCATCCGACGGCTGGCCCAAGGCGAGGCACATCATACCCATGGGCAGCCAGGAGAAGGCTTCGTGTCCCGAGGAGTTTCTCACCTGGTGCGAGAAGGTCGCTCACAGGGAGTACATCGTCCAGTACAAGCTCGATGGAGCGAGCCTCGAACTGCAATACGACGCGGGATCGCTTGTCCGCGCCGTCACGCGCGGCGACGGCGCGGTCGGCGACGATATCACGCCGAACGCCCGCAGGATGCAGGGAGTCATCCATCGATTGCCGGTAGAGTTCACCGGCGGTATCCGCGGCGAAGTCGTCATGACCCGCGATGTGCACAAGCGAAAGTACGCCGACAAGGCCAACTGCAGGAACGCGGCCAACGGCCTTATGAAGCGAAAGGACGGAACAGGCAGCGAGGATCTCAAGGTCATCTGCTACGACGCCCGCGGTTTTCTGCCAAACGGTGTATCGCCGTTTTCCGACGAGCTTGAGAAAACTGCCTGGCTCGTACAGATGGGCTTTGAAACATCTCCGCAGGAAGTGTTCACCAGAGCCGAAGACGTGATCGCCTATCGCGCCCGCGTCATGGATCGCAGGCCGGCTCTTCCCTACGATATCGACGGCCTGGTGGTCAAGGGCCGCGAGATCGACGAGGAGGACATGGCCCGCGCCCGGCCGGAAAAACAGATCGCCTTCAAGTTCGGTCTCGAAGAGGCGGTTTCGACCTTGCGCGAAATCGAGTGGAGCGAGACGGGCGCGAATTACACCCCTATAGGAATCGTCGATCCCGTCCGCCTCGCCGGAACCACAGTGCAGCGCGCAAATCTCGTCAACACGAATATTATCCGCAGTATGGGGCTTCGAATCGGCTCGCGGGTCATTTTGACCAAGCGGGGCGAGATCATCCCCAAGATAGAGGCTCTTGTCGAGAATCCTCCCGGAACGGACGAGATACGGGTGCCCTCCCGCTGTTCCTGCGGCGCGGCCCTCGTCGACGAAGGGACGCGGCTATATTGCCCGAACCCCTCCTGCCCGAAGAAAACCCTCCACCGGCTCGAGAAATGGCTCTCGGTGCTCGACGTGCGCGACTTCGGCTCGGTCATTCTCGGGAAACTCCATGCGTCGGGGCGGGTGAAGACTATCGCGGATCTGTACAGCCTCAGCGTCGAGGAACTCGCAGAGTACGAGCGCATGGGCGAGAAACTCGCCCGTAAAATACTGCGGAATCTCATGTCGAAGAAGGAACTGAGCCTCTCCCGTTTCGTCGCAGGCTTCGATATTGAAGGCATCGGCGAACTCATCGTCGAAAAGGCGGTGAGCGCGGGCTTCGACACGCTCGAGAAGCTCCGCGCGGCGAGGGTGGAGGACCTCGCCACGGTGGACGGGCTTGCGGAAATCACCGCGAGAACGATCGTCGACGGACTCGCCGAACTCGGTCCCCAGATGGACGAGCTTCTCGCGACGGGCGCGGTACGCATCGCGGAACCGATCACGGCCGGACCTTTGAGCGGTCTGAGTTTCTGCTTCACGGGCGAGCTTGCGTCGATGAAGCGGGCCGAGGCCCAGGCCCTCGTCCGCTCGCTCGGCGGCTCGGTCAAAGAATCGGTGACCAAGGGACTCAGCTACCTCGTCACCAACGATCCGCATTCGGGCTCGGCGAAGAATCAAAAAGCCGCCGCCTACGGGACGAAATTGATCGACGAAGCGCAGTTTCTCAAGCTGATCGGCAGGGCCTGAAGATGAATACCCGCCGACGCTTTCCCATCCTCGGAGCAGCCATCATTGCGATCAGTTTTTTCCTGGGCGGTCTATTCTGGATACGTTATGCGAATCAACAGCAGAAAACCGAAATAGCCCGCCTCGAACAGCTCGCCGAGCGGCTCAGATCGGAGACTGTCCCCCTCAAGTTCATGATCGTGAAAAAGAGCGAAAGCGATATCACGGTACGGCTTCGCTTGTACGATCTCGCGGGAGGCGAGATTTCGATAGTGGAACGGACGCTGCCGGGTCGGTCGATCTTCATCGATATGCTTCTCGTCCCCCTCGTTTCTCCGGGAGGAGGGATGGCCTCGCAACGCTCATATCTCGCCTTCCCCTACCGCATTTTCACCGACACAACAAGTCCTGCTTCGGGTACACTGTTGTTCGACGCCTACGATCGGAAGGGCTTTCCCCGGGTGCTGGACGGAGTACAATGGACTTCGGCCGAGCGGGCCGCGATCGTGTCGGCGTTCGGAGCCGTTCGCGCCGAGGCGGCGAAGGGCGAGCCGGCAAGCGCGGCGGCCGGCGCTTTCGGATCGGCCGTGCACGAATCGCTCGACTTCTCGCGCTTCGACGAGGGCGTCGTATATAAAGTCGTCTGCCGTCTGCGGGGCGGCGTCGAGATACTGGAGGACTGAGATGGATAAGGTCGAGGCCTTCAAGGGCATTTTATACGTGCTTGCGGACGGGGCTAAGTTCCTGTTCACGACGAACACGGGAATCATCATTCTCGCGGCCCTGCTCACGGTCGGAGCGGTTCTGAAACTCTGGAACGCGCTTTCGGCCGGCCGTCTCATGGCGGACGCTGCCGGCGAGAACTTCGGGGCGGCCTCAGCTATCGGCATCGCGTTCCGCGAACTGGTCGGCATGGGTATCAAGGCGGCCGGTGCTCTGCCCGCTTTAGCGGGACTGGCCATAATCCTCGTGCTGCTCGTGGGTCTCGCCGACACCACCCGTGAGTTCGACGAGTATATCGAGGGGAGAAAGCGCATCGCCGAACTCACCACCACCGTGCGCAACCTCGACCGTGACTTCAAGGCCCTCGAAGTGAAGATCGACGATCTTTCCGAGGGCCGCATAAAGGCCACGCTCTCGTTTTTCGATAAGCCGGGTTCGGCGGAACCCGCCAGAGTGCAGAACGTCGACCTGCCCGGCAAGGAGCTCTACGTCGACGCGATCGTCTGCAACTTTGTCTACTCGGAAATCGCCGCGGGGGAGAGACTCAACCTCTGGATTCCCAACAAGGTGTTCTCCGATCAGCTCGCCGAGGCTGATGGCATTACGCTTTCGGCGACCGACGAGAACGGCATCCCCCTGATGTTCAGGCGCGATAAGGAGGATCTCTACGGCATCGCGCCCGACGTCTTTACGGCGCGGCGCGGCGAACTCATGGCGATCATCCGGAGCGAGGAGGCCTCGCGCGGCGCGGGCATTGTCAGGAGCGTCTACGGGAACGCGGTTCACAAGGCGGTTAAAAAGGGCGAGGCGTTTTCGGTCTGGGTCGAACAATCCGGCGGCATGAGGATAAAAGAGGCCGGCGCTTTCTAAGAGCGGCATGCCCGAACACGGCTGGTTAAAAACGAGCGGCGGAAGACTCCTCGTCGATGTAAAGGCGATGCCCGGAGCCGCGCGCTCGGAAGTCTGCGGTCTTCGCGGCGAGGCCTTGCTTGTGCGCGTGGCCGCCCCGCCCGAGAAGGGCAAGGCCAACGAGGAGCTGCGCGCCTGCCTCGCCCAGGCCCTCGGTATTTCCAAGTCCGAGATCGAACTCGTTTCGGGTCAGAGTTCGCGTCACAAGCGGCTTTCTCTTCCCCTTTCGGCCGAACAGGCTCTCCGCGCCCTCGCCGGAGAGGCGCCTTGATGGTTCCCGCTTTCCGAGGCTACACTCTGCTACCTTTTATGTGGAGCATCACATGACCGAGCTTAAAGCCGCGTGGAAACGAATAATCGCGCGGTCGCTGACTGAACTTGCGCATACGAGCGGAAACACGGCGGCGATTTCCGCCGACGAAGTTATCGCCGAACGGCCGCCATCGAGCGAACTCGGGGACCTGGGTTTTCCCATGTTCCCCTTCGCCAAACTTCTTCGCACCGCGCCCGCGCGGATCGCCCAGGCCGCGGCCGAGGCCCTGTCGCGCGACGCCGAAGCGAGCGAACTCGGAACAGTCTCGGCGGAAGGCCCCTATCTCAATGTTCATTTCGATCGAGGCAGGGTGGCGGCCGCGGTGCTTCGCGATGCGCGCTCGCCTTCCTGGGGCGCCTCATCCATGCTCGCCGGCAAGAAAATCATGATCGAGTTTTCGAGCCCGAACACCAACAAGCCTCTTCACCTGGGTCATTTGCGCAACAACGCCCTGGGAGAGTCCCTGTCACGAATACTCAAGAACGCCGGGGCCGAACTCCGCAAGGTCAACCATCCGAACGACCGCGGCGTCCACATCTGCAAGTCGATGCTGGCCTACCAGGTCTACGGCGGAGGAAGGACCCCCAAGGACGAGGGACTCAAGGGTGACCACTTCGTCGGAAAGTACTATGTGCTTTTCAACAAGCTCAAGGAGGAGGACCCCCGGGCCGAGGAAAAAGCCCAGGAAATGCTTCTTAAATGGGAGCAGGGCGATCCCGAGGTCCTGGCTCTTTGGAAGACCATGAAGGACTGGGTCATGGAGGGTCTCGAGGCGACGTATGCGCGCACGGGGGTGTCCTTCGATCTGTATGATTTCGAAAGCGAGACCTACCAGCTTGGCGTGGAAAATGTCAAACAGGGACTGGCGAAAGGCGTCTTTTATCAGGAGGAGGACGGTTCGGTCTGGGGCAATTTCGAGGATATCGGCCTCGACCGCAAAGTCTTCCTGCGAAAGGACGGGACGAGTCTGTACATCACCCAGGACATAGGAACGGCGATCAAGCGCCACGAGGCCTGGCCCTACGATGAGCTCATTTATGTCGTCGCGAACGAGCAGCAGTACCACTTTAAAATACTGTTTGAAACACTCCGCCGCCTGGGATACGCCTGGGCCGACGATCTGCATCACCTGTCCTATGGCATGGTCAATCTTCCCTCCGGAAGGATGAAGACGCGCGAAGGCACGGTCGTCGATGCGGATGACTTCATCGACGAGCTTGCTCTTCTCGCGGCGAAGGAAATAGAGCAGAAGGGACGTGAGGAAGCGGTTGGCGACATCGCCGCAGTCGCGGAGAAAATCGCTCTCGGCGCTCTACACTATTTCCTTCTGCAGACGGGACCGATTAAAGACATGCTGTACGATCCCCAACAGTCGCTGTCGTTCACCGGCGATACTGGACCGTATATTCAGTACATGGGCGCTCGAGCCTCGTCGATCATCAGAAAGCACGAGGCGGGCGAGGGCAACGCGGGAAAGGGCAAGCTGCGCCCCGAACTGCTCGCCTCCGATGCCGATTGGTCGGTCGTCAGGCGAATCGCCGAACTTCCCGAGGCCGCGGCTGCTGCCGCTTCGGCATTGGAGCCCTCGATCTTAGCAGGCTATCTCCACGATCTTGCATCCGATTTTTCGACCTGGTATCGGGAGAATCCCGTACTCAACAACTCGGACGCAGATCTCGCGGCCACGCGCCTCGAATTGGTCCGCGCGGCGAAAAGGAGCTTCGAAGTCGGAACATCGCTGATCTGCATCCCCTTTCTGGAGGCGATGTAGGGACCGGCGAAACATTGTGTGTCATGACTCCTGTTCCGTATTCGAGTAATGGGACCCGAGGTCGCCGCAGGTCATGGCGTTTCGACGCTGATTGACAGTCAAGTAAGACGCGGTGTATAAAAACCTCTCAATATAGGCACGTAAAGGATCGCAGTATGTACGCAGTCGTTGAAATCAACGGAAAACAGTATCGCGCCGAGAAGGGCGCAGTTCTGAAGGTAGACCGAATCGCAGCCGAGAAGGGCGCCGCTCTCTCGATGGACAAGGTCCTCATGGTCTCCGGAGACAAGGTTTCGGTCGGTTCTCCCTATGTCGCGGGAGCGGCAGTCAAGGCCGTCGTCCAGGACGAGATCAAGGGCGATAAGATCGTAGTTTTTAAGTATAAGCCGAAAAAGGACTATCGCCGGACCCGCGGACACAGGCAGATCTACACTCTGCTCAAAATCGAGGAAATAACGGCGTAAGTACGGTACGAGGGGCGGTGGCGTGATTCGAGCCCGGCTGTCCCTCGATGCGGCGGGCTGCATCTCGGCCTTCACCGCGAGCGGCCACGCGGGGTGCGGCTCACGGGGGTCCGACCTGGTGTGCGCGGCTTTTACAATACTCGCGCGTACCGCGTTTCGGAGCCTCGAACTCCTTCCGGGGATCGAGATCAGGGGCAGGGCCGAAAGACCGGGCTCGCTCGATTTCAGCGTACTGGTACCGGCCGACGATACAGGCCGGGCCCGCGGGATAGCGGATTTTCTTGTATGTGGTTTGACCGATGTTGCACGGGACTTTCCCGATGCCGTCGTCGTTGAAATAGAACGGAGTTCGGAGGGATAATCTATGGCTCATAAAGGCGTCAACGGCCGCGATTCGAATCCACACAGTCTGGGCGTCAAGGCCTACGGCAACGAGGTGGTAAAAGCCGGTTCGATCATCGTCCGGCAGCGCGGCACCAAGATACACCCCGGCGAGAACGTCGGCCTTGGCAAGGACGACACACTGTACGCCCTCGTCGACGGCACGGTGTTTTTTAAGGAATACCGCGGCCGAAAATACGCCGGGATCAAGGCCGCCGTCGAAAAGTAACAGCAGCTTTACATGAAGTGCGCTGGCGAAGGAGCCGCTCCGGACAAGGCGACGGAAGCGGCTCTTTGCATTTTTGAGACCGGGAGCAGCGAGTTTTGATCAAGTTCGCCGATGAGGCCACCATTATCGTCTCCTCTGGCAAGGGCGGCGACGGCTGCGTCGCCTTTCGTCGCGAAAAGTATGTCCCCCTTGGCGGCCCCGCCGGCGGCGACGGGGGCCGCGGCGGCGACGTCGTCTTCGAAGTCCGCAGGAACTTGAGAACCCTCGCAGACCTCCGCTACAAGCAGTGTTTCAGGGCCGAGAACGGACAACCCGGCATGGGCAGGAACATGAACGGCCGCAACGGGAACGACGTCATAATACCAATACCCCCGGGAACGATACTGCGCAATGCCGAGAGCGGGGAGATCCTGAAGGATTTCGGCCGCGCAAAAGACGGGGAACGCTGGTGTTTTCTGAAAGGCGGCAGGGGGGGCTGGGGAAACACGCACTTCAAGTCCTCGGTCAACCAGGCGCCGCGACAGTTCCAACCCGGGCAGAGCGGCGTCGAAGTCAGACTCAAGGTCGAGCTCAGGATGATCGCGGACGTCGGACTTGTGGGTCTGCCGAACGCCGGTAAATCTTCCCTCCTCGATTCATACACGAACGCGCGGCCGAAGATCGCCCCCTATCCCTTCACAACAAAAATACCGAATCTCGGCATGCTTCATGTCCACGACAGGGACATCGTGATCGCCGACATACCCGGCATTATCGAGGGGGCGCACGAAGGAGCGGGGCTCGGTGTCCGGTTTCTAAAACACATCGCGCGCACGAGCGTCCTCGCCTTTCTGATCGATCTTTCCGACGATCGTTGGAGGGAAACCTTCGGCGTTTTGTTAAAGGAGCTTGAAGCCTTTTCACCCGAGCTTGTTTCGCGCAAGCGAGTCATTGTCGCGACGAAACTGGACCTCGATGAAGCGGCCGAGAGGTTTGACGAATTCGCCGCCTTTTTCCCGGACGAAGAGGTATACGGAATATCCGTGTTCTCCAAAGTCGGGCTCGATCAGCTCCGCGAAGCTCTCTTCCGTATGGTGACCGAGGCGGAGCGCGAAGCCGAATCTGCGGCAATCGACGAGGATGACGAAGATCTTTTCGGTCTCGAGGACGAAGACGATGATAGCGGCGGAATAAAGCTTCCCGGGGACGGCCTATGAGGATTGTCATTCTTGGAGGAAGCTTCAATCCCGTGCATTTCGGACACCTCATCATGGCCGAATCGATTCGCGCACAGTTCTCCTACGATCGCGTACTCCTCGTGCCGGCCAACAATCCGCCGCACAAATCCCTCATCGACGATCCGGGCACGGAACACAGGCTTGCGATGCTCAATCTCGCCGTGGGGGACGATCCAAGCATGATCGTCGACGACTGCGAACTTAG
The DNA here is from genome assembly GCA_964644505.1 of uncultured Treponemataceae bacterium. GTDB lineage: Bacteria > Spirochaetota > Spirochaetia > Treponematales > Rectinemataceae > CAZXXZ01. The sequence goes on along the minus strand of CAZXXZ010000006.1, from coordinate 43,633 downwards.
GAGGGGGGGGCCGTCCTATACAGTCGATACCTTGCGCGATGTCATTGCGCGATACAATCCCGAGGGCAAACCGGGCTTGATCATCGGCGACGACCTTGCAGGCGGTTTTTTTTCTTGGAGGGAGCCGGAGCGTATCGTCGAGCTGGCGGATATCATCTGCGCTCGTAGAACGACTAAAACGATCGATCCGATACAATCCGAAACAAAGATGTTTCCATATCTCAGGGCGGACAACCCTATCGTTGAAGTATCCAGCAGTATCGTCCGCGATAGAATTTCCTCCGGAAAACCATTTAGACGTTTTCTCGATCCGAGGGTGTATGAATACATCGTCGAAAACAGACTATACGGTTATGGATCTCGATAACAAAGATCACGGCACCTGTACGCCCGGATTGTCCGTCCTGCTCGATGCCGAACTGGATGCGGTTCTGTCGCCACAACGAGCCGCTCATTCGCGGAGGACGGCGGAACTTGCCGCGCTCATATGCTCTCGATTCGGAATCGATCCTGAGCGGGGGAGGGTTGCGGGTCTCGCGCACGATATGTGCAAGGAACTCGATCGCGAGGTGCAACGGCGGCTCGCGGCCCTCTACCCTGGTTCGAAATCCCTGTCTTCTCTTATGATCGACAAGGCTCTTCACGGGCCTGCTGCCGCTACCCGGCTCGCCCGAGACTATCATGTCGTCGACGAGGAGATCCTCGAGGCGGTCGCAGTCCACACCCTGGGCCGCATAGGCATGTCGGCTCTCGCGATAGCGGTCTACTGCGCCGACAAACTCGAACCCGGACGGGAGGCCGTGAGCCCGAAGTTCAGGGAACACTGCCTCGACCTTCCGGCCGAGAAGATGCTCCTCGAGGTTGTCGGGAATACCATCAGCTATCTAGAATCGAGGAGAAAGATCATTGCTCCCGAGACCGTGGATCTTTACAATTCGCTGACCGACGGAGAAACAGCACGATGAAACGTGTTTCGCTCGATAAAAGTTCGATTCTTCTCATCGCGATTGCAGTGATTCTCATTTCGACCCTTGTTTACTTCGTCGCAGCCTTGCGTTCGGACGCCCTGAGCCAAGTCGTCAAATCGGATCGTATCATCAACCTTTGTTTCATCCTCGAACGCGAGGGTAAGCCCGTTTCGACGCAGGTGTTCATGTTCTATCCTGCGAGCGGTATGGGGGCCCTCCTCGACGTACCGGGGGATACGGGGCTTTTGATTAAATCGCTCGACCGTGTCACGAGAATAGATACGCTCTACGACAAACGGCGTCCGAAACCCTATATCAAAGAGATATCCACCCTGCTCGCGACCGAAATCTCCTTCTTTATCATTCTCGACGAACATTCGCTCCAGGCTCTCGTCGACGTGCTCGAGGGAGTCGAGCTATTCGTGCCTGCACCGGTGGTCTTGAAGGGGCCGCCCTCGGCTCTTCTCCCTCCGGGCGCCAGCCTCTTCGACGGAACAAAGGCATCCCAATACGCTTATTATATCGATCCGGAAGAAACGGATGCGGACGCTGCAACGAGACGTCAAAAACTGATCCAATCGCTCATCCGCCGACTCGGTACGCAATCGGATCGTCTTTTCGCCTCTGCTTCCCTATCATCGTTGAAGAAAAACCTGAGAACCGATCTCTCGGACGAGTCGCTGCAAAATCTGATTACATTGTTCGCTCGCATCGACGCCGACAGATTGCTCTTTCAAAGGATAAACGGCACCTACAAGAATGTCGACGGCTCGCGGCTTCTGTTCCCGCTATATGACGGGGAGCTTATCCGCGATCTCGTCAAACAGACGCTCAACGCCCTTTCGAACACGGCATCGGGTACCGCTGCTGATAAAATATTCACAATCGAAATACTCAACGGAACGACGGTCCAGGGTCTGGCGAAACGTGCCGCCGAGATATTTCAGAGTTTCGGCTACGATGTGATCAATATCGGGAACGCCGATCGGGACGATTACGCCGAGACCAAGGTTTTGGACAGGTTTTCCAATACGAACGCTGCCTCGAATATCGCAGGCGTCATACGTTGTTCGTCGATCGAGCAAGAGCCGCCTGCCTCCGCCGAGAACTCGGCCGATTTCACGATACTGCTTGGAAAGGATTTCAATGGACGTTACTGCATCCGCTAGAGCGGCAGTTTCAATCGCTCGGGCCTTGGCCGATCATAAGGCTAAGGATGTTGTCATCCTCGACATTGCCGATCTCGTGGGATGGACGGATCGATTCGTCATCGCAACGGCTTCAAGTTCAGTACATCTCCGCGGCCTTGAGCGCGTGACTATGGAAACCGCCGCAGAGCTCGGTATCCAACCCCTGCGAAAAGGTTCTCGTACAGAGGACGACGAATGGGTTTTGGTCGATCTCGGGGCTATTGTCATCCACCTCATGACCGAGCGGACACGCGGGTTTTATGAGCTCGAAAAGCTGTGGTTCCAGGCGAAAGTGGAGAGAATAAACATCGAAACAAGAGCGGATTCAAACGCGGTAGAATAACAAGGCCGCCCCTGGGGGCGGCCTTGTGGAAATACTAAGGAAAGTCGAGGATTACTCGTCGAAATCGTCGTAGTCGATGTCGTCCTCGTAATCGAAATCCTCTTCGTCCTCGTCCACCTCTTCGTCTTCGAAGTCTTCGTCCTCGTCCTCGAAATCCTCGTCTTCGTCGTCGAAGTCTTCGTCGGCGTTGTCGAAGCCGTCTTCGTCGAGATCTTCGAAGTCTTCTTCCTCTTCGAAGTCGTCGTCCTCATAGTCGTCATAACTGTCGTCGAACAGAAAACCGCCTATGGGAGCCGAAGCGGCGGGAAAGTAATCCGTTACGGCCGTTAGCGCGAGCTCGCTGGTTTCATCCTGCGCGGAATCGCCGTAGGTGGGGATCATTCTTAAGTCCTCCCTGCTATGCGGCGGCGGGGGGTATTGCCTGCCACCGATTGACGGAGTCGTACTATATCAACCCCGTACCCATCGAAAATCTAAAAGAGTATTCCTCGGTCTGTCAACTACGATTATTCAAAAAAAGAGCGGCTTTTTAAAAATGCAGATGCGTTTTGATATAGCCGACTTCCGACCCGCTTCGCCTTCCTCGAACCTTGTTTTCCTTATCGCACCCGATTTCTACAGGGTTTGACAATGTTTTATCTATAAGTATAATACCTCCTTCAAATGGCGGAATGCGTCCGCGTTGAGGCTCCGGCCAAGATAAATATACACCTGCGGGTCTATCGCCGCGGCGCTGACGGATTCCACGGGATCCGCAGTATATTTCAGGCTGTTTCCCTCTCGGACATTGTCGCCATCAGGTCTTTGAAAGAGCCCGATGTAATCGAAATCGAAGGTGATTTCGGATGTTCGGCGTCGCAGTCGACGGTCTACAAAGCGGCCTCGATATATAAGGAAATGACGGGAGCGAGGACCGGTGTGGCCATTGCGGTGGAGAAGCATATTCCGATCGGCGCCGGCCTGGGCGGCGGCTCGAGTGACGCCGCGGCGGTTTTGACGGGTCTTGAGCGGCTGCTTCGCGGCGGCGCGAGTAAGGCAATGCTGGAGGCCGCCGCGGCCCGAATAGGGAGTGATGTGCCCTTTTTCCTCGAGGGAGGGGCGGCTCTCGTCTCCGGCAGGGGTGAGCGCATCTCTCCGATTCCAGCGCGAACCGATTATTCGGTCGTGATTGTTTTTCCAGGTTTTTCCGTCGGGACCGGGGATGCGTACAGACTCTTGGACCGCGAGCGCCCGGACGACTCGGACGAGCCGGATATGAGTATGGAGGAACTCGAGAGGCGGTACCAAGGACCCTGGGAGGACTGGTTGTTTGCCAATTCTTTTGAAGCGGTGATATTCGCCGTCTATCCTGAGATAGGGCGGATAAAGGAGTATATGTCCGGTCTGGGAGCTGCATTCACCGCGATGAGCGGCTCCGGAAGTTCGGTTTTCGGAGTTTTCCCTGGCCGGGAGGGTGCCGAACGGGCGCGTGACGCGATGGCGGATCGAGGGTACTCAGCCTTCCTCGCGGCGCCGCTTGCGCGCTTCGCGGCACTCGTTTAGAATACGTTGCATACTCCGCACGACGCCAAGGAGAGCCGTAACCATGGAGATCACGGATATTCGCATCCGCAGGGTCACGACAGAAGGCAAGCTGAAGGCGTACGTGACGGTAACCTTCGATGACTGCTTTGTCGTGCATAACGTCAAGATCATCGAAGGCAAGAGCGGTGTCTTCATTGCGATGCCGAGCCGAAAGACCAGAAACGGTGAGTATAAGGATATAGCCCATCCGATACATCCCGATTTCCGGAACCGCCTGCAGGAAAAGATACTGCTCGCCTACGAAACCGCGCCGTATACCGACACTGCGACAGCGGCGGATTTCGATTGAAACGAGGGGCTCGAGCTCGATACAGGCGACCGCACTGGGACGTCGGCAAGCGGTAAGCCATCGGACTTTGGCTCCGACATTCGCAGGTTCGAATCCTGCCGTCCCAAAAACGAATATAACGTTCGAGGTCAAGGAGAACTTCTATCATGAATCAGTCTATTCTAAAGGCCGTTCCCCGAAAGAAAACCACGAGGGGCGAGTTGAACCAGCTCCGCGCCAAGGGGAGCATACCCGCTGTCATTTACGGCGGAGGCCAAGCGGCGACGCATGTTTTTTTGAACGAAAAAGAGTTTTTGAAAATGGCCTCCGATATTTCAGAGAGCACCATCCTCGGCATCGATATCGAAGGGAAGAAGGTGAAGGCCTTTGTCAAAGCCCGTCAGAGGGACGCGCTCACCAACAGGATAATTCACGTCGATTTTCTCGAGGTCGTGTCGGGCCGCATACTCCATGCGAAGGTTCCGCTTCACCTGGTCGGAACTCCGATCGGCGTCCGCGAGGGCGGTATTCTGGAGAATCCCGCGCACGAGATCGAAGTCGAATGTGATCCCGACCACCTGCCCGAGAAAATCGATGTCGACGTTTCGAATCTGCAGGCGAACCACTCGATTCACGTACGGGAGCTTCCCAGCATCCCCAATGTGAAGATTCTCACGAGTCCGGAGCTTGTCGTAGCTGTCGTCAAGTTTGCGAAAGCCGAGGCCGCTGCGGCCGCTCCCGCCGAAGGAGCCCCGGCAGCCGAGGCTGCTCCCGCCGCAGGCGCCGCTTCCGGAGCGAGCCCCGCTCCGGCCGCTGCAGACAGCGCCGCCAAGACGGACGAGAAGAAGAAATGAAAGCCCCGGCGGCCTTGTGTCGTGTGCACAAGGTCCGCCTTTATGCTCGGCTACAAAAGTTTTTTTCTGATTACTCAGCTCGGCTGACGAGTCGACGAGAGGGGTGGAAGGCCCCTCTTTTTTTCATGAATTAAGTGGAGAGGTAGAAATGGCTACCGCGCGGGGACCTGTCGAATCTTCGCTCGACGGCTTTCTGCGACGCAAAGGCATTCGAAACGACGAAGCGCTCGGAGTCGCATACTCAGGCGGACCGGATTCCACTGCCCTGCTCGCCGCAGCCTGCGCTTTGGACGTTTCACGGGTAGTCGCTGTTCATGTCGATCATGGGATCAGAGGGAGCAGGGAACGTGCCGAGGAGCGCGAACTCTGTATACGTACCTGTCGGAAACTGGGCTGTCGCCTGACTGTCGTCTCGATAGCTCCCGGCCTCATCCAGTCCGCCTCGCGCGGGGAAGGTCTCGAAGCTGCGGCGCGCAACTTCCGATATCGAGCGCTGCGGAATGTGATGCGAAGACGCTCCCTTTCCTACATGCTTCTTGCGCACACCAGGGATGATCAGGCCGAAACTATCCTCATGCGCCTGTTCTGCGGGGCCGGGGCGGGGGGCTTGCGCGGGATCGCCGAGGAACGGGGCGCTTTCTTGCGTCCCTTTCTTCGTCTGGCAAAGACCGAGCTTGTCGACTATGTAAAGGCGCGGGGGCTTGAATACTCCATCGACTCTACAAATGCCTCTTCTCTGTATCTTCGAAACCGAGTGCGATCCATACTGATTCCCGCCCTCGATTCGACTTTTCCTGGCTGGGGCAAGGGCCTTGAAAGAACGGCGTACTCGGCGGCTCTCGACGAGGAGGCTTTATCCGCAGCCGCCGAAAAAGTCGGCTTCATACAAAAACGCGATGGTTCGATATCGGCTTCCGCATCGAGACTTCTCGCCGCCCCCGCCGCAGTCGCTGTGCGCGCGATTGTAGGGGCCGCCGGACGACTCCTCGGCAGTCGACGCGTATCGTGGCGTATGGCGCTTGCCGCCCTCGAGGCCCTGCGCTCTCAGGAATCAGCCCTCTATATCGGTGCGGGGCTTCGATTTTGCCGCGAGGGAGAGGAAGTCCTGCTCGGCCTTGATTTTCCCGAAGGCCGCGGGTATTTTGTACGAATCGACGGTCCCTGCCGCATCCACGTAGGTTCACTCAGGGTCAAGGCCGCGTGGAATATGGAATCGGGTATACGCGCTGGTGCCTTCAGTTTCCCGCTTGTGGTCCGTTCGCGCAGACCGGGCGATACGATCGCCTCGCGGGGCGGCGCGAAGCGCGTCGACGAGCTTTTTTCCGAATGGAAAATACCCCAGGCGGTCCGCGATTCTGTGGCCGTCGTCGAGGATAAAGACGGTATTGTCGCCGTTCTGGCCTCGGCCTGGGGAGGAAAAGACCGATACCGCGCCGCTTCGGGTGGAAACGGCGCTCGCCGCTTCGCCGTCATTGTGAAAGGAGCCTGAATCCCGATGGATTATGATGATCAGACACCGCCGCCGCGACACCAGGGATCGGGGAATGAGCAGCCGCCGGCAAGGGGAAACAAGGCCGCCCTCGCCGTTTTACTATCTCTCGTTGTCCTTTTCTCCGCGTTCTTCATTTTCAATGACCGAAGTTCCGTCGACGAGATCACATACAGTTCCTTTATCGCCAGTATCGAACAGGGCGATGTCGAAAGTGTCAAGATTTTCGATCAGATCGAAATAGAAGGCACCTTAAAGGGCAAAACGGGCGCGAAGCGGAGTTTCCGCACCCACATACCCTACGCTGATCCGGAACTGCTTCCCAGGCTCATCGCCAAGGATGTCAAGGTAACGGGGGCTCTCCGCGGCGTGACCGTGTGGGAGGTGCTTATAAACTTCGCTCCCTGGCTCTTGGGTTTTTTCATTATTTGGATGATGCTCCGCCAGGTCCAGGGGAACAACAAGGCGTTCAGCTTCGGCAAGAGCCGCGCCAAGCGCTATGTCGAGCCCTCGAAAAAGGTTACCTTCGCCGACGTGGCGGGGCAGAAAGAGGCCAAGTACGAACTGCTCGAGGTCGTCGACTATCTGAAAAATCCGCAGAAATTCATCAAGATGGGGGCGCGCATACCCAAGGGGGCCCTCCTCATCGGTATGCCGGGAACCGGCAAGACGCTCCTTGCGAAGGCGGTGGCCGGAGAGGCGAATGTGCCCTTTTTCCACATGTCTGGTTCGGATTTCGTCGAGATGTTCGTCGGCGTCGGAGCCAGCCGCGTCCGCGATCTCTTCGACCAGGGCCGGCGGAACGCTCCGTGCATAATCTTCATCGACGAACTCGACGCTGTCGGACGAACGCGCGGCGCCGGCTACGGCGGCGGCCACGACGAACGGGAGCAGACCCTCAATCAGATGCTCGTCGAGATGGACGGCTTCGACACCAAGGACGGCGTCATCATCCTCGCGGCGACCAACCGCCCCGACGTTCTGGATCCCGCCCTGCTCAGACCGGGGCGATTCGACCGGCAGGTCGTGGTCGCCATGCCCGACGTTCAGGAGCGCGAGGATATTCTCGCGATCCACATGAAGAAAATACCGGTCGACTCGGAGGTCGATGTAAAGAAGCTCGCGCGCGCCACGCCGGGCACCTCGGGCGCCGACCTTGCGAATCTCGTCAATGAAGCCGCTCTTTTCGCGATCCGTAAAAACAGGACGACGGTCTTCATGGACGATTTCGAGGATGCGCGTGATAAAATACTTATGGGAGTCGCCCGTACGAGCCTCGTCATCACGGACGAGGAGAAGCGCGCGACGGCGATCCACGAGGCGGGACACGCGCTTTTAGCGTACTACCTCAAGAACGCCGATCCTCTGCATAAAGTGACCGTCGTTCCGCGGGGGCGGGCTCTCGGCCTGACGCTTTCCCTCCCGGAGAAGGACGTCTACTCGCGCTCGAAATCCTGGCTCGAGGACAGAATCGCCATCATGTACGGCGGATACGCGGCCGAGCGGCTCATCTACGGCGAGACGACGACCGGGACCGCCCAGGACATCCGTCAGGCCACCGATTTCGCGCGGAAAATGGTCTGCGAGTGGGGTATGGCCGAGGCCATGGGCCCAGTCGCCTACGGTCAGGAGGAGGAGCCGATTTTCATCGGGAAGGAAATCGCTCAGCACAAGGATTATTCCGAGGACACGGCCATGCGCATCGACGCAGCGATAAAGAGCATTCTCGAGTCGGCTCTCGAGCGGGTCACCTCTATCCTCACCGAACACCGCGATCAGCTGGAGAAACTGGCCGACGCCCTCGTCGCCCGCGAGACGCTCGAAGATGCCGATGTCCGCGAACTCCTCGGCTTTCCCGCCAAGGAGGGGAGGCCCTAGCCGTGGGCGCGTTTCGTGCTCATAAAGCCCTAGGTCTCGGCGCGCTTCTCCTTGCGATCGCCGTCGCGTCTTCCGCGCAGTCGTACTCCGTGGCGGTCGATACGGGCGCGGTGGTCGACGAGGTGAACGCGCTGAGTTCGGCCGGAAGGTGGAATGAAGCCGCATCACTCCTCGACCAGGCTCTTTCGATTTATCCCGCCGATTCCGATCTATTGTATCTGCGCGCACTCGCGAAGGCGAAGACCGGCGCATCGATCTACGATGCCCTGGCCGACGCCGCCGCGGCCGCTTCGGGTTCCGGTTTTTCCAGGTATTCGGAACGGGACGCGGCGGTTTTGCAGGCAGAGTTCCTCGTACGTCTGCGAAGATACGACGAAGCCCTTCGCATACTTTCGATGAAGGCTCTTCTTTCTTCATCCGATGCGGCCGTTCGTCTCATCCGAGCCAAAGCCTTGGCTTTGGACGGATCCCGCGCCGCCTTCGTCGACGAGATACGCGCTGCTATCGAACGTTTTCCGAACGATCCCGCCTTTCCGCGCTTGTTTTTGTCACGGGTCACGAAGGTCCCCTACCTCCCTTCCGAGCGGACGCTCGGAGAACTCATAGTCTCTCGGGCAAGGCGGTACGCCGAGTTCGATCCCGAAATTCCTGTTTTGGCCGCTCCGATCATGGGCGACAGGATCGAGCGGGAGAACGCCGTGCGCGCATTTCGAGCCGCAGGGGGCATGTCGGCGGCAGCCACCTTGCGCGCCCTGGAATACGGTATCATCGACGAAACGAAGGCTATCAACGAGATCACCGGGGGCAACTATCCCCTGAACCGGCGCGATCTCGATGAACTCGTTTCGCTTTTGCGGACTCCCGCCGCCTTAAAAGCGATGATCGCCGCAATCACTTCCTGGACGGGCTGGGTCGAAGTGGACCGCGAGAAAGACGCGGTCATCGAAGAACGATTTCGTTTGACACGTGGTCTCGTATCCTCGTGGGAACTCGATGTCGATCAAGACGGACTATTCGACGACATCGCGGTTTTCTCAGACGGGCTGCCCGTTTCGGTCGAAATCAAAACCGGGGAAGTGAACTTAAAGATCGTGTACAGCTCGTACCCGGAGATCGCGACTGCGGAAATTATTGAAGGCAAACAGTCGCGACTCTATTCGTTCGGCCCTGGCATCGTCGTCGTATCGCCGTTCAAGATGCAGCGTTTTATCGGCGAGGGGCGCGAAGCCGTTTTCATCCCCGAACAGACCGGCGAGGCTATGCCTTCAGAACGTTACTGGGCCTCACTGGCGCTCGGCGTACGTACTACAAAAGCAGACGGCGAGTACGAGGATTCGGTGCTCAACCGCGGCATCGTCGAATCTTCGCGCGGATACCGCAATGGACGACTCTATTCCATCAGCCAGTATCAGCGCGGCATGATTGTCTCGTCGAAGATCGATGAGGACGGGGACGGCAGATTCGAACGGGAACTCTCGTATGATGTGTCAAGCACAACGGGGTCCTTGCTTACATGGATACGAATCGACACCGACGGAGACGGGATATTCGATTACCGCGAACAGGCGGTTTCTCCCTTCCGCAAGGAATGGGACTTCGACGCCGATGGGATGATCGACGCGGCACAGTATATACTGCCGGACGGTTCCGTCCGCGCCGAGTTCTCCTCACGCCTTGACGGACGCATGGATGAAAGCCTTACGGTCAAGAACGGAAGGATCGTTGAGTTCAGAAGAGACGGCAAATCTATCGCGTTGATCGCGGATTCCAATCCGTCTGTAACGTGGATAGGGAAAAAACCTTTTGATATAGGCAATAATGTACCCGACGGGGAGGGCTTGTATAAAAAAGCCGGTGTTCGGTACAGGATTACGAAAGTTGGAAACCTTGTGTTCGCCGAGATCGTTCCATGAAACGGAGTGAGCCTAAGCTCAAGCGCCGGACAAGTCCAGGAGCCACGTTGGCGCTTGGTATACTGCCTCTTGTTATCGGCTTCGGGAACTGCGCTTCACCCCCGTCAGCCGCGGGAGAGCAGGGTTCGGGTCACTTGAATTACGCAAATCTCAAAATCACTGAACTGCGCAGTATGTCTGCGAACGACCCGGCGAAGGCGCTCGAAGTGGTGGCGGCCATGACGCTTTCTGAATCTTCGAACCTCGAAGCCCGCGGCTTTTCGATGTCCGATATTGAATCGATATGCGCCGAATCTCTTGCAACTATAGAATCCAAGTATTCGCGGTCGTTGGAACAAGGGGAGTATCGAGAGGCTCTCGCGTGTCTCGATGATCTTTCAGCGGCTTATAGGAATGCTTTTATAACAGAATACTTTTCCGACTCCATGCGTCGCATCGCTGATGATGCCGCTCGGCTCCGCGCCGATATCCTCGCAAAAGAGGCCGAATCGTTTTATACACGCGGCATGACCGCACCGGCATTCTGTATCTATACAGAGGCGCTCCGCCAGGAAGGCGGAGGGGGGCGTGAGCGTTCCGAGCTTGCGGAATGGATGAAACGGGCCCTGGCTGCGAAGGACCGGGGCGCCGCAGCCCAGTTTTTGAAAGCCGCCGCGACACGCGGCGTACCCGCTCCCGAAGGCATCGAGGATTTTATTGCAGGTCGTGATTCGATCGCCATGATGCGGAAGGGCGTCGTGACCATCAGGGTAGACCGGGGGATAAAAATAGAACAGGGTGTGGGATCTCCGGACCGCGGCCTCGGCTCTGGTTTTTTTGTCGATTCACGGGGCTACATACTGACCAATTACCATGTAGTATCAAGCGAAGTCGATCCGAAGTACGAAGGTTATTCAAGAATAACTATTAAATTACAGGATTCTGCCGACGAAAGGATTCATGCCAAGGTGGTGGGGTGGGATCGCTTGTTGGATCTCGCTCTTCTCAAGGTCGATATTCGACCGGCATACGTTTTTTCTTTATTGTCAAATACATTGCCTGAACCCGGGCAGAGGGTGACGGCGTTCGGATCGCCGCTTGGATTGGTCGATACCGTTACATCCGGAATCATCAGTGCTGTGGGAAGGCGGATAACAGGAATACAAACGGGGGATACCCTCCAGGTCGACGTGGCGATAAATCCAGGAAACTCCGGAGGCCCTCTTGTCGACGAATCGGGCAATCTCGTCGGCATCGCTTTCGCCGGTTTCAGTCAATATCAGGGATTGAACTTCGCGATTCCTTCGTCATGGGCTGCGAGCGTCCTCCCTGCGTTGTTCAGGGGAGGGGAGGTCAAACGGCCCTGGCTCGGCATCGCCCTGGCAGAGAAAAATCCGATCTACGACTCCCGGGAAGGTCTCGAAATCGTCTATCGCCATCCGTCTGTAACCGAAGGACTCGAAGAAGGAGATCGTATCATTGAACTCGGAGGAATACGGCCCAGGACGATCCAAGAAGCTCAGGCGGTGCTGCTCGCTCGAGAAACGAAAAGCCTTATCTCCGTTGAAAAAGAAACCGGCTCGGGCCGACAGACAGGTCTGCGATATCTCGGAGAGCGTCCCTACGCCCCCTTTGAAAGTGCGGTCAGGCTCGACAGAAAGGAACAGCTTTTCCCAGCTTTATACGGCATGTCGGTGAAGCGTCTGCCTTCGACATTGCTTGAACCGGACAACTTCAGCATAGCGAAAGTGTGGCCGGGAACTATAGCGGATGAATCCGGACTCTCGGAGAATGATCCGATTTCGCTCAAACGTTTTATCGTGGATACAAAATCGCGTTTGGTATATATACAAATATATGTCAAAAAACGAAAAGCCGGTTTTCTCGAAAGCGTCATCCAAATTCCGGCGAGCCTGGACAGCCCCGATTTCCTTTGATCGATGACATAAACGGGAAACCTTAAACACCTCGGTACAAAATCATAAAGGGGACCTCGAAAAACTTCAGTTTTTCGAGGTCAACCTTAAAAAAAACAATTCCCACAAGGGAATTTATTCCCTTGTGGGAATTGCAAGGAACCTCTAAAAACCAACCGGGTTTTTTAGCGGTTCCCATAAACTGACTTGCATTTCGTTCCGAGCTCCTTATAGTTAATCCGAGGAGCAGTTTATGCCTGAAAGCTTACCGGAAAAAGAAATAAGCCTGAAAGGAAGCCTGCTCGTAGATCGAGCCAAGGAAATAAAAGAAACATTGTCCAAAGCCCTGCAGCAGTCGGATTCAGTACTGGTCGATCTATCATCAGCCGCGGATATCGATCTAGCCTGTATACAGACCCTGTATGCCGCAAAAAGAACGGCGGAGAAAAAAGGCATAAGCTTCTCCTTTACGCTTTCCATTCCTGAACACATCATGAAAAAACTTACAAAGAGCGGTTTTTTACGGAAGGCTTTAGGAAACGCCGAAGAACTCGGCTCATCGCTCGTCGGGTTTATAGGCTCGGGAGAATGAGGATGCTTGACCAATTCAAGTCAACGTTCAAGGAAGAGGCCTACGAACTGCTCGCGACGCTCGAAAACACCTTTCTCGAACTCGAGGGGCAACCGCTCAACGGGGAACTTGTGAACGCAGCTTTCCGGGCTATTCATACGATCAAGGGATCTGCGGCGATGTTCGGTTTCGACTCTGTTTCGAGTTTCGCCCATGAGTTCGAAACCGCCCTCGATCTTTGCAGGAACGGAACACTCTCGGTCAGCAAGGATTTCATAGGCCTTGCGCTCAAAGGCCGAGACTATATCAAACGGCTTTTGGATTTCGACGAACCAGTTCCGCAGGAAATACTTCTCGAAGCCCAACCCTTGCTCGAGCGTTTCAAAGTTTTCTCGAGCAAAGCATCACCCTCGAAACGCACTGCGACGATGAAGGAGTCGAACCTTTCACGAAATGAATCGGGCTTCGAGAAGCATACGGAGAGTCCTGGGCAACAGGAACGCGCGACCTACCGGATCGAGTTCAGGCCCGGTAAAGACATTTTCAAAAACGGTACGAAGGTCCTGAATCTGATCGAGGAACTCGCTGCGCTTGGGGACGCCGATGTGTTTCCGCATACCGAGACGATCCCGGAGCTCGATGATCTCGATCCAGAATCCTGCTACTGTTGGTGGGATATCATTCTGACAACCGAGTCCGATGAAAACGCGATACGGGACGTATTCATCTTCGTCGCAGACCAATCCGATCTCCGTATCGAGAAAGTCGCGCAAACCGAGGTCGTGGCCACGAAAAGATTGGGCGACATTCTCGTGGAACGCGGAGAGGCCTCGCCCGAGACGATTCAGGAAGCCCTCGGCACTCGGAAAAAGCTCGGTGATGTTTTGGTCGAACGCAACATCGTATCGCGGCAGCAGATCGAATCAGCCCTGGTCGAGCAGGAACATATAAAAAAGATACAGGAGAAGTCGGAATCGACCGTCGGTTCGATTCGAGTGGCGAGCGAGAAGCTCGATGCGCTCGTCGATCTCGTGGGGGAACTCGTGACTCTCCAGGCAAGGCTGTCCCGCACCTCATTGGACCTGATGGACGGGCAGCTTTCGTCGATTTCCGAGCAGTTCGAACGGCTCATCGCCCAGCTGCGGGATAATACGATGAGCATCCGCATGCTTCCCATAGGAAGCACATTCAACCGTTTCAGGCGCGTCGTGAGAGACCTCTCGCTCGAACTCGGAAAGGAATGCGAGCTTGTAACCGAGGGCGCGGATACCGAACTCGATAAAACTGTCATCGAGAAACTCGGAGATCCGCTTGTCCATATCATCCGCAACTCGATCGACCATGGTATCGAAGCTCCCGCTGACCGAGAACGGCTTGGCAAACATCGTTCGGGCATGATCAAACTATCGGCCCTGCATTCGGGCGCCTATGTCCTGATTCGCATATCTGACGACGGCCGCGGCCTCGATTACAAGGCTATACGGGAGAAGGCCGTACAAAAAGGCCTTGTCTCCTCGAACCAGGAGTTGAGTGAAGAGGAGACCATGCAACTCATCTTCGCGCCCGGTTTTTCGACCGCCAAGGTGGTGACGACGGTATCCGGCCGCGGCGTGGGCATGGATGTGGTCAAACGGGAGATCGACGCCCTCGGTGGAAGCGTCCAGCTCGAATCGGCTTCCGGACAGGGGATGACGGTGACCTTGAAGATTCCCCTAACCCTGGCGATCATCGAAGGCCTGCTCGTGCGAATCGCCGAGGAGTATTATGTCATACCGCTTTCATCGGTCGACGGGTGTATCGAGATCCGCAGCCGCGATCTTGCGGATATGGGAGAGCGGAAAATCATCAGGTACCGCGACGAGTTCGTGCCCTTTATAAAACTCAGAGCCTTGTTCGGCTCAGGCGACGAACAGAGCGAAGAACCCGAGATCGAACAGATCGTCATCGCATCAGGTCAGGATGCACGAATCGGTTTTGTCGTGGATCAAGTTATCGGTGACAATCAGACAGTCATAAAACCGCTCGGAAGGCTGTATCGTGATGTCGAGGGGATTTCGGGAGCGACAATTCTGGGCGACGGGACGGTGGCTCTCATCCTGGACGTCAACCGTCTTGCACTTTCGGCGCAGCGGGAGGTCGCAGGTCGCGGCGAGGGAGTGGCTTGATGCCTCTGCATAACGGAAGCGACTCCATCCTCGATCCGAGGAAGGGATTGTCTGAAACGGATTTCAAAAGACTTTCTCGTTTTATCGAAGGAGAACTCGGCATACGAATGCCCGACACAAAGCGTGTGATGCTTGAATCGCGCCTTCAGAAACGCCTTCGTAATTACGGCTTCACCGATTATGGCGAGTATGTCGATTATGTCTTTTCTCCGGAGGGCAGGGAAACCGAACTAATTAACATGATCGACGCGGTCACCACCAATAAGACAGACTTTTTCCGCGAGGCCGAGCATTTCGAGTATCTCGTCGGCACGATAGTCCCACGGGCGAAAGAACGCGAAGGTATCGGAATTTCGCGGCCTTTTTCAATATGGTCGGCGGGATGTTCTACCGGAGAAGAACCCTACACGATCGCCATGGTTCTCGAAGAGTACCGCGAGATAGATCAACGCTTCACATACCGCATCTTCGCGAGCGATCTTTCGACCAAGGTGCTCGAGAAGGCCATGGAAGCGATCTACGAAGAGGAAAAGGCCGCGGTCGTCCCCATGAGTTTCAAGAAAAAGTACATGCTTAAAAGCAAGGATGCCTCGAAGTGCCTCGTCAGAATGAAGCCGCTAATTCGATCGCGCGTCAGCTTCGCCCGCATCAATTTTATGGACGAGTCCTACGACGTCGATCCCTATTACGATGTGATTTTCTGCAGGAACGTCATCATCTATTTCGAGCGGCGGATACAGGAGGCGATACTGCGCAAACTCTGCGATCATCTCCGCCCCGGATCATACCTCATTCTCGGGCATTCGGAAACCCTGACCGGCATGGACATGCCGCTCAAGAGCGTCGCACCGACCATCTACCTGCGGCAATGATCCGGAGGCTGTAATGTCATCGAGTATCAAAGTGATGATCGTAGACGACTCCGCCGTCGTTCGGCAGACGCTCAAGGAAATACTCGATTCGGATCCCCAGATCGAAGTGACGGCCGTCGCTTCGGATCCTGTGTTCGCTCTTCAAAAAATCGGGATCGATAGGCCGGACGTCATCATCACCGACATCGAGATGCCCAGGATGGACGGGCTAACATTTCTTCGCACACTCATGGAAAAGGACCCCATCCCCGTCGTGGTGTGCTCGAGCAAGACCGACGCCGGATCGGACAACGCGATACGCGCTCTTGAATACGGGGCTGCGGAAATCATTCAAAAACCGAAGCTGGGCACCAAGCAGTTCCTCGAAGAATCGAAGATGCGTATCTGCGACGCGGTCAAGGCAGCGGATCTCTCGCGGAAGAAACTTGGAAAGCCGCGGACGAGGCCCGAGCCGGAACTACCGGCTCCGAAGCTGACCGCGGATGTCATGTTACCGAAACCGGATAGAACAATCGTGGAAACAACCGAAAAGATCGTCGTCGTCGGAGCCTCGACGGGCGGGACCGAGGCCCTCCGCGTTTTTCTCGAAGCTCTGCCCGAGGACGCGCCGGGCGTCGTCATCGTCCAGCACATGCCCGAGCACTTCACCGAGGCTTTCGCGAAACGCCTCGACGGCCTGTGCCGCGTCACCGTGAAAGAAGCTGCGGATGACGATTCGGTCATACGAGGTCGTGCCCTCATCGCTCCGGGAAACCGGCACACCCTCCTCAAGCGTTCCGGAGCGAGGTACTATGTAGAGGTCAAGGATGGTCCTCTTGTCTGCCGTCACCGTCCGAGCGTCGATGTCCTCTTCCGCTCCGCGGCCCGATATGCCGGAAAGAACGCGGTCGGGGTCATCATGACGGGCATGGGAGACGACGGCTCGAGAGGCATGCGGGAGATGCACGAGGCCGGGGCCTTCACGATAGCCCAGGACGAGGCCAGTTGTGTTGTGTTCGGAATGCCGAACGAGGCTATTAAACTTGGAGGCGTGGATATCGTACTTCCTCTCGAGGCGATCGCGCAGGAGATTTTACGCCGCGCCAGATAGAGTGTAGAATTGACACCGTTGGACATTTAAGACGGGAAACCATTAGGAGGAGTGCATGCCGAAGAAAATACTCATCGTCGATGATTCGGCCGCCATACGGCAGAGCATCTCGTTCATCCTCAAACAGGAGGGCTACGAAACAGTCGAGGCGACCGACGGTTTGGAGGCGGCGAATATGCTCGCCTCGATAGGAGCCCTCGATCTCATCATCACGGATGTCAATATGCCGAATCTCGACGGCATCGGGTTTATTCGAAAAGCGAGGGAGATGGACGCGTACAAATTCACGCCAATTCTCGTTTTGACGACCGAATCCCAGGGCTCGAAGATGAACGAGGGCAAGGAGGCCGGAGCCACCGGTTGGATCGTAAAGCCCTTCAATTCGGACAAGCTCCTCGGGATCGTCAAGAAAGTGATAGAATGAGCACTCCACTTGTTCCGGGCCAGAGCTCCGGTCGGTATCTCGCCTTCGATCTCGGGGATCAATGTTTCGCCGTCGATGTTTCCAAGGTCGAGGTAGTACTCGAAAGCGCTAAGATCACCCGTGTCCCCAAGGCTCAAAGTTATCTCCGCGGCGTCATCAATTTCCGCGGTTCGGTCATACCCGTAGCCGACCTCAAGACGCGCTTCGGTGAAGGCCGGACGGAACTCGGAGAAGGCTCGCGGATCATCGTCCTCAAAGCACGCGTAGGACCGGATGATCTGGTGATCGGCGTGCTTGCGGACGGGGTACGAGAAGTCATCGATATGGATTCTTCGAAGGTCGAACGTCCACCCCAATTCGGTTTTCAGCTCGACGAATCGATCATCGAAGGGGTGGGACAGAAAGGATCTGAGTTCATCGTTATCTTGAACATCGACGAGGCTCTGAGACCGGGCGGTGTGCCGAAGGAGCTTTCGACGGAGGAACGATGACCGGCAAGGATATCCTCATCGTCGAAGACGAGAATATCGTCGCGCTCGATATGAGGATGAGGCTCGAAACCATGGGGTACCGCGTCGCCGATGTCGTCGATACGGGAAGCCTCGCGCTCGAACGCGCTCTTTCGCTCTCGCCCGATCTTGTTCTCATGGACATCAAACTCAAGGGAGGACAGGACGGGATAGAGGCGGCCCGAATGCTTCGGGAACGCGCCGAGGTGCCGGTCATTTTTGTAACCGCCTTCACCGACGATAAGACGCTCGAACGGGCGAAGCAGACGAGCCCTTACGGATATATTGTAAAACCCTTTCATGAACGCGAACTGAGAATCGCCATCGAATTGGCCTTGTACAAACACCAGTATGAAATTTCCATCCGCCGTTCGAAGGATCTCGCCGAAGCCGCCAACAGGCTCAAGGGCGAGTTCCTGGCCAATGTCAGTCATGAGCTCAAGACCCCCTTGAACAGCATGATCGGCTTCACCGAATTGGCGATGGAAAAGGCCGTCGATTCGGAGCAGCGCGAGTATCTCGCGATGAGTCTCGCCGCAGCGCGGAGCCTGCAAACCCTCATCGATTCGATTCTCGATTTCACCCGGATGGAAGCAGGAAAATTCACCGCCGTAGCGACAGCTTTTTCTCTCGACGCCGTTCTTTCCGACTGCGCCGACGCCCTCGCCCTGGGTGCCTATTCCAAGGGCCTTTCCGCCTCGTTTCGAAGAGCGCCGGGTATCCCCGACACCCTTATCGGCGATCATTTTCTACTGAAACAGGCGCTTTTGAATCTTGTCGACAATGCCGTCAAATTCACGGATTCAGGCAGCGTACGTCTCCTTGTGAGTTCTCCGGATTCGGTCGTGGACGATGAACAAAGGAGGATCTTCGAGTTCGAGGTTTCTGATACCGGCATTGGCATGCCACCCTCGAGAATCGACGACGCTTTTCAACGCTTTACTCAACTCGATTCGACAAAAACACGGAAAGCGGGCGGCACCGGTCTGGGTCTCGCCATCGTCAAAAAGGCGGTCGAACTGCTCGGCGGTGCTATAAGCGTCGAGAGCCGTGAACATATCGGAACGAGGATCCGCTTACGCATTCCCTTTGCCGTTCATGAAGATGATTCACCGAGGGTAAAGACGGCGCTTTTCGGTGCACGGGTCGCCATCGTCGGTTTTACGGGCGAGAGTTATGAAGACGCGGCGGCGGCTCTCGAGGGGCTCGGTGCTGTAGCGGTTAAGGCCCCGAGTCTCGCGGAAGCCCTCGAGTCGGCCCAGTGGGCCCTGGTCGAAGAGGAAGAAGCCGTACGCGCTTCGGAAGCGGAACTCTCGGCTTTACTTCCGCATCTCATCGTCGCGACACGGATTGGAGGGGACGCGCGGCGCAGGCTCGGCTCTCTTTCCGGATGCGCCTTTACTCCGCAGCCGCTTCGCGATTACCGTATCGCAGAGGCGGTTGAATCTCTCGTGGCTTTTCCTTCGGTGCCTCGAAGGTCGGAGCTTAGCGCCGAAGGATCGGTTCATGATCGCATCGGGAGCGAGGCTGGACAAGAAACAGCTTCCGAGGTCGATAGTGCGACCGAGCATGGACGGAGTTCCGAGAGTAAAGCCGCTCGGGTATTGACCGATAGTACCGATGATGAGGAGAAAATACAGCAACGTGCCTTGCTCGAACGCCTGGCCACCGTGCTGGAAACGGCGTCCGCCCAAGGCGGCCTCGCTGCGGCCGAACGCGAGGTGAAGAGTGTCAAGGATGCCTTCGCCGAATCGGGTGATCGGGACGGCGCGCGAATCGCCTTCGCGGCGCTATTATTGGCGCGAAAGGGTGATGTCGAAGGACTTAGGCAGGTCGCCTCGAAAGCACGCGCCGCATCGGCTTCTCGGGGAAGGGCACGGAAGGAGTAGCTATGAGAGTTCTCGTCGTTGAGGACGATTTCGGCAGCCGGCGCATGATGCAGAAGCTTCTCGAATCGTATCCTGATATCGATGTCGATGTCGTCGTGGATGGCGAGGAGTCTATAGAAGCTTTCAAGATCGCCTGGGAAGAGAACAAGCCCTATGACCTCATTTTTATGGATATCATGATGCCGGCGATGGACGGCCACGAGGCGCTGAAGCGTATACGCGCGCTCGAACGCGACATGGGAATCAAGCCCTCCGACGAGGCGAAGATTATAATGACCTCTGTTCTCGAAGATCCGAAAAACGTCATCGAGGCCTACTATGGGGGCTCGGCGACAAGCTACATGGTCAAGCCGATCGACAGGGAGAAGCTTGACCGTGAACTCGCACGAATACGTGGTGCCAAGGAGTAGGTTGCCGTGCCTGGAATTGCGATTGTCGAGGATGAGTACATTGTCGCGCTCGATATAAAAAGTTTTCTCGAGCGCTCAGGATACTATGTTGCGGGCATGTTCTCGTCGGGCGAAGAACTCATCCGACGCTTCGAAGAGCTTCAGCCCGATCTCATCCTCATGGATATCAAGATACGAGGCGATCTCGACGGCGTCGAAACCGCCAGACTCATCCATGACCGGTATTATACGCCGGTTGTTCTGCTCACTGCCTTCGCGGACGATGAGACGGTGGCGCGGGCGAAGATCACCCAGCCCTTCGGCTATATCCTCAAACCCTTCGAGGAGCGCGAACTCAGGACCGCGATCGAAATAGCCTTGTATCGTGCGGCGATGGAGAAGCGTCTGCGCGAGAGCGAGGAGCGGTATCGAAGTCTCTTCTACGAGGGCATCTCAGGCAATTTCCTCGCCGACAGCGAGGGGAACATCATCGACGCCAATCCGGCATTCAGAAAGCTCATCGGACTCGAAGATCAGGATAAGCCCCTGGGCCGTCTCGAAAATCTTTTTGCTGATCAAGCCGGTTGGGAATCCTTTCATGATACCTTGGCCTCGGGTCGGCGCTTCGAACTCGCCGAACTCGCCCTCCGAGGCGCCGACGGCCGCGAACTGTTGGTGCTCGCGAACGCCGCCGCTGTGTTGGACCAGAATGGAGCCATGGTCGGTATGCGCGGCGAGCTATCGGATATGACCGAACGCCGAAGACTCGAGGAGCGCTTGATTCAAGCCCAGAAGATGGAAGCAGTCGGCAGGCTGGCGGGAGGTATAGCCCACGATTTCAACAATATCTTAACGGCGATCATGGGGTATTCGAACCTCCTCGAGGACGAGGTCGAGGGTGAAGGCCCCGCGCGCGACGATATCGAAGGCATCCGAAAAGCGGCCTCGCGGGCCGCGAATCTGACGAGGCAGCTTCTCGCCTTCTCAAGACGCCAGCCTTTCTCGCCGCGTCCCATCGAACTCAATTCCCTCGCGAAGGACACCGAACGTCTTCTCAGGCGGCTTCTGGCCGAAGACATAGCGCTTACGCTCGCGCCCAGCGACGGCGAAGCAGTCGTCGTCGCCGATCCGGTACAGATGGAGCAGGTCATCCTCAATCTCGCGCTCAACGCCCGCGATGCAATGCCGAGGGGAGGGACGATCGTCATATCGATCGACACGCACAGACTCGATGCTCCCCATTCCGTGGGAATCGATACCTTGGCTCCCGGCGAGTATGTGACGATCGAAGTGAGAGATACCGGCATGGGCATCGAACCGCGTCTCCTCGACAAGATATTTGAGCCTTTTTTCACCACGAAACCGAAGGAACTCGGAACCGGTCTTGGCTTGTCGACCGCCTACGGAATCGCGAAACAATCGGGCGGTACGATCGGCGTCGTCTCCTCGCCCGGCAAGGGATCGATCTTCACCGTGTGGATTCCGCGGGCGGCCGCGCAGGCCCCCCTCGAAGACGAGGAACAGGCGCTCGGATCCGAGCAGGCGGTGCGTCCCGCGACGATTCTCTTCGTCGACGATGACGAGCAGGTTCGCAACTTGGCGACCAAACTGCTCACGCGGAAAGGGCATAGGATACTCGCCGCGGCGAATGCGGGCGAGGCGCTCCTTCTCGCCGAGAGCTACGGTACACCAATCGATCTTCTGATCGCGGATACCGTTATGCCCTTCATGGACGGCTTCAGTCTCGCGCGGCGAATAAAATCGATTCTTCCGAGCATCGAGATTCTCTTTATTTCGGGTCATCACGGACGGGCGAACGAGCCCGAGGCCCAAGGAAGATTTCTCGCGAAACCCTTTACGGACGCTCAGCTCAACGCTGCGGTCGCGAAGGCCCTGAAGCAACACGCCTGAGATCGGCCGTGCTTCTCGTTTCCGTGGCCCTGTAGGATCATTCTTTGCGCGTTCCCAGGACACGTCTGTAGAGCCGTGATTCCGCCTCCATCGTCGCTTCCGAGCCGAGGGTTCGTTCCGATCGATCGACATCGACGGAAAACGAATCGATGATGCGGGCCGGCCGCTCGGAAAGGACTATGATTTCATCAGCCAGATAGACTGCTTCCTCGATATCATGGGTCACTGCGACCACCGTGCGGCCCTCTTCGCGCAGAAGAGTCAAAAAACTGTCCATGAGATCGATCTTCATGCGCAGATCGACCGCCTTGAAGGCCTCGTCGAGAAGAAGGATATCCGAAGGATAGGCGAAGGCGCGGGCGAGAGAGAGCCTTTGGCGCATGCCGCCCGACAGCTCGCGGGGTTTCGAACTCGAAAAGGTCGAAAGACCCGAAACGGCGAGGAAACGGTCGATGCGAGTCGATGCTTCGTCCTTCGGAACCGAGCCCGAGAGCGCGTAGACGAGATTCTCGCGCGCGCTGAGCCAGGGAAGAAGACGGTCGTCTTGAAAGGCATAGGAGAAGCGGCAGGTGTCGAAGCCCTCGCGCAGACCCGAATCGAAGGCCTTAAGCCCTGCTATGATATTGAGCAGTGTCGTTTTCCCGCAGCCCGAGGGCCCTAAGACCACCGTCACGGCCCCCTTGCGGAGAGTGAGAGAGACTCCATCGAGCACGAGCAGGCCCTCGTACGAAGCCGTGATGTTTTCGAGTCTATACGACATGGGAGGAGACCTTCTTAGCGATACGGCCGAGAAGCCATTCGCTCAGACCGCACAGGAGTATCGCGGCGATGGCCCAGGCGAAAACGCCCGAGGATTCGAGAAGAACTCGCGATTCCTGCATACCGGTGCCGAGGGCCTTTGCGGGTTGACTTAAGATCTCTCCGGCGACGACAACCTTCCAGGTGAGGCCGAGGGCGTTCTTCGATCCAGTAAGAATGTGGGGGAGGGCCGAGGGAAGCCGAAGACGGAAAAACACATCGCGCGGATGAACTCGAAAAAGCGAGGACATTTCGAGAAGCCGTACATCGGCGGCGCGGAAGCCATCTGCCGCGCTCGTCACCATGACCGGAAGAGCCATGAGGACGGCGGAGAATATCGGGACAAAGCCCGAGGGGAACCATAGGAGCGCGATGAGAACCAGGGCGAGCACGGGGGTCGCCCTGATCACGGTCATGACCGGCGCCAAAGCCGATTCGAAGCTCGGCCGAAGGCCGGAGACGAGACCGAGGGAGGTGCCGATCAGCACCGAGAGTCCGAATGCCGCGAGGCCTCGCAAAAACGTCGCCCAGAGCGCCGAAAGAAAGCGACGTGTCGGGAAAAGTGCCAGAGCCTCGGAGAGCACTCGTTCCGGAGAAGGAAGTATTATTTCCTTCCCGATCGCGATCGCCAGGGATTTCCATACAATAAACAAGACGACGACGCTTGCGCTTGCAACCAGCAGACGCAGCCATCTACTGGTTGCTTTTTCCCGACCGCTAGAAATCGCCGTAGAATCCATCGCCGGGGAGTTTTCCGCCGATCGAGGCCGGCGCGAAGCCGAGGAAGACGCTCAACAGTATCTCTATGGACGGTCTGGCTGCGCGGCCGCTTTTGTAGACATAGGCCGAGCGCGGTATGGCCTTCGCTGCGATCGCGGCCTTGAGGCCGAGGTCGTGTCGTTCGACAAGCTCTCCGGCGAGAGCGGGATCGGCGATGACTTTTTTGATCGACTCCTCGCAGGCCTTGAGAATCGTTTTCACAGCCTCGGGCCGTTCCTTGGCGAGCCGGTTTGAGACGACGAGGGCGGTCATGGGGTAAGCGCTTTGGCCGGTGGCCTTAGTCCACGATGTTCCGATGTCTATCGGCGAGAGGAGCGAGGGAGCGGCGCTTCTCGCCATTGTCGAAAATGGCTCGGGAAGAAGAGCAGAAGGTATCTTGCCCGCTGCGAGGGCGGCGGCGGCCTCGGGATAGGGAAGGGCGTACTCGAGCTTCACGTCCTTCGCCGGATCAAGTCCTGCTTTCGTTAGGAGATACTTGAAAAGGAAGTCGGGGGTCGCTCCCTGACCGGCGATAAAGACAGTGGAGCCTTTGAGATCCGAGAGGGAACGAATCGAAGGATCGGAGGTGAGGAAGGAGAGCATCCCTTCTCCGATGATCGCCGCCAATCGTATGTCGATGCCCGAAGTATACAGTTTCGCGGCCATGTTGACGGGAAGGACGGCGATGTCGTATTCGCCCGAAATGACCTTCGCGACCATGAGATCGGCGCTCGCAACCGCGATCGGCTCGACACGCGTGCTCTCGTCGATGCGCGGTGGAGTTTCAAAAAGCCAGACGAGTCCGATTCCCGATGGTCCCTTGAGCGCGCCCACCACGATGGGGCTCTTATCGGCCGCCGCAAGAGGCAATAGACTGATTAAAATGAAAATGACCGTACTAAGAACGTTGCGATGTTTCAATTGTCTCATAGCGTAAAGTCCTCTTTCATAGTAGCACCTTCCGCTGGTCTTTTGCCATAGCTTCGACTATATTCAAGCCTGTGATCTGTGGACAGTGCCGAGAACGTGAGGCCACCGTCTTTTTCAGGCGGAGCGGGGGCGACGGCAGCGCGGATTTCGCTCTCTGCGAGGATTGCGCCCGTAGCCGCGGCATTGCCGCCGACAAGGACGGTCTGCGATTGTCGCTCGCCGATCTCGTCGCCGGAATCGATGTCGGGGCGGCCTCTTCGTCGCAGTCGTGCGTCTGTGCGGTCTGCGGAACTGAATTGACCGATCTGAAACGCCGCGGAAGACTCGGCTGCCCTTCCTGCGCCGATGCATTCTACGACGAACTTGTCCATCTGCTCGGGCCGCGTCGCATAACTTCGCCGAAGGGCGCTCGGGCTGCGAGTACAGGCAGTCGAGCGTTTCGGGAGGCGGACGATAGCTTTTTCCTTTCAGATCCGCTTTTCGTACTTCGAGACGAGGCGCCGGAGTCGGATGTCGTTTTGTGGACCTCGGCACTCGTCTGTCGCAATGTCGAGGGCTCGATCTTCCCGGGGAGTACGCAGGACGACGCCGCTTCTCCCGTCCCGTATGAGTCGTTCACCGGCCTCGACGGGTGGCGCCTCACGACAATGTCAGGTCTGGGAGCCTGCGCGCGACGGGCCATGGCGGAACGCGGCCTGGTTCCGCGAGACTATGCCGCCTTCGGCGAGGCTGCACTCGCCTTTTCGCAACGTATGGCCGCGTACGCGCTTTTCGGTGAGGGCGATCATCTTCGCATCCGCGCTCTCAGGCCAGGTCTGGACATCACGGGCGCCTTGGACGCCGCGCTCTTTACCTCGGAGCGCATCGGCGCTTCCGTGGACTTCGCCTTCCGCCCGGGTATTGGCTGGATTTGCACGAGACTCGCCGATTGCGGCCGGGGATACTCCATCTCCGCCTTCGTGCATCTGCCCGCCCTCTCGGCCGCCGGCCTGATCGACCGGGTTTTCAAGGCTTTGCTGGCCGAGGGCGTAGCCATCCGCGGTTTCTATTCATCGATGGAAGGCTCGGCCGGATCGGTTTACGAAATCTTTACGGACGGTTCTGCGCCCGCCAAGGACCTGGACAAGCTCCTTCTGACTGCGGTGCAGAGACTTGTCGCCGCCGAACGTCAAGCTCGATCTCAGCTCGCGGAACGGAACGCCGCAGCCCTCGCGGACGCAGAAGGCAGGGCCTTCGGCCTCCTCCGATACTGCGGAACGCTCGGGGCGGACGAAGCGGCCGCGTCGATTTCCTCCCTCAGGCTCGCATCGCTCCGGGGGAGTCTCGAGGCTGTTTCTCCCGCTCGGCTTGGCGCCCTCCTTGTCTCGCTGGGGCCGGGATCTCTGGGCGAGGCTGCGGGCATGCTCTCCCTCCCGCGAGCCGAGGAGCAGGATGCGCTTCGTGCGAGAATCGTCAAGACTGTCCTCAAGGAGGCCGAGTATAGAGTCGAGGAGGAACGAGCATGTTCAAAGGACTGACCCACAGGGCGCAGCGGGTGCTTACGGTCTTGGCCCAGGATGAGGCCAAGCGCTGCAAGTCCGACCAAGTGCTTCCCGAGCACATCCTCCTCGCCATTCTCAAGGAAGGAGAGGGAGTCGGTTTCAAGGCCCTGCGCAGCCTCAAAATCGACACACTCGAATTGCGAGACGATCTCGACCGCTCGCTCGAGCGGAAGCGTCTGGGTGTTCTCGTCGGCGACCTCCCCCTTTCCCGCAGAGCCCGTTCCCTGCTCGAGGGGGCAGCCGAGGAGGCGAATATCTCGGGTTCGGACTATATCGGCACCGAGCACTTTGTCGTCGCGGCTGCCCGCGAGCAGGGCTCGGTGTTCGAACGCTACCTCGCACGAATCGGGGTGTACTACGAGCAGATCCGCGCTGCGGTACGACTGCTCCGGGATCCGATGCCCGGCGATCGACGCGATCGACCTGCCGCGAGACCCGAGGGGAGGGCCGAAACCAGGCCCGATCCGCGGATCGTCGGATCGAGCGGAAGGACACCCCTGCTCGATGAATTCGCCCGCGATCTGACCGCCCTCGCCCGCGAAGGCCGCCTCGACCCCGTGGTCGGCCGTGAGCGGGAAATCAACCGGGTGATCCGCATACTCTCGCGGCGGACGAAGAACAATCCCGTCCTCGTCGGCGAACCCGGCGTCGGGAAAACCGCGATAGTCGAGGCCCTCGCCCAACGCATAGCCAAGGCCGAGGTTCCCCAGGACCTTGCCCAGAAGCGCATTCTCGCGCTCGACCTCGCTGCGGTCGTCGCCGGGACAAAGTACCGCGGCGAGTTCGAGGAGCGCCTCAAGCGCATCATGAAGGAAATAGCGGTCTCCGGCGGGATAATTCTTTTCATCGACGAGATCCATACGGTGGTCGGAGCCGGCAGCGCCGAGGGAACGATCGACGCCTCGAACATGCTCAAGCCCGCGCTCTCCCGCGGAGAAATACAGTGCATCGGAGCGACGACCCTCGACGAGTTCCGCAAGCGCTTCGAAAAGGATGCGGCGCTCGAGCGGCGTTTCCAGTCCGTGCTCGTCGAAGAGCCGAGTTCCGCAGAGGCCATCGAGATACTCGAGGGCGTCAAGGAGCGCTACGAGGACTACCACGGCGTCGCCTATACTCCGCGGGCAGTCGAGGCAGCGGTGGAACTTGCCCGGCGCTACGTCTCCGACCGCTTTCTGCCCGACAAAGCCATCGACCTTCTGGACGAGGCGGGCGCCCTCAAAAAAGTCGGCAATCCCGACAGGCCTCCCGAATTGGAGGAGATCGAGGAAGAAATCCGGCGCCTCACCGAGGACAAACTCGCCCTCGTTTCGACGCAGAATTACGAACGGGCCGCCGAGGTCAGGGACAAGGTTCGCAGGCTCAAAGCGCGTTTGGAGACGATAAAGGCCGAGATGGAAGCCTCCGGCCGGCGCGAACGCGCTCTCGTCACCGAAGAAGAAATCCGCGAGGTTCTTTCCGAAGCGACCGGGATACCGCTGGCCCGCCTCGCGGAAAACGACGCAGAACGGCTTCTGCGTCTCGAGGAGGAACTGCATCGCCGTGTTGTCGGACAGGACGAGGCAATAAGCGCCATCGCTTCGGCCATCAGGCGCTCGCGGGCTGGCGTCTCCGACGGCCGAAGACCGCTGGGCTCATTTATCTTTCTCGGACCGACCGGCGTGGGCAAGACCCTTGTCGCAAAGAGCCTGGCGGAATATCTCTTCGGAACCGAGGACGCCCTGATCAGGATTGATATGTCCGATTTCATGGAACGCCACAACGCCTCCCGCCTCGTGGGTTCGCCGCCGGGATATGTCGGCTATGAAGAAGGCGGCATGCTGACCGAGCGTGTCCGGCGCCGGCCCTACAGCGTCGTCCTCTTCGACGAAATCGAAAAAGCGCATCCCGAGGTGTTCAATCTACTCTTGCAGCTTCTCGAAGAAGGAGAGCTGCGGGACAATCTCGGGCATACGGTCTCATTCAGGACCAGCGTCATCATCATGACCAGCAATGCGGGCGCGCGCGAGATCAGTTCGGGCGGCTTGGGCTTCAAAGCCGAGGAAAGGCTTCTGTCCTACGCTGAAATAAAAAGCTCGGCGCTTTCGGAACTCAAGCGCCGCTTCAACCCCGAATTCGTCAACCGCGTCGACGACATCGTCGTCTTCAGGCCCTTGGACAAGGCGGAGGCCCGCAAAATTCTCGAACTCCTCGTGGCCGAGCTTTCGCGGCGTCTGGCCGAACGCGGTATCGCCCTCGAGATCAAGGAATCGGCGAAGGCCTACCTCGCGGAGCGGGGCTACGACCCTGCCTACGGCGCCCGACCGATGCGACGCCTGCTTCAGTCCCGAATCGAAGACCGGCTCGCCGAGGAAATACTCGCGGGTCGGCTTCCGCCGGGCGCGACCGCCCTCGTCGAGGTCAAGAAGGGGGAACTGGTGGTCACGTCGAAGCGCATTGTCTCGGGGAGTCCGAAGCCTCCGGTGCCCTCTGCCGGCTAGACGAAGGAAGTGCCTCTAAGCAGGGAAGCATCTCAAGCTCTATTCGTTAGTCTCGTCCGAAGCCATAAGGGAGCGCAGTTTTTTGAGCCTCGCCTCGTCGATACTGATCGAAAGATTTTTCTCCTGTGTCGGCAAAACCGTGCCGCGCGGGGCATCCTTGGCGCGTCGCAAATACTTGACAGAGGTGTAATACACGTCCCCTCCGCCGTTCGAACGTCCTTTCGAATAGTAGATCGCCAGCATGCCGGCGTCCAAAAGAATCTCGAGCGGGACGGTCTTGCCCGGCCGCGCTTTGATGAAGACATAGGATCCCGGCCAATCGCGCGCGTGAAGCCAGAGGTCGGATCCGCGGACACAATGACGCAAGAGTTCGTCGTTCTCCTTGGCGGATCTTCCGATCAACATGGTCCACCCCGAATCTTCGAGTTGCAGTCCCGTAAACTGCCGGGTCCCCTTCGACGTGGCTTTGTGCGCCTTGTTCGACGAGCGTATGAGCGCCTCAACATCGGTGGTGGCTTCGATGGAGGCGATTTCGGTTTCAAGCGATTCGAGTATCTGTCGCGCGTTCCCGATCTCAGCCTCGACATCGGCGAGGCCGGATCGGGCTTTTTTATTCTTCTCGTAGTAGATACGGGCGTTGTCGACGATCGAGAGTTTCGGATCGAGTTCTATCTCGAGTTGGCCCCCGCGGTAAAAATCTTCAACACGGACGAATCGCCCTTCGACAGCCGCTCCGGGATTCGCCATGAGGATATCCCCGATCTCGCGCCATCGCTCCGAATCTCTGAACTCCGATCTCGTAGCCTCGAGCTCGGCGATGCGCATTTCGAGCGCCCTGCGCCTTCGAAGAAGTCGTTCGAGGGCCTTCTCGCGAAGCTGTTCAAGATTCTGTCCAGGCGCGAGGTTCGAGTAGAAAAGCTCGAGGCGGGAGTTGAAAGAGCCTTCGCCGGGAAGATCGCGGACCGCGAAGTCCCGTGGAGGCGAGGGCGATCGTGCGGCGATTTCGTCCTCGAGACGGAATGCCTCGCCGGAAAGCTCCATTCGCTTGGGTCTGCGCGCCAGCACGTCGACGATCATGCCGTTCTCGTCCACCAGCATGATGTTGCCGGCCCCGCTCCACAGTCGTGCGTAGAGGCGGTAATTCCGCGGTCCAAGCTCCTCGCTTTTTTTCACGGCCTTCCGGGCCCCATGTCCGATCGTCTTGTACACGGTCTCGGCGCGTACAGCTTCGCGGACCTCGTCCACATGTATGTCGATTCTCACGACGCGGTCGCCGCCGAGTTGGCGGATCGCCTCGATTCTGCCGCCTGCAAGACGGGATTTCAGACACTCCTGAAAACGAAGGCTGCGGGTAGGCTTCGGCGGCGCCGTCGAAACGCTGTGGAGTCTGCAGGCTCCCTGAGCCGTCGAAATGAGGAGCTGGGTCGAGGCGCCGTTTTTATACAGGCTGAGAACGACGGTATCGAAGGATGTCTGCGTGATCCGTTCGATCTTCGCCCCGATGATATCCAATTCGGACAGAACGAGGTCGATTTCTTTCCAGTTCAGGGACATCCGCGTGTACCGGCAGTTCCGCGCGCGCTTGCTTACCCGTTCCCTATCGTCCGTGGCAGTGCTTGTATTTCTTGCCCGAACCGCAGGGACAGGGATCGTTGCGGCCGACCTTTGCGCCCGTTCTCACGACCGTCGCGCCTTCGGGTTTCGAGGCCTGGGCGACCGCCGAGCCCTCGCCGGACGGCGCCCGTCCGCCGGCTGCGCCGAATTGGCCGACTTGATCATGGGAGGCGGCCGCGGTCCCGACGGTCACCGTGGGCCTCACGCTCCGCTCCTCCGCCGTCTGGATGCGAACGAGGAAGAGCCTCGTGGCGATCGTTTTTCGTATGGTGTCGATCATCTCTTCGAAGATGTCGAAACCTTCGAGTTTGTACTCGACCAGGGGGTTCTTCTGTGCATAGGCCCGGAGATAGACGGCCTCGCGCAGCGCTTCCATGTTCTCCAAGTGGTCGAGCCAGCGGCTGTCGATGGCCTGCAGGTACTGATAACGGATGAACTGATTCAGGTTGTCGTGACCGGCGAAGGCCAGTTTCTCGGCGAGGTCCTTGTCGAGGATCTGTCGTATCTGGTCTTTCAGGAGTTCAGCGCTCTTCGCTTCGGGCGCATCGGCCTTGAACGGAAGCTGGAAGCCGAAGGATTCTTTGAGCGAGGCTTGAAGGGCGGAGAAGGCCTTCGCCTGCGAGACCCGCTCGGTTTCCTTGTAGTTCTCCAGGAACTCCTCGACCATATCCTCGGCCGCGGACTGCACCCGGGCGGACAGCTTGTCGTCCTTCAAAATCGCGTCGCGTTGCTCGTAAATGAATTTGCGCTGCTGGTTGAGGACATCGTCGTATTCCAGAAGGTGCTTGCGTATCTCGAAGTTGCGCTCCTCGACCTTTTTCTGGGCGTTTTCGATGGTCCGGTTGAGGAGGGGATGGTAGATAGGTTCGCCCGGTTTCATGCCTACGCGGCTCATGAGACCCTTGAGGTTTTCGCCGCCGAAAAGCCGCATGAGGTCGTCGTCCAGGGAAATGAAAAACTGAGAGCGGCCGGGGTCGCCCTGACGTCCCGATCGTCCGCGGAGCTGGTTGTCGATACGTCGGCTTTCATGGCGCTCGGTGCCCAGTACATACAGGCCCCCGAGAGAGCAGACTTCCTCATAGTCCTTTCGCCATTTCACGTACTCGCGCTCGAGGGCCGCCCGGTATTCCTCGTCGGTCGCGGAGCTTCCCGCCGAGCGGCGCGCGCGGAATTCCGGATTGCCGCCGAGTTTGATATCCGTTCCGCGGCCTGCCATATTGGTCGCGATGGTGACGGCCCCCTTTGCGCCGGCCTCTGCGATGATCAGAGCTTCGCGCGCGTGATTTTTTGCGTTGAGCACTTCGTGCGGAATACCGCGTTTGGTCAACAATTTCGAGATGCGCTCGGATTTTTCGATCGAGACGGTTCCGACGAGAATGGGCTGTCCTTTTTTGTGCACATCCTCAATCTCGTCGCAGATCGCGGTGTATTTATCCGATTCATCAAGAAACACCAGATCGTCTTCATCCTTGCGGACCACGGGCCGGTTGGTGGGTATGACGACCACGTCGAGATTGTAGATCTTCGCGAACTCGGGGGCCTCGGTGTCCGCTGTACCGGTCATGCCGGATATTTTTTTATACATGCGGAAGTAGTTCTGGAATGTTATGGTCGCGAGCGTGCGGTTGCGGCGGGCTATCTTGATGCGTTCCTTAGCTTCGATAGCCTCGTGGAGTCCGTCGGAATACCTTCGCCCGTGAAGAATGCGTCCGGTGAACTCGTCGACGATCTGGACAAGACCGTCCTGGACCACGTAATCGACGTCTTTCTCGAACAGGACATGGGCCTTCACCGCCTGGGTGAAGTAGTGAATGTACTCGAAGTTGCCCTCGTCGAAGATCGAACCCTTTATAAGCCCGCGTTTTCGAAGCAGGTCTTCGATTTTGTTCATACCCTCGGACGTGAAGGATATGCGCTTGCCCTTCTCGTCGATCTTGTAGTCGCCCTCGAGCACCTGCCCCTCGTCTTCGTTGGGGTATTCGCCGGTGGCGGGGTTTTTCTTGCATTCGACGAGCTGGGCGGCGAGGCGGTTCACCTCGTTGACCTTGAAGGTGTCGTCCTCTGCCGGCCCTGAAATGATGAGCGGGGTGCGCGCCTCGTCGATGAGGATCGAGTCGATTTCGTCGACAATGCAGTAATTATGGGAGCGCTGAACCTTGCCGTCGGGCGTCCAACTCATGTTGTCGCGCAGATAATCGAAGCCGAATTCGTTATTCGTACCGTAGGTGATGTCGCAGGCGTATTCCTTGCGCCGGCGCTCGTTGTCCATGCTTTGGAGGATCACGCCGACGCTGAGCCCCAGGTAGCGGTGGACCTGTCCCATCCACTGCGAATCGCGCTCGGCCAGGTAGTCGTTGACGGTAACAATATGGACACCCTCTCCAGAGAGGGCGTTGAGATAGGCGGCGCTGACCGAGGAAAGCGTCTTGCCCTCACCGGTTTTCATTTCGACGATTTTCCCTTGGTGAAGAACGATACCGCCCAGTATCTGCACATCGAAGGGCCGTTCGCCGAGCACTCTCCGCGCCGCTTCGCGCACCAGGGCGAAGGCCTCGGGCAGAAGATCGTCGAGTGTTTCGCCGGCCTTGTATCGAGCCTTGAGCTTTTCAGTTTCCTTCGGGAAGTCCTCGGGCTTGAGCGAGAGAGCCCAGGCTTCTTTTTCATTGACCTTATGAAGAATCGGGAGGAGTGCCTTGACGTCGCGCTCCTTCTTTGTCCCGAACAGCAGCGCGAGAATGTTCAATTTCATGGCATTAACAATACCTATATAGAAGAAGCGGGGTCAACGGGTTTCGGTGCTTTGCGCGATACGATGCTTGGTTTTGCCACTGCTGTGCTCATGGGCAGACGCAGTGTCCTCATCATTCGCTTACGGCTGTCGCAACCACAGGAAATTCATCGGATCGGTCCGCTTGTCGCCGATCATGACCTCGTAGTGTATGTGCGGACCGGTCGAAACACCTGTGTTCCCCAGGATGCCGATGATATCGCCCTGCTTCACGAACTGCCCCGTCCTGACGAGTATGCGATCGAGGTGGCCGTATCGGGTCGAAAATCCCTGCGCGTGGGCGATGACGATGGTCAAACCGTAGCTCCGGTCATTGGCGGTCAACACGACTTTGCCGTCGGCCGTGGCGACGATCGGATCGCCGCTTCGATACGTCGAGCAGTCTATACCCTGATGGAAATACCGCTGACCGGTGAAGTCGTTGGTGGCATAGCCGAAGTAGGTCGAGATATGCCCGAGCCCGCCCTTGATAGGCCATATCGAGGGGATGCTTTTTTGAACTGATTTCATTTTGCCGAGCGTTGCTCCGTATTCCCGTATGAGCGGGGCGGCCTCGAGAAAAGTGGAGGTGACGGTCGCGAGCTGCGTTTTCTCGTCGCCCGAGCGCTGTGGACCGAAGACCCGCCCCAGTCGCGCCGCGGAGTCGAGTGTCGCCTGACCGGTTGTCGATTGGGGCAGTGCGTCGACGATGGATCCGAGGGCCTTGTTGAAGGATCCATAGACGTCCATGAGGCGGGCGACCTCGTCGCGGTACTGATCGAGTTCCTGTTGGGCGGCAGAGTATCGACCGTCGGAATCGCTCATCTCCGCGCTGACGTTCGGGATACTGCCTGAAAAAAGGAAAATCGATACGGTGACAAGGGCCCCCAGGGCGAGGACGAGGACGGCTCCGAAATACGAGATCCGAAAGCCGCGGGGTTTGGCCTCCGAGGCCGGAACAACGAGTATGGATATGCCCTGTCTGCCGGCATGAATCAACGCGGTAAAAGCTGCAAAGATCGCCCGGATGAGACGTACGACGAGGGCGATGCATCGCTCGAAAAAGCGTCGTTCATTCCGACGATAACCGGCAAGTATCGACATTTTACTATAGAATACCTACCGTTTATCGAGTATGTAAAGGGTCTTTTCCCCTAAAGAGGCAGCCACCGCGTTGACAGGAAACCGTACTGGAGGCTACAAAGGGTCATGCGTATATACCAGCGTCGGATTTTTCGATCCTGCGCGGCGCTCCTTCTATTCATAGCGGTTTTCTCCTGTAATCGGAGCCAGAGACCGAGCCTCTCGGTAAAACGCGAACAACTCTTTTCGCTCGGCTACGGCCAAACCGAGGATCAACTGAATCTTTTTCAACTCGCGGGACAGGATTCTCCCCAGAAGACGCGCATAGCGATGCGCGAGGGCATCTTTTATATAGCCGACGGGGCCGGTTACAAGGTGGTCAGAATGTCATCGTACGGCTCGCTCCTGTCGATGATCTACAACACCGAACAAAACCCGGAACCCGTTATCCTCAAACGCGCTGAACCGAATTCGAGCGAAGTCGACGCCGCAGCGCGTAAGGCATTCCCCTATCCCTTCAGATCGATCGGCGAAATCGCGGTCGCTTCTGATCAGACGGTATACATCGAAGACCGCCTTCCCCCTGAACGGAGGATAAGCGACAAGGATACGGGAACCATGTTCGACCGCGTGATCCTCCGGTTCAATAAAGAAGGGCGGTACAGCGATTTTCTCGGGCAGGAAGGCTTGGGCGGAACGCCCTTCCCCTACATTCTCGGGGTCTATGTCGTTTCGCAGGACGACTGTGTCGTGGTTTCCATGACCCAGTCGGCATACCTCGTCCATTGGTTCGATTCGAACGGCTTGCTGATCGGTTCGGTCAAACTGTCTCGAGACGAACTGCCGCGTCCGGACAAGGGCGGGGACTTGATCGCCTCGCTCGATAAAATCGTGCCCGACATAAACGGCAGATTCGTGATCTACAAGATCGACTATTATCGCGAGACGATCGACCCGGCGACCAAGACGAGTTCAGGCATAGATTTCGCGAGTTCCTGGGTGTATCGCATGAATCTCCGTGACGGTTCGTTCACCGACCGTTGGATGATCCCCGCCACAGAGGTCGTCGTCAAAGACGGCGAGAACGGGCATACGGTCAAATACGCCCGGGTCCCCGAACTGCTCGGGGCGGCCGGCAACGCCCTGGTGTTCATATCAGCCGACGACGACGGGTCCACCACGGTGACGACCTTCGATCGTGCGACCCGCGCCACGACCCGCTACCTCATCGACATCGCTCCGGATGAGCTTTTATTCAACACGTATTTTTTGTCGAAAGAGGGTATTTTATGCGCCCTCCTCGCTTCCAGGTACGAAGCCCGTATTGTGTGGTGGCGCTTTGACAAAATCTTGAGCGGCATAGGACAGGGATTGACCTCGTGATACCGCTTGTGAGCTGCAGACGATCAGCGCGTCTCGACGCCGAGACCCGCGACCATGATGCAGTTCCCGGTATCATTCTCATGGAGGATGCGGCTCTCAGAATCTGGGACGCACTCCGACCGATCCTGTCGCCGCTGTACGAATCGACGAGGGGCGCGATCCTCGCGGTCTGCGGCAGCGGCAACAACGCCGGCGACACCCTCGCGGTGCTCAGGCTCGCGCGCTTCGCCGGCTTCGACCGCCAGGCCGTTATTCTCGCCCGCGATGATATCGGGGAATCGGCTTCCATCTTCGCCGCATCGCTTCGCGCTCTGGGCGTCCCCTTCCTCTCCTGGGAGAGCATGAGGGACCGAAGCCTCGCAGAACTCAGATCCGCCTGCATCATTGTCGATGGGGTTTCCGGGACCGGGCTTTCAGGCGCCCTGCGCGGTGCCCCGGCATCGCTCGTCGAAGCGGTCAATGAAAGCGGCAAGCCCGTCGCCTCGATCGACCTGCCCTCGGGCTTGTGCGACGAGGGGAATCTCGGCACAAGCTGCAGGGCGACTTGGACCTTGGCATTGGAACCTCGAAAAGCCTGTTTGTACTATCCAGCGGCCCGTCCGCTTTGTGGAAGCATTATTCCCGTGCCGGGACCGTTTAGGGTCGATGCCGCGATCGAGGCGGAAGCCCGGCTTCTCGAGCCCGGCGACCTCGGGGACCTTGTGCCGAGGATCGCGGACGAGGCCCATAAAGGATCGCGCGGACGGGTCGCTGTCTTCGCCGGATCGATCGGAACGAGCGGAGCGGCCTGTCTCGCCTCGCGCGCCTGCCTGGCCGCAGGCGCAGGACTCTCGACGCTCTTCGCGTCTGCCGAACTGTTGCCCGTCGCGGCCCCCGCACTCGACGCGGTCATGGTCAAGCCCGAGCCCGAGGATTTCTCGCGCTTCAACGCCGAGTCTTTCGATGCACTTCTCGTCGGACCGGGCTGGGGCATACACCAGGCCAGGGTCTCCGCTCTTGCGGCCTTGCTCGATTCGGGCAGGCCGACCATAGTCGACGCGGACGCTCTTCGAATGCTGAAGGAGAGCCGCGCTTTGAAAACGAAGCCCGCGGCACCCCTCCTCATGACTCCCCACCCGGGGGAGTTCGCTGCGGTGACCGGAACTCCGGCCGAAGAGCTTCTGCGCGATCCCCGCGAAGCGCTCAGAAAGGCGGCCCGTGAGTACGGGGCGGTCATCGTGCTGAAGACTCACGTCACGTGGATCGCCTCTCCATCGGGGGATCTCGCGGTGTGGGAGGGCATGGAGAGCGGTCTCGGAACCGCCGGATCGGGCGATGTGCTCGCTGGACTCGCCGCGGGACTCGTGGCGCGGGCCTCGGCGGCCTGTCGAACTGTCGGAACGCAGATCGGCTATGAGGAAGTCTTCGCGGCGGCCAGGGCCGCGGTCATCGCGCACGGTCTTGCCGGCAAGATCATCCGCGAAGAGCAGGGTTGGTTCGAAGCCTCCGCACTTATCGGCGGAGCGGCCCGTCTCTTGGGGAGGCTCTGATGGAGCGATCGGTGGCTGGAATCTGTATCCGCGATCGTCACGTCTTCGTCGCCAGGCGCAACGACAGGGGAAGCTGCAGCGGACTCTGGGAATTCCCCGGAGGCAAGGTCGAGCCCGGAGAGACGGACGAAGAGGCGCTCAGACGCGAGTATCTCGAAGAGTTCTCGATCGAATGCAGGGCCCTGAAGCTCATCGGAGAAACCCGCTTTGTTCACAACGGCGTGGAGCGTCTGCTCGCAGCCTGGCTCATCGAGCTTCCGTCACTTGACGGAATAAAGCTGTCCGAACACGACGAGTTCGCGTGGAAAACCTTCGAGGAGCTCGCCGGACTTCAATTCGTCGAATCAGACGGAAGACTGGTCGAGTTGCTCCGCAGCCATCTACAGTGAGTAACCCGCCGGCCTAGACCGCCCGATCCGGAAGAACGTCATTCTTCCTCGTCTTCGTCCTCGTCCTCGAAAAGCTCGAGTTCGGGTTTTTCCTCCCCGTCCTCGTCGCTCGTAGTTCCCACCAGTATCTCTACCTTGCCCTGCATTTTTTCGAGGTCCCGTTCGAGGCCCTTCGAGAGTTTTATCCCCTCCTCGAATACCGCAAAGGCCTCTTCGAGCGGCAGATCGCTTTCTTTGATCTTCTGTGCGAGTTCCTCGAGGCGTTCGAGGCGTTCTTCGAATTTCTTCATTTTGTCACCTCCAGCACCTCGGCGGCGGCCGAGCCGCGCGAGAAGGTTATTTCAAGTCTGTCGCCGGGACGCAGCGAGGACGAGTCGCGCAGAGCGCGGCCCTCCGCGGATCGTACGACCGAGAAGCCCCTGGCGAGCACGGCTTCCGGACTCGCCGCCAGAAGTTCCCGCGTGGCGAGTTCCACCCTGCGCGAACGATCTTCCAGGAGGGACTGTATCCCCAAGACCAGATCGTCGCGCGCATCATCGAGCCTGCGCGCGAAGGGCATGATAAGACGCTGCAGCCGGGCTTCGACGGCGCTCGGCTCGAAACGCTGCACAAGAAGACGTGCTCGGTCGAGTCGCGAACGCATGGCAGTTTCGAGTTCTACCTTGAATTGCGAAATCTCGCGTTCCAGGGCGACGCGGCTCTCGGAGACGAGCTCGGCGGCAGCGCTCGGCGTCGGAGCCCGGAGATCGGCGGCGAAATCCGAGAGCGCCCAATCGATTTCATGGCCGACCGCGCTGATGACCGGTATCGCGGATTCGGCTATCGCGCGTACCACGAGCTCGTCCGAGAAGGGCAGGAGATCCTCGATCGAACCGCCGCCGCGGCCGACGATGATGACATCGCCGAGTTTGAGGCGGTTGGCCGTTTGAATCTGACGGGCGATCTGGGCGGCCGCCTCCTCGCCCTGGACCGCGGCCGGCAGAATAACGACATCCAATCCGGCGTTGCGGCGCCGCAGAATGTTCAGAATGTCGCGTATCGCGGCGCCCGTGGGCGAGGTGACGACGGCTATCCGCGAAGGGAAACGGGGCAGAGCTTTTTTCCGTTCCTCGTCGAAGAGCCCTTCGGCCGCGAGAGCGCGTTTCCGTTCCTCGAGCATGGCGAGGATGTCGCCGGTCCCGGCCCGCTCCATGCCTTCGACGAGGAGTTGATACTGGCCCCGCGCTGCGTAGACGGTGACCGAGCCCCGGGCCCGCACGAGCATGCCGTCGGCCGGCTCGAAGCCGAGGCCCCGGGTGCGGTAGCGGAACATGACGGCCTGGAGCATGGCCCCGCGGTCCTTGAGCGTGAAATACAAGTGGCCCGAACTCGCTGGACGGCAGTTCGATAGTTCGCCCTCGACGAGGACAGGCGGCAGGGAACCTTCAAGCAATTCTTTGACTAAGGAGGTCAGCTCCGAAACGCTGAGCGGGCGGCTGCGCGCGTCCATCACACCGACACAATAGGGCAAAGCGCCCGGTATGGCAATCGCATGACAGGCTGTACCCGATTCGAGTCCGTCGCTGATCCGCCGAAATCAGCCTATAAAAACTAGCCAGGCCGTTCCGACAGCCAGCGTGATCACTGTCAGCGGCAGTCCGACGCGCAGGTATGCGCCGAAGCCGAGTTTGATGCCGGCCTTGCGCGCCCCCTCGGCCACGATGAGATTGGCGACCGAGCCCAGGAGGGTCAAGTTTCCGGCGAAGGTGCTCGAAAGCGCCAAGGTCTTCCAGGCGAGTGTCTGATCGCCGAACAAGGGTATCAAGGGGCGTTCGAGCATGACCGCCGGAACGTTCGAGATGAGATTCGAGAAGAGGGCCGACAGGCCTGACAGGGTCCAGATCGGAGCAGAACCAGTTCCGCCCAGGAGGGGCGTCGCGGCCTCGAAGATCGATTTG
Source organism: uncultured Treponemataceae bacterium (assembly GCA_964644505.1). GTDB lineage: Bacteria > Spirochaetota > Spirochaetia > Treponematales > Rectinemataceae > CAZXXZ01. The sequence continues at coordinate 4,224 of CAZXXZ010000006.1, read as the reverse complement.
AAGACCGTTGTCCCCTCGACCGCCTTGGTCAAGACGAAGAGCCCCGAAAAAAACACGAGGAGCGAAAAATCGACTTCGGAAAAGACGCGCTCGGGATTGACGCGGCGCGTGACCAGGAGCACCGCGGCCGCGGCGAGGGCGGCGACGGCGGGCTCGATCCCCGTCACCAGAAGGACGACCATGAGCAACGAGGCCGCGAAGCTTTTGTACATGAGCGGTTTGTACGCGGCAGGCTCGCGGGGACCTGTCGGCGAGGTGGACAAAAGACCGCCTTGGGAAAACTCGTGAGGGAAGGCGAGGACGACCACGAGCCAGGCGATGGCGAGGCAGGCGAGGGCGGGTGGCCCGAGGCTCGTGAGAAAACTCACGAACGATATGCCGCTCTGTGCGCCGATGAGCATGTTCTGCGGATTGCCCACAATGGTGGCGCAGGAACCGATGTTCGCCGACACGGCGAGACCGATAAGGTAGGGCACCGGATCGCGCTTGGACCGTCTCGTTACCTCGGCGACCAGGGGTGTCAGCATGAGACATATCGTGTCGTTCAGGAAGACGGCCGAAAGAACGCCGGATGCTATGATTATCAGCGCGAGCAGCTGCCGCGGCGTGCGGGCGATCGACAGGATCTTCGCTCCGGCCGCGGTGAAAAAACCGGCGAGGCGGAGATTCGCGACGATCAGCATCATCGCCAATAAAAGGGCGATGGTGGAGATATCGATGGAGGATGCCGCTTCGACGGGCGAGATCGCTCCGATCGCGAGGAGCAGCGCCGCTGAGGCGAGGGCCATACCGGCGCGGTTCATGCGCAGTCCGGGCAGGGCGCCGAGGGCGATGCCGACAAGCGAGGCGGCGATGAGGGCGTATTCGACAATTTCCCGCAGATTCACGCGAAGACTATATGTCCGAAGGGCCTGACTCGTGCAAGTGGGGCGGCCTGGGCGACAGAGCCCGACATCTGGAATCTAATCCACGCTCGAGGATAGAATCGGAGCATGGATCCCCGCGAACTTCCCGTCTACCAACAAAAAGAACGAATACTTTCGGCCCTTGCCGATCATCAGGTTATCGTCGTCGAAAGCCCTACCGGATCGGGGAAGACCACCCAGCTTCCCATCATCCTCTACGAGGCGGGATACTCGAAGAACGGGATCATCGGCGTGACGCAGCCGAGGCGGATCGCGGCGCTGTCGGTATCCGATTTCATCGCGCGCCAGCTCGGCGTCAAAGTCTCCGGTCTCGTCGGCTACAAAATGCGCTTCGAAGACAAGACGAGCGCCGAGACCGAGATCAAGATCATGACCGACGGGATTCTTCTTCAGGAGATGAAACTCGATCCTGCATTGTCGAAATACGGCGTCATCATGGTGGACGAGGCGCACGAACGGAGTCTCAACATCGACTTTATCCTCGGACTTTTGAAGCGCGTCCTCGAAGCCCGACCCGAGTTCAAAGTCATCGTCTCCTCCGCCACGATCAACGCGGAAGTGTTTTCGGAGTATTTCGGGCAGAGTCCGATCGTCAAGATCGAAACGCCGATGTATCCGGTCACCCTTCTGTACGACCCGCCCCTGGGCGAGCAGGATCAGCCCGATTACCGTTCAGCGTACAGCCGGGGAGGTATGGACGAGGCCGTGCAGGCGAAGATCGAACAGATCGTCGCGCGGATACTCGCCGAGCGCCGCGAGGGCGACATCCTCATCTTCCTGCCGGGCGAAAAATCGATCAAGGAATGTATGAAGCGCCTCGCCTTCGGCCCTGTAGGCGGGAGGCTGCACATCATTCCACTGTATTCCCGCCTGGGAAAGGACGAGCAGGAGCGGGTCTTCGAAAAAGCCCCGCTTTTCAAGACGAAGGTTGTCATTTCGACGAATATCGCCGAGACGAGCGTGACGATCGACGGCGTGACCAGCGTCATCGACTCGGGTCTTGCGAAGCTCAATTACTACAACCCGAAGACCTTCACCTCGAGCCTCATCGAAACGCCGATTTCCAAGGCCTCGGCGAATCAGCGGAAGGGCAGGGCCGGGCGGACCCGCCCCGGATTCTGCTACCGATTGTATTCGCGCTCTGACTTCGAGAATCGACCCCTCTTCACGACCGAGGAAATTTATCGAACCGACCTCACCGAGGTCGTTCTGCGCATGGCCGAGCTCGGCATAACCGAGTTCGAGCGCTTCGAGTTCATTTCGCAGCCTTCGAAGTCGGGCATAGCCGGGGCGGTGGACGCGCTCAACCTCCTCGGCGCCCTGGAGTCCGACCGCAGCTTGACCAAGGTCGGCGAGATGATGTGCGCCTTCCCCCTCCTGCCGAGGCACTCGCGCATGATCGTCGAGGCGATCATGTCCTATCCCGACGTCGTCGAAGAGACCCTCATCGCGGCGAGCTTTCTTTCGACCATGAGCCCCTACCTCCTCCCCCCCGGCGAGGAGATCGAGGCCCGCCGGGCTCACCACGCCTTCCGCGATCCGGCGGGAGACTTCCTCTCGTACCTCAAAATCTTTTCGGGCTTCAACGCAGCGCGCGACAGGACGCGCTGGTGCGAGCGGAATTACCTCGACGAGCGCACGATGCTGGAGATCGTCCGCATCAAGGAGCAGCTCGAGCTCATCGTCTCGGGTCTGGGCGTTCCCGTCGTGGGCGGCGGAAGTGTCGACGATTACCTCTGCGCAGTCTCGCGGGGCCTCATTCAGTTCGTCTGCGCCCGGCAGGAGCGCGGCCTCTTCCGCTCGCTGACCGCCGAGAAGATACAGATCCATCCCGGCTCGGTCATGTACAAGGAGAACCCGCAGTTCATCGTCGCCGGAGAGGTTGTCCGCACGACCCGCATGTACGCGATGTCGGTCTCCCCCCTGCGCCGCGATCTGCTTTCGCGCATATCGCCCCGGCTCGAAGCTCTCGCCGCGCGCGTTCCGGCGCAGGCCCAAGACCGTTATGGAAGCGAAGCGAGACTCCCGGGGAGAGGCGCTCCCGTCGAAATCGAAGCATTGTCCAAAACCGCATCGGCCGGCCGGCGCCGCGAGCGGGATTTCACGAACAAGATAAAAATTGGCTCTCAGATATTCGATCTCTTCCTCGACAAGAAAAAACACAAGTGCGCCAAGCTCGAGTGGCAGAAGCTGCGGCTTGTCCGTTCGGAAATCGACCTCGAATCGCTCTCGCTGTACAAAGGCATGAAGGGCCTGATCACCGAAGGACGGTACAGACTCATGGACGGCGAGCGGCTGGATCTCATACTGCGCGTCGCGCCCTGGCTCGACCTCGACGCCGATATAGGCCGAGACTGGCCGCGCAGGCGCAACTTCGACGTCCATGAAGAGCAGGATGAGCTTCTCGCAGCCCTGGACCATGTGCTGCAGGTGTCGCGCGCGAAGGACAAAACCGGAGAACTCGGCTTCGTCGCCCTCTTCACCGACCGGGAGGGGACCTACTGGTTCCGCTGTTCCCGCGGCTTCAACACGGCGATCAACGAGAGCATCGCCAGCCTCGAGTGCCTTGCCGACGATCTGGACGAGGGCACGAATCCCGAAGACAGGGAAAGAGTCGGCGCCCTGTACCGGAAACTGAGTTCCTTCTTCGAGTAGGCGCGGCAAAAAAAGGCCCGGCGCAGAGCCGGGCCCGCTGAATCGCACGACGATCGCGCCTAGAATGCTTCGTACCAGATCTCGTACAAAAGCCCCGTTTCTGCTGTTAAGTTTGGCACCCAGGTGTTACCGGTGGCGTCGATGAAGCTCGGGATATACCCGGTTGAGGGACTCAATGTCGCGTGGTCGGCGAAATAGGCGTACTGGTGGCCTCCCGGATCGCCGTTTTCATCCAAGGCTATGAAGTGTATCGCGATGCCGTGGGCCCGCGGGTTTCCGGTCGATCCTGTCGTCGTATTGTGCCACTCTTTTATAACCACGGATTCGACCGCGCTCTTGAGCGAGTTTGCCTGGCTCGTGAATTGGCCTGGTATTCTGGTATCGATTTGTTCGGCCATGTCCCAGATGTCGATATTGAGGTCGCCGGGAACCGAATAAAAATCTTCCGTATACTTATAAATAGTTGAAGCTATCGTCCTTTGAGTGGAGGCATCTACAATATAGTTCGAGAGGGCGGTCGAGAAGTTCATGAGCGCGGTGTAGAGGCCGTTGATTTGATGTAGATCATAACCAGCCAGGGTCGTGCCCGTCGTGCTCGCATAGCGTGTCGCGAAGGTGTCGACCACCGAGTCCACGATCTCGT
>CAZXXZ010000005.1:0-108815 GCA_964644505.1 uncultured Treponemataceae bacterium | reverse complement strand
CGCTTGTCGCGCCCCGCGCGGGCGCGTGGATTGAAACGCTATCGACCGTGAGAGCACCGCCGCCGGCTTCGTCGCGCCCCGCGCGGGCGCGTGGATTGAAACTCGCTCGCCGGGAACATAAGCGATGCAGTGTGCGCGTCGCGCCCCGCGCGGGCGCGTGGATTGAAACGCTCATGCCTAGTCGGCCCATCATGCGCCGCAAGTCGCGCCCCGCGCGGGCGCGTGGATTGAAACTTCCCACGCCATCTGATACTCGTACATCTCTGGGTCGCGCCCCGCGCGGGCGCGTGGATTGAAACCCGCCTGGGGCGAGTCCTCGCGCCGCCGCTTCGTGTCGCGCCCCGCGCGGGCGCGTGGATTGAAACTTCCTCGACATGGCGTCAGGGCTTGAGACGTACAAGTCGCGCCCCGCGCGGGCGCGTGGATTGAAACGAGCGGAAGCTGCAAGCCGAGCAGCTCGTGATGAGGTCGCGCCCCGCGCGGGCGCGTGGATTGAAACTCGTCGTAGAGCTTGATTGTGAAATCGACGGGATGTCGCGCCCCGCGCGGGCGCGTGGATTGAAACTTCCCGATGAAGCCACAGTAATCTGTAAGCCGCGAGTCGCGCCCCGCGCGGGCGCGTGGATTGAAACGATTTCGGGATCGAGCTTAAGACCGGGGAGGGCGCGTGGATTGAAACTCAGCAATGGCAAGTTGATGTCGATCCCGCTGCGCGTGGATTGAAACTCTTGCGCCGACTGACTCTGACTTGAGACCCGGCGTTGCGCCTTTGCGACGCTCAAGATAAACGAAAAAGGGTTGTATTCCGATATTATCAATAGAAAATTGTCGCAGCATAGAAACCGCGGGGTTTTTTGATCATGTCTTCCGTTGTTTATTTTTTTTATTTTTCTTCCCTAAGAGCTTCGTCTTTGCATTGGATACTCTCGTCTCGGCAAATACTTCATCAATGGCTTTGAGTACTTGGCTTTCTATTCTTTCTCGAACCTCATACGAAGCCTGCAGCTGGTCGATCGCCGGTGATTCTTCCGCGAATAACTCAGAAGGGGGTATTTCTAACGCTTCAGCGATACGATCAAGGTTGTCCGCAGAAGGGAATCGTTTCATTGTTTCTATATTACCAATAAGGGTGGTCGAGCAACCGACACGTTCGGCGAGGGCCATTTGCGATAGGCCCATAATCCGGCGGCATCGTTTCATGTTATACGCGAGAAGTCTTCGGACATCGGCCATTGATGTGTGCGCCTCCCTGTGCGCTTGAAGAGTGTCATTTGCGGATTGTGAATCCTCAATCTCCTAAAAGAAGTTGACGAAAATGGCTAATAGGCTATAATCGTTGTTGATAGAATTTGATTTATACATCCCTGGGGGTGGAATGATGAAACTCTTCGATATGGAGGAAGACGCTCTGCTGTCACTGCTCTTTGAGCTTTGTCTAGCGACTGCTGTAGGTATTCTTGTGTTCGAGTATCTGGTCAAGAGAATTGCGCCTTGTTTTGAAATGGACTATAGGGCCCCTTACGCAATTTTACTTGCACTAGTAGCGGCGGTAGCGGCGCATTATATTCCAAGAAAAAACGATGAAAGTAGAGAAAACAAACGTAGCTCAACACACCGTGATCGTAGCTGGCCCTCCTCTTCTCTGTAAACTATGTAATATTTCACCCAGTATATTCACCAGAAAGTATCTCTTTAGTACTATACAAAGGACATGAACGATCTCTACGAGGTCCTCGAGCTGGACCGTTCTGCATCCCAGGAAGAGATTAAGGCGAGCTATCGTCGTCTGGCCATGAAATGGCATCCCGACCGCAACGCGGGTTCCCGTGAGGCCGAGGAGCGGTTCAAGCTGATCTCCGAGGCTTACGCGGTTCTTTCGGACGAGACCAAGCGCCGGCAATATGACGAATATCTCGAAAGCGGGGGATCCAGATCCTTCGAAGGCGGCGAGGAGGCCGCGTACGGCTACGGCGGCTTCGGTTCTTTCTCCGACCCCTTCGGCGCCGGAGCTTCCCAGGATGCTTGGGGCTTTGCCGGTTTCTCGGGTTTCTCGTTTTTCAGCAAAGAGGAAGCCTCGTCGATGTTCATGCGGGAGATGCTGGAGCTTGCGAGCGAACTGACGATGCGCAATGTCGATTGGCGCGATATTGCGGCGGAACTCGAGCGCCGCGGCTGCCCCGCCGATACGGCGGCGCAGATCGCGCTCCAGATCGAAAAGCGGCGCAAGGCGGCGATCAGGCAGACGGCCAGACCCTACCTTGTTCGATCGGCTCTTTCGGGCCTCTTTGGTTTTTTCTTGCTCCGCGGGGGCGGCTATTTCGGCCTTTTCACCTTTATCGGCTTTTTCATGTTTTTGAGCGGTTTGTACAACCTTGTCCGCGCCGTCTATTTTCTGACCACGGGAAACGCCCCGCGCACCATATAACCTACAGAACCGGTAAACTATAAAGACGTTGTGCGATTTTTGCAGACAGCGCTTGACTCTTATGCTAAAATTGTAAAAGCGTCATGGATACGACGAACACTGTTGCGAAACCGAAGGACAGGGATGTTTCCGTCGGTGTCGCGGGGCCGAAAATCGGTCACGGATCGATATACATCCGCCGTGTCGAGGTCGCCTCGGCCCTGGTAGCAAGTATTTTCCCTCTTTTTTGTCTGGCACTGGACGTGGCCACGGGCGCCCAGCCTCCCCTCGCACGGTATCTTATAGCCTTTGTCGCGCTTATCCTCCTCGCCTGTCTTTCTGCACATTTCGCGCCCTCAATCATTCTTACGGGCGTTTTTATAGCCACCATGTACACCGGATTCATACTTACGGTATCCATGCCGGGCTCTCGGCATATGTACATCGTCATCTCCGCGATCGCCGTTCCGTTTTTCTATTTCATCGCAGGTCATCGTATCGGACGGGCGGCGAGTTTCGGCTTTATGGGGCTTATTGTGCTGATGGCGGCCTTTGGCGGAAACGCGATGAGCGCGCTCCACGCTCAAGGGAGGGATCATTTCTTTATTGTTTTCCTTTTCTTCCTCGGCTTGCAGATGGTCATCTCGGAGGCGAACGAGCGTCGGCATTCTCACAGCCTCGAAATAATTCATGACGAGCATTTTATCGACGATGCGACGGGCCTGCCCAACAGCAACGCTCTGGCCATCGGTCATCTCGCAGGCGGGGAGATCATGTCCCTCATCCGCCTGCGTAATTTCAAGGATCTTCGCATATTCTTCGACGATACCGAGGGACGCGCTATAGCGCTTCGGGCCGCCGAGGTGTTGAAGGAGATCGCCCGTATCGACGGGGCGAGGGGGCCGTTCCGTGTCGCCGAGGCCGAGTTTGCGCTCATCTATCCCGCGGGTGCGGATCAGCGCGATGCGGCCCGATCGATACTCAGGGCGTTTTCGCGTGCGAGTGTGATGGGCGATTCTCCTCTGCGCTTCGACACGCAGATCGGTTCGTACAGAACACGAGCCGCGGGGGAGAGCGCCGAGCGCGCGGTCGAGGAGGCCGAAACGGCGCTTGCTAACTGCGTAGCGGCCGATGTCGGCGTCGTCTACCGCGACGGCTACTCGGAAAGTCTTCCCGCCGACGACCTCAAGGCGCGGGCCCCGGTCCTGGTCAGGAACATCGGGGACCGGAGCCTGTCTGCGGTTTTCCAGCCGGTTTACGATGTCGAGCGCGACGGTATCGCTTTTCTTGAGGCGCTTACCCGTCTCAAGGTCGATAATGCTCTTGTTTCCCCGGAATCGTATTTATCGACCTCGACCCGCCTTGGCCTTGAGAAGCACTTCGGCGACTTTATCATCGAAACCGCCTTGGACATGGCGAGGGCGAGCGGGCACACGATCAGCATCAATGTGTCCTTCCGCGATCTCGAACGGCCTTTTTTCATCGACACGCTGTTCCGCGCCTATTCCATACTCTCCGGCAAGCGCAACACCATCATCGTCGAACTCACCGAGCAGGCGGCCTTCTCCGATTACGGTCGTCTTCGTTCGTTCGTAGCCCAGGTGCACGAGGCCGGCGGACTGGTGATGCTCGACGATTTCGGAACGGGCTACTCGAATTACGCTAGTCTCCTCGAGGCGCGCTTCGACGCGGTCAAGGTCGCCGGCACCATCGTGCGCGAGATCGTCAGCCGCAGCGAGGCCGCCGAACTGTATGCGGGCCTCTGCGCCTTCAGCCGGGCCGCCGGTCTCGATGTGGTCGCCGAGCATATCACCGACGCCGCGGTCATGTACCGGGCCCTCGAGGGCGGGGCCACGCTGCTCCAGGGTTATCACTTTTCGCCCCCGCTACCCGCCGAGGACATCTTGTCCGGCCGCCTCGCCTTCCCCGATGGACACTCGACGGCTCCCCAGCCGCTCGTTCGAGTATAGACGTCGTTCCAGATTCGGATCGGTCTAGTATAGGGTTTAATTCTCCAGAATCGTGATCTCCACGCGACGATTGCGCGCCCGTCCCGATTCGGTCGCGTTGTCCGCGATCGGTTTTGTGTCCCCCATTCCGACGGCCCTGATGCGGTCGGGGCTCTTCGCTTTGAGTTGGATGAGCCGCTCGGCGACCGCCTTGGCCCGGGCCTCGGATAGCGGCAATCGGCCCTCCGCATAACCTGCGGCCGCCGCGTGACCCGACACGAGGACGTCGCGGTCCGGATAGCGCTTCAGTATTTCGGCGATACGGTCGATTTTCGCAAGCTCGCTCGCTTTGAGCTCGGCCGAATCTGCCTCGAACTGGATATTCTCGATGCTTATCGTGATTCCCGAGCTGTCGTTTCTCACCGTGACATTGGGCATCCCTGACACCGCGTTTTCAATGTCCTGCTTCACCGTTCCGCGGTCCATCGCGGCGGTTCTGACCAGTTCCGACCCGGCGCTGCCTTTGAACTCGTCTTTTCGCCCGTCCGACCAATCGATGATGAAATCGAATTTCTCTTCATAGGCCGAGGGCTGGCCGATGGAAGGGTCCCAGTAAATCGATTGATTCGAGAATCCCGCTATTTGGATTGGATAGATCGAGGCGTGACGGGGCGGAGCTCCGGGCTGCAGGAAAACCGTGTATGAGGCTTTAATGAGCAAGAGGGTTTTCCCTCCGCGCTCGACCGGTCCGACGAATTCGTAGCGTACGTCGATCGGGAAGCCGTATGGATCGGGGATCCCCAGCGAGCTGAAATCTTGCCGCTCCTCTCCGGGTGCGGTCCAAGTGTCGCCAGGTTTCAGCTCGCGGTCGGGGAAGGTCGGCACGTTTCGAACGATCGGCATGAGGTATTTTTGATCGATTTGATAGCGGCCGAGGCGGTCGCGCTTGTACTCGGTGTGGTAGGTCTGGGACAGAACATACACGGTATCGGTTTTTTTCCGCTCCGAGGTGTCGACCGTGCCTGAAAGGTAGGCCCAGGAGCCGTCCGGGGCCGTCTCGGTGACGGTCATCGCGATGCGATTCAGTATTTCCGCAGAGCCGGCGTAGCGGTTGTTGATGTAGACATCCTCGTCGACGCGCGAGATGACGCGGAACATGTCGCCCTGTGTATGCGAGAAGGCGAATCGATAACTCTGGGGCGGGGTAGCATCGGGCTTCGTCTGGGCGAAAAGGGGATACAAGCCGATACAGCCGGCCAGAATCGCTCCAGCGACTCGGAATATTCGTGTATGCATACCCCCTCCTTCGGTCGTCCTGCGGCTTTCCTTGTGTGAAAGCGCTTCCGCCTTTATCGACTGCTTGATAATATCGCTATAATGCCGCAATTACCGATAAGTCCCGACAGCGGCCCCCAGGCCGTGCTCGAGCTCATGTACCGCCTCAAGGTGAGGGACGCCATGACCTCGCCGGTCATCGTGGCATCGCCCGGGGAAACTATGCGCGACGTTCAGTACCGGATGCGCGACAATGGTATCACGGGCGTGCCGATCGTCGAAAGCGGACGCCTCGTCGGGCTCGTATCCATGGGACTTGTGTTCGAAGCGCTCGATTCGGGAAGGATCGAAGAGAAGGTCGAGAGCTTGATGACGCGGTCGGTCGTCTCGCTCGAGGACGATATGCCCCTCGCCTTTGCGACGACTTACTTCAATCGATACAAGTACGGGCGCTTCCCCGTGCTGGGCCGCGACGGACTCCTCGTCGGTATTCTGTGCGCGTCGGATATTATTCGCCGTCTTTTGGTCGAGCTCAACGCCGAGGTCGCCCGGCTCGAGGAGCGGCTTTCGCGCTCTTCGAATCAGGCTGCATCCACCGTCGACGGCGAAATTAAACTTTCTTTTCCCGTGACTCGCTTCGACTTCGAAAACGCGGGGAAGGCGAGCGCCCAGATCAAGAAGGCGCTCGTATCGATGGGCCTCGATCCTTCGATCACGCGCCGCGCAGCGGTTGCCTGTTATGAGCTCGAACTCAATCAGGCCATCCACTCCGAGGGAGGGACTGTGTCCTGCACCGCCGGCAGGGGGAGGATCGAGATCGTCGCCGAGGACCGCGGGCCCGGCATCGCCGATGTCGATGCCGCGATGACCGAGGGTTTTTCCACCGCGACCGAATGGGTCAGGTCGCTCGGCTTCGGCGCGGGCATGGGACTGCCGAACGCCAAGCGCGTGTCGGACGATTTCTCGATCGATTCCGAACTCGGGCGCGGAACCCGCGTCAAGGTAATTATACTTTATTGATTGGAGAGGCGATGAAAATCAGCGATCTTGCATCTTCGCTCGGACTGACGCTCGTCCAAGGCAACTTCAAAGACCGAACGGTAAGCGCAGGCTATACCTCTGACCTTCTGTCGGACGTCATGGCGAACGCCGCCGCCGACGGGGTGCTTATCACCGTGCAGGCCCACAAGAACACGATAGCCGTCGCGGCCCTCGTCGGACTCGCCGCCGTCGTGATCTGCAATGGAAGGCCCGTGCCCGCGGATATGATCGAGGCCGCGAAAACCGAGGGTATCGCGCTGTTCAAGACCACCGCGAACGCCTTCGAAGTGTCAGGCTGGCTGTGGTCGGCGATGAAAGGCGCCTGAGGCGGAAGGGCGGCTGTGCTTTTTTTAGCTGACCTTCACAACCATTCCTGCCTTTCGCCCTGCGCCTCGCTCGAACAATCGCCCGCCGTTCTCGTCAGGACGGCCCGTATGCGGGGGATCACGCTGCTCGCGTTGACCGACCACAATTCGGCCTTGAACTGCCCCGCCTTCGAGGAAAACTGCCGCCGCGAGAATATCGCCCCGCTTTTCGGCGTCGAGGCGAACAGTCTCGAAGAGGTTCACGTCGTGTGTCTCTTTGGAACGGTCGACGAGGCGCTCGACTTTGGAAGCTTTTTGAGTTCCCGCATGCGGGGTATACGGCTCGATACGGCGCGCTTCGGAGATCAGGTTGTTGTGGACGCCAACGAAAACGTTCTCGACCAACCGCAGGTTTTTTTCGGAGCTTCTTTGCTGGAGGGTTTCGATGGAATCTGCGCCGAGGCGGCCCGAAGAGGGGCGGTAGTCATTCCCGCTCATGTCGATCGGCCCATGTTCTCGGTGTCGAGTCAACTCGGCTTTCTTCCTCCCGGACCCTACGATGCCGTCGAATCGATCGCCGAGCCCGATCCTTCGTTGACGGGGGGGCATGCTGTCATTTCGGGCTCGGATGCCCACTGCCCCGAAGATGTGGGACGTCGTTGTTTTGAAATCGAACTGGATGATGATATTGTAAAGGCGCGTCTTGTCGCGGGGAATGGGGCGATCGATGCCGGCCGCAGTCTCCTCGAGGCGCTGCGCCGATCGCTTCACGAAGCTTCCGTCCGTCCATCCTGGGCGCGAGAGGCCGTATGAGGAAACAGGCTGTAATCGCTCTATTCGGTGCAACGCTGTTCGCTTTTGCGCTCAAACCGTGCGCCCAGGTTTTTTCTCTCCCCGGGGGGATGCGACTCGTCGAGCTCGGCGAAACCACGAAGAAGATCGATTTGTCGAAAACAGCCCTGATTGCAGACGAGACCGGAGACAGCCCCCCATTAGCTTCGCTCGGCTTTGTCCCCGATGCAAGCCGGTTTCGAAGCGACTTCGGACGTCGGGACCTCGTCCTGGGATCGGCGGATACGGCGCTCTGGTTGTGCTTTACTCTGCGGAGTACGGCCTCGACGCGTTCATGGATTGTCTCGGCGGGACCGAACCTTGTCGACAGTGTGACCATGTATATCGTCGACCCGAACGGCCGCGTGGAAACCTACACGGCGGGTACGGCGCGACCGGTAATACAAAAAGGCAACTTGTTTTCCGACTTCGCTTTCAGTTTTACGATCGGGCCGGGGGAACTCAAGACCGTCTATATCCGTTTCGCTTCGCAGACGAAGCAGGTTGTACGCGCCTCGCTGTGGGATTCCTTTGAGTATCTCAAGTGGGACAGGCTCAACACGGTTTTTGTCGGGGCTTTGTTGGGTGTAATCGCCGCGCTCATTCTCTCGACGCTGTTCATCGCCATATCGCTTCGAGAACGCATGTACATGTTTTATCTTGTGTATCTTGTAGGACTCGCGTTCTATATCCTTGCGCTCAACGGCGCGGCGAACACAATTTTGTGGCCCGGCAACCGTTGGCTCGACCTGCGTTCAAGTCCCTTGCTCGTCATGATCATGTCTGCCGGAGCCTTGCTTTTCGCGCGGGGATTCCTCGACTTGAGAAATTTGTCGCCCGGTATCGCAAAAGTGTTGAACTTTTTTGTTTCTACAGTCCCTGTATTCGCGCTCGTAGTCATAACAACAGACGCGCGTACGGCTCAGATCGTCGGGAAAATCGTCGAACACGGAAGCCTCTACGGCATTCTCGTATGCGGAATCGCGGCTGCTCTCAAGGGCTCGCGACGCGCAAAGCCCTTTCTCGTTTCGTGGTTATGCCTGGTAGCGGGGAGATTTGCGACGGATATCGGAAGTCTCGGTTTTGTCCTCATACATCTTGAGCCATTTTTCAGCAAGGGCGCCCAGCTGAGCGCCTTGGCGCAGGGCCTTGTCATGTCCTACGGTATTTCAGACGCCATCAATGTGGTCCGCATCGAAAAGGACGAGGCTCAACGCCGATTGATCGAACACCTCGAACGGGCCAATAAAGTCAAAGAGGATTTCCTCATCGGCATGAGTTTGGAGTTCCGTACGCCGCTGTACGGTATCATTGGATTGTCCGACAGGCTCGGTTCACTGATCGCCGATAAAGAGGAAAGCGAGGAATTGCGTCTCGCCGGGCTTATTCGCGCCGAATCGCTCAGGCTTCTCAACAATGTCGCCAATATCGCGTTGTACGCGCGTTTGAGAAATGCGGATATAGCGATTGTTGCGGAACGCTTTTTGCTTAATGAACCTATCGAGGGGGCGATTTCGTCGGCCTCGTACCTCGCTGCAGGAAGAGACATCGTCGTCGATAAAACGATCGAAGAGGTCGAGGTGCTCTCCGATATTCGTATATTCGGTCAGATCGTCTACAACTTGCTGACAGATGCGATCAAGAGGAGCGCGTCGGGACGAATTCGAATCGAGGCGCGTTCGTCGGAAGACAAAATTTTCATAACGATTTTTGACTCCGCTCAAAAACTGCCTGATGAAATTCGTTCCCGCTTTTCCTCCCCGGGCGGGAAAGAGCATCCCGAGGCCATAGGTCCGGGACTCGAACTGCTCGTGACAAGGCTGCTCGCCGAGCGGCTTGGAGGGAGATTGCAGTACTACTGGGACGGGACCTGCGGCCGCTTCGAACTGGAACTCGCCCGCGAAATCTCGTGGCAACTGGGCGGCCGAGCCTCGAGCCGGGGCATCGTCATGCCGGATTTGAGCATCTTCGCGCGTAAAAGCGCGCGAGCCGCGGTGCCCGATCTTTCCGAGACGGCCCAAGGCGGCGGGCGTAGAGGCATGATACTCGCCTACGACGAGGACCCGGTGTTTCTCGAGGCGCTCAAGCGCTATCTCGAGGCGCGGGAATATGCGGTCACTCCGACGCTCTCCGCCGACGAGGCGGTGGCTCTCGCAGTGTCCGATAAGCCCTTCGACCTGGCACTCCTCGACGCCTCGGGCGCACGACGCGCGGGATACGAAGCATGTGCGCGCATCCGCGGGACGCGGTCGCTGGGAGAACTGCCTATCGTCCTCATGACCGACCGCGAGGACAGCGATGCCGTCGAGGAGGCGTTCAGGGCCGGCGCGAGCGATTATCTACCGAAACTTTCGCCCACCGAGCTTCTCTTCGCGCGCGTGGACACCCATGTCGCGTTGCGCCGGGCCGTGCTCGAGGCGCTCGATACGAGACGCCGGGTTGCGGAACTCGAGAAGCTCAAGACGCTCGGTGTAATGGCGGCCGGCGTCGCACACGAGATCAACACACCCAACAATGCGGTGATTCGCAACCTTCCGATAATTTCGGAGGTATGGCGCGAACTCGAGCCCGTCATCCGCAGGATGATAGCCGAGTCCGAGGGCTTCAGCATCCGGGGCTGGTCCGTCGACGAACTCGTGCACGAAGTGCCCGAACTGCTCGCCGATACCTACCAGGCAGGGATGCAAATAAAAAAGATCGTCGAGGATCTCAAAGACTATGCGCGCGATTCTTCCGGGAGGTCCGACGAGTATGTAGATCTTTCGGCGGTCGCAGCCTACGCCTCCCGGCTTCTGTCGCCGCTCATCTCGCGCTCGACCAAGCATTTCCACCTCGACATAGAGCAGGATTTGCCGCGCGTACGCGGCAATTACCAGAAACTTGCGCAGGCGGTGATCAATATTCTCGAAAATGCGCTCCAGGCCCTCCCCGGTCCGGATTCCGCCGTTCGGCTCGGGACGCGAACCGGCGAGGAAGGCAAATGGATCGTCCTCGAGTGTTCGGACGAGGGCGTCGGCATCGATCCCGCGGTACAAGGAAGAATATTCGAGCCTTTTTTCACGACAAAGCGTGATATGGGCGGTACGGGGCTCGGTCTGTCGGTCGTATCGGGTATTGTCCGTGAAAACCACGGCAAGATTGAGATAGAATCAGAGCCGGGCAGGGGGACCGTCGTCAGGCTGCTGTTTCCGGTCGCACCTGCGGCGGAGGATATCGAGGCATGAAAGACAACGAGGGACAGAAGATTCTTGTCGTGGACGACGACGAGGATGTGTTGAAGCGCATGGATCGCCTGCTGCGGTTCGAGGGTTTCCCCGATGTGCTCTGCTGTTCCGATCCGCGTCAGGTCTCCTCCGTCGTAGAGGAGAACGATATCGCCGTGATGGTTCTCGATCTTCTCATGCCGAATATTTCAGGACACAAAATTCTACAGGAAATGAGGGAGCGCCATCCCGAGATACCGGTTATCGTCGCGACCGCGGTCAACGATCTCGACAGCGCCGTCGAGTGCATGCGGAACGGCGCCTTCGATTATGTACCGAAATCCGCCGAATCGGGCAGATTGGCGTCGAGCATCAAGCACGCATTGTCCATCCGCGAACTTCAGCGGGACTATTCCGCGTTAAAGGACACGCTGTTAGGCACGCGGACCACAGAGTATGCCGCCTTCGAGGGCATCGTCACCGCCGACGAACGCTTTCTCTCCGTCCTGCGGTATGCCCAGACCGTCGCCGACTCGCCGAAGCCCATCTTGATCATCGGCGAGTCGGGCACGGGCAAGGAACTCATGGCCAAGTCGATTCACAAACTCTCAGGTCGTAAAGGCCCCCTCGTTTCTTTGAATATCGCCGGCCTCGACGATACGATGTTCTCGGACAGCCTTTTCGGGCATCGGAGGGGCGCTTTTACGAGCGCCGATACGGACCGCGGGGGCCTCATCGAAAAAGCCGAGGGAGGAACGCTTTTCCTCGATGAAATCGGCGACCTCTCCATGAGTTCGCAGGTCAAACTTCTACGATTGATAGAGGAAAAGCGCTACTACCCGCTCGGATCCGATCTCCCCAAATCCTCGAGCGCTTCCATCGTCACCGCAACCAATCGCGATTTGAAGGCTGCCGCCGCGGCAGGAACCTTTCGTCTGGATCTTTTTTACCGGCTTCAGACGCATCTTGTTCAGATACCGCCGCTCCGGGAGCGCCTCGGCGACATACCGCTCCTTTTATCCCATTTTGTGCGTCAAGCGGCCGAGAAACTGGGAAAAAACGTACCGGTGATTCCCAATGAGCTTTCGATTCTACTTGAATCCTACGACTTCCCCGGAAACGTCCGAGAACTCGAGTCCATGGTCTACGATGCGATGAGCGGCCTCAAGGGAGCCACGCTCGGATTGGAAAGCTTTCGGCGGAAGATCCAAAACGCCGGGGCCTCGGCGCGGCAGAAACAAGCGTCGCTCGACGGGGATAAAACCCGTTATTCATCATGGACTCGCCTGCCGACGCTCAAAGAATCTTCCGAAGAACTTATACGGGAGGCCCTTCGCCGCGCCAAGGGCAATCAGGGTATTGCGGCGGATCTTCTCGGTATTTCCAGAACCGCGTTGAATAAACGACTAAAATTGTCACGCAGTTCCGATGCGGAAGAGTAAAAAATGGCAGTTTTGGGATGTGAGAAAATTCACATCAGCGTGAATATTCACAGTACGCTATTTCTATATAAAGAAAATAAATAATCTAACTTTACCGGTATCTGCAGGGTTAGCCTGCGAAAAATGTCACAGGGGCTGACCGAGGCTAAAATTGCATATTTATGTTGAAAAATGTATTTTGTATTTCAAAAGTGTTATATAGAAAGGATTTTGATGAATAAAAGTGATAGTATTACTTGTAGAATCAATTGGCACACTAGTTGCTTATTAATGGTCACGTGTTATTGAAGTAAAAAAGTCGAGGTAAAAACAAATGGTTATTCCTTGCCCGGGGAATAGCCAAATGTAAAAACGTCGAAGCTGATGTAAAAAAGGTGCCGAGGTAAAAAAGTACAGGATGAGGTAAAAAAGTTACCGTGTGTGAAGTAAAAAGGGGGATCACTAAACACAATCGGGGAAAGGCCGCGCGGGGGCGCGGCCTTTTTTTTGTCCTGTAATTTCAAGAAAAATCCGTACTCTTTCAGGTCTTTTTCGATGCTTTGTACAAGCGGTCGTTTATCGCCGGACCAAGCCCTTGATCGGGCACGCGCTCGGCCCAGATTTCGTCGAAAGCGCCCTTGTCGAGATCGTGGAGGGCGGCGAACAGCGCGGCGGCGGCTTCGAGTAGATCTCCCGACGAAGAAAGCACTCGGATCTGCGCAAAGCGCTCCCGGGCCTGTCCGAGCGCGTCGAGTCGTGCCGAATCGAAGACGATAGCGGCTGCGGCGCCCGAAGGATGCGCTGAGTCGAGGCCGCCTGCGTCAACCAGTCTGAGGGGAATACGCGGGGCGTAATGATTGTCGAGGAGTCCGGGGCTCGCGCGGCCTGTTCCCGGCTCAGTGTCGGGCGATCGACCGCGCGATTCGGCTCTGCGCTCGATCGGCCCGATAAGAGCCTCGATGGCTTCGACGGGCGTTCCGCCGGGTCTGAGAACCCGTGGAGGATCGACGGTCATATCGACTACGGTCGATTCTACGCCGACCTGGCAGTCTCCGCCGTCGATGATCATGTCCACTTTTCCCCCGAGCATGCGGACCACGTGTTCGGCGCGGGTCGGCGAGAGGTAGCCGAAAGGATTGGCGCTCGGGGCTGCAATCGCGGTGCCCGAGAGCTTTATGATCTCGCGGGCGACGGGGTGATCCGGCAGCCGTACGGCCACTGTCGGGAGTCCGCTTGTCACGATGTCAGGCACTATGTCGAGTTTCGGAAGCACCAAGGTCAAGGGTCCCGGCCAGAGTTTTTCGGCCAATGTGCGCGCCTTGTCAGGAAGTCCGCGGGCGAGGTCTTCGGCCTGCGCGACCGAACAAACATGTACGATGAGGGGATCGAAACTGGGACGGGCCTTCGCTTCAAAAACGCGGGCGACGGCGCGAGTGTTGAAGGCGTCCGCCCCGAGGCCGTAGACCGTCTCGGTCGGAAAGGCTACGAGGCCTCCCTCCGCGATGATCGCGGCCGCACGTCGCAAGTTTTCGGTTGTGGCTTCTAGTACTTCCACTCGTCGCCTCGGAGTTGTCCTCGGGCTTCTTCAGTATTGGTCGATTCCTGATTCCTCGAGACGCTTCGCCTTCGCGAGGACCTCGGCCTCGAGTTTTTTGGCGTAGGCGGCGAGTCGTTCCGCGATCTCGGGACGCGATGTCGCGAGGATCCGCGCGGCGAGAAGGCCGGCGTTGCGGCCGCCGTCGATTGCGACGGTGGCGACGGGAATGCCTGCGGGCATTTGTACCATGGATAAAAGGCTGTCCAAACCGTCCAGGGTCTTCGAGCGAATGGGTAGGCCGATCACCGGCAGAACAGTGAGGCTGGCGAGAACCCCTGCGAGATGGGCTGCCCCGCCCGCGCCCGCGATGATGACCTTGAGGCCCCGCGCGGCAGCCGTGCGCGCGTACTCGGCCGCGCGCTCGGGCGTGCGGTGAGCCGAGGCGATCGTCGTCTCGCAGGGAACGCCCAGCTCGCCGAGGATTTTCGCGGCCTCGGCCATGATCGGAAGATCCGAGTCGGAACCCATGACAATGCCCACCAGGGGCCGATCATCGTGATTCATCATGACTCTGGATGATACGACGAGGCGGCGCCGAGGGTCTAGCGTATGGATTGAGTGGGGCGATGATGTAGAGCTTCGGCGAAGACTGTCCGCTCGTGATATACTAGCCGTGTTCAGGAGGAATCGATGAAATCATTGATCGTCAAAACAGGTCTTGTCGACGCCGTCCGCGGCATGATCACCTTCCGTTTTTTGTCCGATTCCGAGATTCTCGATCTCCTTGAACATACAGACGCCATCGAATACGACGAGGGAGAAGTCGTCGTCAAAGAGGGCGAGACAGGTTCCTGCTTTTACGGCATCGCAGAAGGGAGCCTCACTGTTTCAGTCGGAGACGGAAGACCGGTATACGTCGGGACCCTCGGGGCCGGGGATGTGTTCGGCGAAGCGGGGCTCTTTATGAGCGTGGCGAGAACGGCCACGGTCACCGCTCAAAGTCATGCCGTCGTTCTACGGGTGAGCCGCAGCGCCTTCGCGCTCTTCCTCGAGCGGCATCCGGCCTCGGGCAACAAGATACTCCTGGTCTTTATCTACAACCTCCTGCGAAAGCTCAGCGTATCGAATCAAGAACTGGCCTTCGAGCGTAAATCGGACATGGCGCAGGCCGACGTCGACGCCCTGGTCGAGAGTATTTTCGGCGCCAAAAACTAATCGCTCCTGCCGGGTAAAAGCCTATGTTCCGCCTCGCTTGCCGAATCGACGGGGAGAACGGCGTATTGTGCAGTGCTTGATTCCCGCGCTTTTGCGTCAACGACGAAGAATGAGAGAGATCCCTTCATCGCCTCGGCCTGCGCGGACAGTTCCTCCGCCATCGATGCGAGTTGTTCCGAGGATGCCGCGTTCTGCTGTATAACCTGGTCGAGCTGACTCAGGGCCGTGTTGATCTGAGCGACGCCCTCGGTCTGCTCGCGCGAGCTTGAGGCGATTTCCTCGACAAGCTCGGCGGTTTTGGCGATGTCGGGCACGATGCGGCGGATGACTTCGCCGGCCTGCTCGGCGACGGCGACGCTCGTTCCGGAAAGTTCCGTAATTTCCCCGGCCGCGGCCTGCGAGCGCTCGGCCAGCTTCCGCACCTCCGAGGCGACGACCGCGAAGCCCTTGCCGACTTCGCCGGCACGGGCTGCCTCGATGGCCGCGTTGAGGGCAAGAAGATTCGTCTGCCTCGCGATCTCCTCGATGATGCCGATCTTCGAAGCTATTTCTTTCATCGCCGCCACGGCCTTGAGGACCGAAGCGCCGCCTTCTTCGGCGTCGCGCGCCGCCTTTTTCGCCAGGCTCTGCGTCGCCGCGGCGTTTTCGGCGTTCTGCTTTATCGTGGCGCCCATCTCCTCCATGGCCGAAGAAACCTCCTCGGCGGCCGAGGCCTGCTCGGTCGTCCCCTGCGACAGTTCCTGGGCGGTTGCGCTGACTTGAACGGCGCCGCTTGAAACCTGCTGCGACGACTGCTGAATGTCGGCGATCCTCACGGTGATTCGACCGACAAGGCTGTCGAAAGCTCGACCTGTTTCGCCCAACTCATCGCTGCGGCTGTGCATCCGCGCGAGGGCGGTGGAATCAAGGCCGCTCATCGTGAAGTCGCCGTTGGCGAAGCTGAGCACGGCCTTGTTGACGAGGCGTACGGGCTTCGAGATGCTCCGCGCTATCAGAAGCAGGGTGATGATTCCTATGATGACACCGCCAAGACCGAACCCGAAAACATAGGGAAGAAGAGACTGTATCGGCTTTAGCAGAGAGCTGAGGGGAAGAACGACGGCGATCGACCAGGGCTGGTCGCCGTTCCCGATCCATATCGGCGAGAATGCGAGATACGAGATCGCGCCCGTCGCTTTATTTTTTTTGATAAGTCCGTAGGTCTTTCCGGCCTTGATCGCGGCGAGCAGGGCGGGTTGTTCCGCAGGAACGTCGTCGCCGATGATAAGTCCGATTTGATCGGCCTTGGGATGGTAGAGACGCACGCCCGAATTGGAAAGAAGAATACCGTACGAGCCTTCATAGGGTTTGATCGCCTTCATGAGTGGTGAAAGGGCCTCGATAGGGAATGTAAAGCCGATGACGCCGAGAGCCTTGTCGCCGTCGAGTATGGGAACGCTGAGTTCGGTCACCAGCTTTTTGTCCTCGGTCTTGCCGGAGGGGGAAAAGGTGTAGGGTTCGGTTATGTATTCTTTTTTTGTTTTGAGCGGTACGAAGTAGTAACTCGCCTTTTTTTCATCGTCCAAACCTTGTATCTGGCTTCTCACGATCGAAGTGCCGTTCCGTGTATACATAATGACGCAGCGCCCTGTCGGGCCGTAGAGGGGCGATTTGCGGAACGACGCGTCCTTCCCGTCGAAGGCATCGGGTTCCCATATACCCCAGGCCGAGAGTATGGCGGTATTGACGACCATGGACTGCCGTAAAATGGATGCGTACGCTTCGCGGTCGGGATCACCGCGGGATCGCATGCCCAGATACGAGAGCGAAAATGTACGCGCGGTCTGGATCATTCCATTCAGGGTCGTTTGCAAATCGGACGCGTTTTTCGCCGCGATTGTGTCGCCGTGGGATATCAGTTCTTTTTTAAGTATATCCAAAGATGAGAAATACAAAACGCTTGCCACAAGAGCGACAACGACAAGCAATAGCGCTATCGCCGGCAGAACAATCCGAGATCCAATACGAGATTTGATCCTCATATCAGCCCCCCTCGTATCATGAACTAAAGCATAGACATCCGAGGCGCTGATTCAAGGGAGGAGATGATTACCGCGGGGAGTGAACGCTCATTCCAGTCTTGGCGGCTCGGCATTCGGAATCGAGAAGGCTTTTGAAGCGCTCGGCGCAGGCGAAAAGGACATCGGGGGGCTCGGACAGGGGGGCGTAGACGAAGGCGCCGACATTCCGCGCATCCTCGAAGACCTTGGTCGCCATCGCGTCTTTGACGGGATTCCCGCAGGCTTCCCATACGCCGTCAGCCGTTCTGCGGCAGACGACGAGAAGGTCCTCGAGGTCGATCGATTGCCCTGATGGATTGAACACGTAGGATTCGCCAGTACGGCCCCGGCGCACAAGAAATGCCGAGCCGGATTTGTCCAGATCGAAAATGCTCGCCGGATATCCGTATTCGAGACTCACCGCGTTGTTCGCGTCGACCGGAGCATTGACCAGCGGAAAGCTGTTGTCGAGGGCCGCGGACACGAGATACTCGCTCGAAGGCTTGGCGCGGCCCGCGGGCTTGTATTTCCCGTGCCGCAGCATGGCGCGGACGGCGGCCTTGCGCTCCGGCGCGAGGTGGGACTCGCCTGCGGCTCTGACCCGGGCGAGCAGTTTGGAGAGGTACGCAGGCGGCGTTGCGGTGCGCGGACATCCGGGCAGATCGAAGGCCCATACAAGGGCGATGCGTACGGCCATGGGCCCCGAGGATTCATCGAAAACGAGCGTCGGTTCAAGCATCGAGCGAGTATATGCCGTCGTTGACCCTCTCTTCAACGCCGCTCTAGACTGTCTGCATGGCGTCGGAAGTCGCGCTTGAAAAAACAGACATCGTGTTCGGGCTGCTCGCGCTTTCGGAGGCACCGGCGGGGCCCGAGGCCGCCTGTCTCGACGAAAAAGAAAAAAGACGTTTCGAAGCCATGGCCGGCCCCATTCGACCGAGGGAGTTCCTGGGCGGCCGCTCGCTTGCGAAAACCATGGCCGGACGGATCCTGGGCATCGAAGCATCCGCGGTCCGCATCGAGGTCGAGCGGGGGGGCAGGCCGTTCATTCCCCGTCCTCACGAGCTGAATATCGGGCTGACGCACACGAGGGAGTACGCGGCCTGCGCCTTGTCTCGGATGCGCATCGGGCTCGATATCGAAGAACTCGGATGCAAAGAAGGTCTTGTGCGCGTCGAGTCCTACGCGTTTTCTTCACGCGAACGGGATTCGCTCGCGTGTTGTTCGGGCGAGGAGCGCGAGCGCCGTTTTTTCCGAATATGGACACTCAAAGAGGCATACTTGAAACGTTTGGGCCGCGGAGTGGAGTCGATCAGACACGCGCCCTCGTTCTCGATCGATGACGAGGAACATATAAAGGCGAGCGGCGGGGTTAGGTGTCGCTATCTGAGTTTCGAACTCGGGGATTCGCTCATCGGCGCCCTGGCCTTCGATACACCGCTCGAGGCCGGCTCGTCATGCGAAGCGCGCATCCTGATCGATCCGAGATACGCACCCTCTGCGAATGAAGCTCTCCGCGTCTGCTCTGTGTTCTCGCGCGATGCCGACCTCATTCCCCGCCCTCCTCGTCCTCGTCCCGCCCTGTGACGCGCTGGTTCGGCCTCGTCTCGAGATCGGGGATGAGGCTTTTCTGGCGCGGATCTGCGGAGTGCCGAGCCTGGCCCGAGGGGCCCAGGACTTCGGGATTGCGCACGAGGTCGCGCGGTTTCGATCCGTTCGCCGGTCCGACGATGCCTTTCGCTTCCATGAGCTCGACGATGCGCGAGGCCCGGTTATAGCCGATTTTGAGCCTCCGTTGGATATACGACGCCGATGCCTTCCCCTGCTGCAGCACGATCTCGAGGGCCTTTTCGTACAGGGGATCGTCGTCCTCGTCGCCGAAGAGCGAGGGCTCGTCGTCCTCGTCCTCGTCGATGAATATCTCGTCGTCGATGTAGTCCGGCTCGCCCAGGGTCTTCACGTACTCGACCGCCTTCTCGACCTCCTCCTCCGAGACATACGAGCCCTGCATACGTATCGGATAGGGGTCCCATGCGGTGGCGACGAGCATGTCGCCGCGGCCCAGGAGTTTTTCGGCGCCGACCGTGTCGATGATGATGCGGCTGTCGAATTTGCTCGCGACCATAAAGGCGATGCGGCTGGGGATATTCGCCTTGATGAGTCCGGTGATGACATCGATGCTCGGCCGTTGCGTCGCCAGTACGAGGTGGATGCCGACGGCTCGGCTCATGGCCGCCAGCCGCGCCAGAGTCGATTCGAGTTCCTTGCCGGTCGTCGCCATGAGATCGGCGAACTCGTCCACGACCACCACGATATAGGGCATGCGCTCGGCGGCCACGCCCTTGTCCTTTATCTTGCGGTTATAACTTTTTATATCGCGTACCCCGAGCTGGTCGAGGAGGCTGTAGCGGCGCTCCATCTCACAGATGCAGTACTGAAGAGCTTGGAAAGCGCGCTTCGGCTCGGTGATGACCGGCGTCAGAAGATGGGGGATGTCGTTGTAGAGCTTGAGCTCTACTATTTTCGGATCTATCAGGATGAGACGCACTTCGTTCGGGGAGCGGCGGTAGAGGATAGAAAGTATGATCGAGTTGACGCAGACCGATTTGCCGGAACCCGTCGCGCCGGCGATGAGAAGATGAGGCGTCTGTGTCAAGTCGATGAACTGCGCCTCGCCCGCGATGTCCTTGCCCAGGATGATCGGGATCTCCATCTTCGCGTTTTTGAAAAGCTCGTTCTCGACGATCTCGCGCAGCGAGACGATGGCGCGCTTGTCGTTCGGAACCTCGATGCCCACGGCGTGCTTGCCCGGGATGGGGGCGACGATTCGGACGCTCGAGGCGGCGAGCCGCAGGGCGATGTTGTCCGCGAGATTCGCGATTTTGGAAAGTCGAACGCCGGGCGCGGGGAGTATTTCGAACATCGTGATGACCGGACCCTTGCGGATCCCGGTGACCTCGGCCTCGATCTTGAACTCGGCGAGGGTCTCGCGCAGGATCTCGGCCGAGCGCTTGGTCTTCTCGTCGACGATCCAGTACTGGCCGTCCGGATATGCGGTGAGGATGCCTTCTGAGGGGACCGAGTAGGGCCTGTCCTTGCGCCGCGAGCGGATCCGTTCGAGCGCGGCCTCGGCCTCGTCGGTCTTCGAGCTTTTCGAGGGCGGCACCGAGGTGAACTCGATGCGGCGCTTTCCGTCGATCTCGACCGTGCCGGCCGAAGCTCGAAGTCCGTCGGTGACTGTACTTTCGGAGGACGATCGTCCCGACGCGCCCGAATCCCGCGCCGTCTTCCCCGGCCGCGCTCCGGCGTGAAGCTCGGCTGGAGGAAGCTCCTCGAGATACTCCTCATCGACCTCGCCTTCAGCGTCTTTTTTTTTCGAAGGCGATTTCTCCCTCTCAGGCGGCTCTTCCAACGAGCGCAGCTTGGGCGGGGAGGGGAGATCGGGCACCTTGAACTCGAAGTTCTTTTCGGTCTCCTTCGATTCGGCGAACAGATTCACGGATCGGTGCGGGACAGCCTGTTCGCGCTGAACGGGCTTCTGCCCTTGTTCCACCGGCTTCGGCTCCGATTTCTTTTCGCTCCGGTTCTGCGTATCGCCACGCTCGCCGCGCGCGACACGCAGGGCGAGCCGGGAGATCGCGGCCGAAAGAAAGGCCGCGAGGGCGAGGGCGCCGACGCCCAGGGCGGGAAGGCCGGCGGTCTCGAGAATTGGATTAGATTTGAGAAAGGTGTCGGGCTCGGTGCTCAGGCGCGCGAAAATCGCCAAAGGAACGAATGGGAGAATCGAGAGCGCGAGTGCGAGAACCGCGCCCGGTCTCCAGCCGGGGAGGAAGGCGAGGACCGCGGCGCAGGCGAACCAGAGCGGAATGAAAATCGACGCCCACGAAAAGGCCCCGACGAAAAAGTCGCCCGGCACTGACAGGAACTCGGGGAATGAACCCGGGAATCTCGTCGCAACAAGACCGGCTGCGCTGAAGAGACAGAAAATCGACAGAATCGCGCCTAATGCGATGTTGGCACGGGAGGTGGCAGGTTCTTGTGATTGTCGCATTATTGTCCCTGGTCTTCCACTGTAAATATCGGCATACAACGAAGACCGAATATAGCGCGAAAAACCTCATCTGTCGCGCCACCCTATGAATTCGTTCTTCGATACTATACAGTCGCGATACCCGGTTATAGACTGGGTGAGGACGGCCGGCACGGCCGTTCATCGGCGCGTATCGCGCGAGGAAGGTATATGGTTATCGAGAAAGACCGCGTAGTCACCATCGACTATGAACTCAAGGACACCGAGGGCGAAATCCTCGACTCGTCGAGGAATTCCGAACCCTTCGTGTATATCCACGGCAATAACAACATCATCCCGGGCTTGGAGCGGCAGCTGGCGGGGAAGAAGGTCGGCGATGTGATCGATTGCATCGTGCCGGCCGCCGAGGCCTACGGCGAACGAGACGACAGGCTTGTCTTCGATGTTTCCCGCTCCGATTTCGGAGAGGGCGCCGAGATCGAGGTCGGTATGCAGTTTCACGCCCACAGCCCGGCGGGGAGCCAGCTCGTGACCGTGCTCGGCATCGACGGCGACCGCGTGACGCTCGACGCGAACCACCCTCTCGCGGGCGAGGAGCTCCACTTCAACGTGAGGATCGTCGATGTCCGCGAAGCGACCGCCGAGGAACTCTCGCACGGCCATGTCCATCAAGGCTGCGGCTGCGAGGACGGAGACTGCTCGGACGAGGGCTGCGACTGCTCCGGCGAGGGCTGCGGCGGTCGGTGAGACAGGCCCGGCGAGATAAGCCTTCTTTCCCGCGCCCGGGGGCACGCGGCCGATGCGGCTTCGAGTTTTTGACGCGCTCATTCTCGCTGCCGGATTAGTCCTTGTAACAGGTACAGCCCTGGTGTTCTACGCGCCCGGCTCGGGTACGCCGCGCGCCGTCGTAATAGGATCGGAAGGCGAGTGGATCTTCCCCCTCGACGTGGACCGAGAAGTGCGCGTCGCGGGCCCCCTCGGCGAGACGGTGATTCTGATCGAGGGCGGCGCGGCGCGCATCGAAGACTCGCCCTGCCCGAACAAGACCTGCGCCGCTGCGGGCGCTTTATCGCATCCCGGCCAGTGGTCCGCCTGCCTGCCCAACAAGGT
Organism: uncultured Treponemataceae bacterium; assembly: GCA_964644505.1. GTDB lineage: Bacteria > Spirochaetota > Spirochaetia > Treponematales > Rectinemataceae > CAZXXZ01. The sequence goes on along the minus strand of CAZXXZ010000005.1, from coordinate 86,455 downwards.
GCTGCTCCGCATCGAAGGCGGAGGCGGGAGCGATGACATCGATGCGCTCGCCTACTAACGTGTCAGAAAAAGTTTCACAGTCCGGGCCTGCGCAGGACCCGGCCGCCTTAGCGCTGCGGGACAGGGCCTCCATCGTCGCCTTTCTCGGCGCGTTCTGCCTTTTTCTCTCGCTTGTCGAGTACGCGATCCCCAAGCCCCTGCCCTTTATGCGGCTGGGGCTCGCGAATCTTCCCGTCGTGATCGGCGCGGCCTTTCTCGACTTCCCCGCCCTCATCGCCCTCGCCCTGGTCAAGGCCCTCGGCATGGGCATCGTCTCGGGCGCGCTGTTCTCGTATGTAATGCTTTTTTCACTTGCGGGAGGACTCTCGGCTGCCGCGGTCGTGTGGGCCCTCCTTAGACTGCCGCGGCGCCTTGTGTCGTCGATCGGCGCCTCGGTCGCGGCCGCCCTCGTCTCGAACGCGGTCCAGCTCGTCCTCGCGCGCTTTCTTATCTTTCACGAAGCCGCCCTGCTGACGGCCCCGCCCTTCCTCGCCATGGGTCTCGTCACGGGCTTTTTCCTCGGCGTATTCGCGGAACGCTTCCGGGAAAAGTCGCTGTGGCTCGCCGAGATCGGAGCGACGGGCGTGCGCGTTGCAACGGAAGGCGTGCGCTTTGCGACGGAAGGCGTGCGCTTTGCGACGGAAGGCGTGCGCTTTGCGACGGAAGGCGCGCGCGTTGCGACGGAAAGCGCACGTACAGCGACAACGTATGAACGTGCGCGCGTTTTGTCAGAGCGCGCGCGGGATCCCGCGGCACGATCTTCGTGGATGCGGATTGTGTCGCCTTCCGTCTCCGCTTTGATCGGCCTCGGGCTATCCCTGGTCTTTCTTTGTATCGATTCGCTTCCGATCCGCGCGGTTCTGCTCGTCTTCTTTGTCGCGGCCGCCGGCCTCGCGGGAAGACGTGTTTCGTTCCTGGCGGCATTTCTGACCATGATCGGCATCGTCGCGGCGAACCTTCTTGCGCCGGTAGGCCGGGTTCTTGTCGAACTCGGTCCCCTCGTCATAACCGAGACCGCGCTCCGGGAGGGCCTGGAGAAGGCCCTGGTGTTCGAAGGACTTTTATACGCGTCGAAGGCGTTTATCCGGCCGGGGCTCGAACTTCCGGGGCGCTTCGGCTCGATCCTGGCGCTGAGTTTTGCGACCTATGACCGCATCGTCGAGCGGGGGCCCCGACTCGGACTCTCATCGCTCATCGAGGACGTCGACCGACTTGTCTGCGAGGTTTGGGAAGATCGGCCGGGCCGGATCAGTTCTTGACGACGATGTTGACCAGCTTGTCCTTGACCACGATGACCTTCGCGATCTCTTTGCCCTCGGTCCATTCCTTGACCTTGGGAAGGGAGCGGGCGGTCTTCTCGAGCGTCGCCTGATCGGTGCCCGCGGCCGCGTTGAAACGCTCGCGGATCTTGCCGTTGATCTGGACGACGATCTCTTTTGTCTCGTCGATGCAGAGCGATTCGTCGTAGCCCGGCCAGCTCTCGCGGGCGAGCGATTTCGTGTGTCCGGCGCGCTCCCAGAGTTCCTCTGCGAGGTGGGGGGCGTAGGGCGCGAGCATGAGGACGAAGGGCTCCCAGAGTGTGCGCGGAACCGCGTCGAGCTTTGCGAGCTCGGCGCTGTAGATCATCATCTGCGAAATCGCGGTGTTGTAGTTCATGGTCGAGGTGTCGCCGCCGACTTTCTTGATCGTCCGGTGGAGGAGCCGCTCCAGTTCGGGCGCGGGCGCCGTCTCGACCAGCGGCTTCTGCCCGATCGCCCAGCAGCGTTCGAGGAAGCGCTCGACGCCGACAAGGCCCGCGGTCGACCAGGGCTTTTCCGCCTCGATCGGCCCCATGAACATGATGAAGACGCGGAGCGCGTCGGCGCCGTTCTCGGCGACGTAGTCGTCGGGGTTGACCGTATTGCCCCTGGACTTGGACATGCGCTGGCCGTCGGCGCCCAGGATCTGTCCCTGATTGATGAGTCGCATGAAGGGCTCGTCCGAGTTTACGAGCCCGAGGTCGAAGAGGACCTTGTGCCAGAAGCGCGAATATAAGAGGTGAAGCACCGCGTGCTCGGCGCCGCCGACATAGACGTCGACCGGCATCCAGTATTCCTGGGCTTCCTTCGACGCGAAACTCTTCGCGTTCCTGGGGTCGATGAAGCGAAGATAGTACCAGCAGGAACCCGCCCACTGGGGCATGGTGTTGGTCTCGCGCTTGGCTTTACCGCCGCACTTCGGACAGCTCGTGTTGACCCAGGAGTCGATCTTGGCGAGCGGACTTTCGCCGGTGCCCGAGGGTTCGTAGCTCTCGACCTCGGGCAGGACGAGGGGGAGGTCCTTCTCGGGCAGGGGGACGATCCCGCACTTCGGGCAGTGGACGAGGGGGATGGGCTCGCCCCAGTACCGCTGGCGGCTGAAAAGCCAATCGCGGAGCTTGTAGTTGACGGCGCGACGGCCGATGCCCTCGCGCTCGATCTTGTCGATGATCGCCTTTTTCGCCTGCTCGGTGGGCATGCCCGTGAATTCGGCCGAGTTGACCGAGTAGCCGTCCTCGATATCGCACTCGGCAGGTTCCTTCGAGAAATCGGCGCCTGACTCGTACTCGTGTTTCGAGGCCACGACCTGAATGATGGGCAGGCCGAATTTCTTCGCGAAGTCCCAGTCGCGCTCGTCATGGGCGGGAACCGCCATGATGGCGCCCGTCCCGTACGAGATGAGGACATAGTCCGAGATCCAGATGGGGATGCGCGCTCCGTTCATCGGATTTATCGCGTAGGCGCCGGTGAAGACGCCGGTCTTGTCCTTGGAAAGCTCGGTGCGCTCGAGGTCGCTTTTGCGGGCCGCCGCCTCGATGTAGGCCTCGACCTCGGCGCGGCGATCGGGCGTCGTTATCTTGGCGACGAAGGGATGCTCGGGGGCGAGGACCATGTAGGTCGCGCCGTACAGAGTGTCGGCCCGTGTCGTGAAAATCTCCAAGGTCTCCGAAAGACCCTCGACCTTGAAATGCACCGAGGCGCCCTCGGAACGGCCGATCCAGTTGCGCTGCATGAGCTTGATGGGTTCGGGCCAGTTGACCTTCTCGAGCCCATCGAGAAGCCGGTCGGCGTAGGCGGTGATCTTGAGCACCCACTGCCTGAGCTGTTTGCGCGTCACCTTCGAGTGGCAGCGCTCGCACTCGCCGTCGATCACTTCCTCGTTCGCGAGGCCTGTCTTGCAGGAAGGGCACCAGTTGATGGGCATGTCGGCCTCGTAGGCGAGGCCGCGCTCGAAGAGCTTGAGGAAAATCCACTGGGTCCACTTATAGTACTCGGCGTCGGTGGTGGAGATTTCGCGGTCCCAGTCGTATAAAAAGCCCATCGATTTGATCTGCTCGCGGAAGCGGTCGACATTCTTTTGGGTGGTCGCCGCGGGGTGGGTGCCCGTTTTGATCGCGTAGTTTTCGGCGGGCAATCCAAAGGCGTCGAAACCCATGGGATGGAGAACGTTGTATCCCATCATCCTGAGGTAGCGGCAGTAAATGTCGGTTATCGTGTAATTCTCGACATGGCCCGCGTGAAGTCCCGCGCCCGAAGGGTAGGGGAACATATCGAGGACATAGCGGCGTTTTTCCTTCGGAAAGGAAGGATCTTCGACCGCGCGGCCGGTCTTCTCGGCCTCCCAGCGCGATTGCCACTTCTTCTCGATTTCCGCGAACGGGTACTTCGCCATGATGAATCTCCCTGGGATACAAAGCTATGCCGTTACGCGATAGTAAACGAGGGCGGGCTTTTTGGGCAATAACGCGCTTTCAGGGTGCTGAAGCCTTGATCGTCAGATAGGATGGTGGCATTGAGAAGAAAGCGCTCTGCTGATATCCGTAGCCGAAGACATAGGGGTCCTGCCGCAGAAGCAGGTGATTGCCCGCCTTGACCCCGGTGACCGGATCTGCGTCGAATGAGGCGATCCATGCGCTCCCCGGGAAGCGGGTCCTGAGCGCCGAAACGAGCGCTTTGCTGTCGTCGAGCTTCGCCGTTCCGCGCACGCACATATAGAGAAATCCGCCCAGAGCCTCGACCGACTCGGAGCCGTAGCCCGTGGTCCAGACGGCGATTCGTCCCGCACCTGTCACTCCGACAGCCGCTTTCTCGATGTGCTTGAGACGAGCTTCCGGATTGAGTTTTTTGAAATCGGCAGGCAGACCGGCGGCGAGCGCGTTTACCCAAACCTCGAGCGAGTCGGGACCGCCGTCGACGACGAGGGCCCCCGTCGCGAGGGCGGCCTCGGTGATGAAGGGGGCGACTGAAGGCTCGGCGCAGTACAGGGCGCAATCGGGTCCGATATCCCCGAGCCATCCATAGCCTTTACTGTTGGGAGCCGCTTTCGCGCTGCGGTATGCGAGCCCGAACTCGGTGCACGCTGCCTTGAGGATCGCGCTCTCCCGCGCGCGCGAGAGAGAGACCGGACTACCGGATGCTGCCTCGACAAAGCGCTTCGCGCCCGCCTTCTTCGCGCTTTGAACGGCGTAATAGGGGCGATACAGCCTGTCCACTTCGACGACGAGATCGGCGGCCGCTTCGACGGCAAGACGCTCTTCCGAGGGCTCGAAAGCGACAAGGGAGATGTCTTTGCGACGCGATCGCACGGCGCGGAAGGCGTCGACGGTGCCCTCGGAGGCCGGCGCCACGAGCAGGGCCCTGACGAGTTTATCCTTTACGGCGGACAGAAGCGCGGCTTCGAGGATGGCTTTTCTTTTGTCTGCGGAAGGCGAGTCGGGGAGGATTAGATGCCTGACAACCACGAAAGTCTCGGATGCCGAAAGCCCCGAATTTTTATTTGATTGAGCGGCGCGGCTTTCGGTGCCGGGCAGGGCGTACTCGGCAGCCACGGCTGCGGCGCCCTTGAAGACGAGCGGCGCTCTGGTTTCCGGGGGCGTTACGACAAGTACGATCGAGGACGAGTCCTTGGCGCCTGATTCGTTCCCGCAGCCCGCGCAAAGAAGGGCGGCGATCGCTCCCGCAAGAAGACAGCCGGGCGCCGTATAAACTCCGTGACGCATGCCGCCTATACTGACCCCCGGGCGATATCGCGTCAAGCGAAGGCGGGCACGCGACCTTGACCGGTTTATGACAAATACGATGCTTGCCATCAAATTGTTATGCTTTAAGGATCGGGCTTTGCTATCCCGTTCCGAGCGGGTATTATAACAGCCTGCCGAACAGGACGCGTTCGCCTTGTTCGGCAAGCTGCGAAGCAAAACCGACGGCGGGAGGTCCCATGAGGATAGACGTCAAGCGCTTTTTCGCCGAGTTCTTCCTCTATTCGAGCCAATTCGTCGTTTTCTTTCTGCTGATGCTGTTCATAACGCCGGCGACCGACACCCTGCGTCCGGCCTCGCTCGTCATTGTGACGCTTTTTCTTCTTATTCAGATATTCCTTCTGGCGGGACAGGGGCACAAGCCAATACTGCGGATTCTTTTTTCGCTCATAAGCCCCGCGGGCTACACCCTGGTTCGAGCCATCGGCGGGGTCCTTGTTCCCCTGGATATGGCGAACGCGTTTTTATGGGGCACCGCCCTCTATGTCGGGTTTTTCCAGGCAGTCGCCCTTTCTGCGCGCGGCCCCTGGGTCAAGCGCGCTGCCGAAACCCTCCTGGCCATCGGCGCGGTCCTCCTGTTCCTGTTCCTGTATTTCTACCTGGACCTCAGGCTCAAACTCGCCGCCCGCGTCACCGCCGGCGAGATGAGCTCGATGCAGTATCTCGAAGCTCTCGGCGTCAAGGCTTTTTTCCCGGCATTCGCGGTCTTCATCGAGGCGCCTCAGAATCTCTTCCTTTTATTCGGCATCGCGACCTTCGGCCTCATGCTGCTTTCGAGCAAGGTTTCGGTTCTGAATCTCAGATCCCGGATCGCCGGGCTCTTCGGCCAGGTCCAGAACGTCCAGCCCGTCGAAGGCGAATCCTTCGGCCAGGCAGCGAGCGTGACGGTCATATCGTCGGACATCCTCAATTTCACGGGGCTCATGGAGAAGGTCAGTCCCGACCGTTCGGTCGCGGTCCTCAACCGATATTACGAGGTATGGGCAGTCGCGGCCGAACGTCACGGCGGGAGGATTGTCGGCATAACGGGCGATTCGGTGCTCATCGTCTTCGGCCTCTTGGGCGAGAAGGACGCCGCGGAGCGCGCCCTGGCCTGCGCCCAGGACTTTATCGCCGAGTTCCCGGGACTGCAGGACGATCTTCGGGCCGCCTCCCTTCCCGCCCCGCAGGACGTGAGCATCGGCATCCATTCGGGGACTATCGTCGCGGGCGAGCTGGGCGTGCCCGGCTCGCGCAAGCTCGGCGTCTTCGGCGACGCGGTCTCGGTCGCCGCACGGCTCGACTCCCTGTGCCGCGAACTCAAGCAGAACCTTCTTTTGTCGCAGCCGGTGTTCCGCCAGCTTGGCCTCGAAAGCCAGGCGCGCCTCGTGCGCATCGGCGAGGTCCTTCTGCGCAACAGCACCCAGCCGGTGCCGGTGTACGGGACGAAATAGGGAGCGATGAACAAGTGCGATAGGCGGATGCTTATTTTTTTTGACATGTAGTATTATAAGTTTTGCAGGTTTTGATATTTGTAAATGTTATGTCGACGCTCCGCGCGTAGAATTGAAAAGTAAGGAGATAATATGTACAAATCAATAATTAAGATCGATGCTTGTGGTTCAAAAGAATATGTTGCATCATCAAGATGTATTGATCCTCAATCAATGCGCAGAGTATTATTCTCAAAAATATGTGAAATCGCAAAAGAAGTTTATCCTGATTCTGAAAAGGAATTCCCTGAAGGTTCCCTATATTCAGGTCAAGGTGACTGTATATATATACTTCTTGATAATCCTGATTATGCTATTCGAGCTACGATAGACTTCTTAAAAAAATGGTATGAAGCTGTATCAGAATACCCTGATTGTAGAGCTGTAATTGATTTCGATGATGTAAATATAGATAATTCTGTTGGAAGAGTTGAAGTATTATCAGAAGCTCTTGAAAATGTTAATATTATCGAAAAATGTGCAGGGAAGGGTGAAATAATAGTTACAAAAAAAATATATGAATTATTAAAAACAAAAATGGCATATCGTTTTATCGATAGTGGATCTGTAGAAATAAAACAAAGAACTATCGAAATATACAAAGTTGATTATGAAAATCCAAGGACTGTTGAAGATGATTATTTAGTTCAAACCATATTTATAGCTGATGAAAAATCAGACTTGTTGAGAGATCGATCTATATGCCTATTGGTTTTAAATTATTTAGTTGCTAAACGCCAAAAAGTAACCCTTTCTGAGTTGCTTGAGCATATAAAGTCATCAGAGAATATAGATTTAGGAAAAGAAAAGATTATAAGCCTTATTAGAAATAATGAAATGTTTACACTTGAAAATTGTGAAATATCTATAAGTAAAAATTACTTAACCAAAATATCGGCTATTAGAGAAGATTACAATACAAGCAAGCATAATTGTACTGAATTCATCGCAGATGAAATTGGAAAGGCAATAGGTATTGAGAAAAGATATTTGCTTGATTCTATTAGCCTAGATTCAATGATTGAAAAGTACCTTGTATCAGTTTTTAATGAAATTCGAATGGTTGCATATTTTTACAATGAAAAGACAGAATTTTATAACAGATTGAAAGATATTAGTGAATTTGATTCATGCTTGAAAAAAGAATATGAAATAATTAGGAAATTATCAAAAGAAGAATTTAGTCTATTTAAAGAATCATTTCTTAGGGCTTTGGCCAAGCTTACGGGTGAAAATAATAAATATATTGCATCAATTTTTCATAATGTACTTTCAAATTATTACCTAAATAGGAATGATCGGTATTTACTAGAACAAATAAAAAAACTAAAACAAAAAAAGTACTATATTGATACGAATATATTGTATTCATATCTAGTTAAGTCAAGCCAATATAATAGCATTACAACATATGTGATTAAAAAATTGCTAACATTTGAGGCCGAAATATGTATTTTCGATAAATCCATCAATGAATATAATGATTCGCTAATGGTTGCATTGCATGCATATGAGAATAATATTAATCTATCACCTAATTTAGCATATGTTCCATGGATAACTCATGAATATGTTTCACATCCCAATGAATATGGAAATAGCTTTGAATATTGTGTTAAGCTGCATTCAATTGATTTAATTGGCTCAATAGAAGAAAATAAGGACTTCTTAAAGAGAAAATATTCATTAATTCTTGAAATACTAGAACCTTTTAAAGACAAGAGAGAGCTTGGAGAACTATATGACCTAATATATTCTGCTAAATCTTCAAATCTATCTTCTGATGCAATATTAAATAGAAATCCTGATTCATTTGAAGCTAAAGTATTGCATGACGCAAATTGTATAGGATTCATAAACCAAATAGTTGATGATCCAACTGATGCATCAAGCCTATTTGTGACTTGTGATTTTCGTTTAGCTTCTGTAAGAAAAAAAATTGGGAAAACAGCCAAATTTATTATTACAATTGAAGAGCTATATGAATACCTATTACCATACCTTTTAATTAATGAAAATCTTATAAAAAATCCAATTACCGTACCTAATTTATTATTAGCTTCCGCTATTGATATTGAACTAGGGAATACAGATCCTATCGAAAGTGTAGTTGGAAATTACTTAACGAAAAGTGCTATTCCTCAAAATTATAAGTTACTTCTTAGCATTAAACAAAAAAATAGATTTACACAAATTGCTCGAAAACTAGAAGAATCTAGAAGATCAAATGATATCGAAGGATATAGAAAAACTGAAATTGAATTCAAACAAGCAAAGGATAGTTATGTAGGTGAAATAGCTGAACAATTGGTAAGAACATTAACCGCAACTGAATTAAAGAAAAAAGACATCACAATTGATAATCTAAGAGATGAAAATGAAAAACTAATGATACGAGTAGGTGTACTAGAAAAAAAGAAAAAAGGAGAGGAGAAGTATAAAAAGAGGATGAAAAATAAGAAAAAGAAGTAGAGACATAATAAATGCGAGCCTGTAACATATTTTGTGTAAAAGGCCAAATCACAACGGCACTCTCGAGCCGTAAATGATCGCGAATTGATTGAGGGATAACGTCAACATAATTTCGCACATTTGTCGGCCAGCCCTCGCCTGGTAACCGCCTATGCCTCGATGGCGACCTTCGCCTTGAACTCTTTGTCGTAGTGCTTCCGCATGCCCAACTGTAGGCCTACTTGTACTCCTATTTTAAAGAGGTCCTCCACCTTATAAACCGTCAAATCCAGTCTTGACGGATGGGCTCAGTATACGGAGCGGGTCGGCTGCAACACGGTGTTGGGCGGTAACGGCAATATTACTCTCGATTGGAACACTCTTGCCTGCTGGCGAGGTATCACCTCGCGCCACATTTTTCAAGCAAAATACTCCTGCGCTTTTTGCACCATCATGCGTTTGAAAAAAGCCAGATGCTTGAGCAAGCCAAATAACGGTACAGGAATTAATTCCTGGTTGGCTTTGCGGCGTGTAGCGGAAGTAATACGCCCATTGATCGCCAGTTCGCGCCCGGCTTGTTCATAGGCAGCATATACAGCACGGATTTTGGGGAAGCGTTCTACGGCTTGATGATCGTGCCCGTGACCAAAAAGCCGCCCGCCGCTCCGAATCAATTCGCCGACATGGGGCGCATCCATGAAGCGCGCAAAAGCGCGAAAGTACTCGCACGCATTTTTGGGCATTTCGGGGTCAAGGTTGTAGCATACTACCAGTGAAACAAACGGCTTGGAGCACATTTCGTCTATATGATGGAAAAACAGCCCACTCCGGGTCATGCGTAGCTGATACACATCACCGGTGCTGTAAATACGGTCGAGAAAAGTCTTGAGCAGGCCGGACACACCAAACAGGTAGACGGGGGTCGCATAAATCACAATATCGGTGGAGGCAATCATGGCAAAAATATCGGCGACATCATCTTTATCTGTGTATAGACACTTCAGGTAATGCTCGGCTGTATGGCACTTGCCACAAGCCAGGCAACGATTGACTTTGTACCTAGCCAATGTTACTACTTCGCACTCAGCTCCGGCTGCATTGGCCCCCTGAAAAAGCCTATCAATCAGGAAGCGCGTGTGACCTTGATCTCCTCTGTAACTGGCATTGATAGCAAGAATTTTCATCGTTTCCACCTTTTCCAATCCCCTCAATATCTACCCTGCTTTCCTACCGTCCACATGCGCTACTCCATCTTTGATAACCCGCCGGACATTTCTGACGCACGCAATATCGTCCAAAGGATTGCCCTCAATAAGGACAAAATCAGCATATTTACCTGGTGCGATACTGCCAACATCATTTTCCGCTCTCAGGATTCTCGCATTTACAGCGGTGGCAGCATTCAGCACCTCTGTGTTGCTGAGTCCGGATTGTGTCAACAATTGCAGTTCTCTCCAATAACATCCGGGTAAATTGAGATAACTTCCAAAACTATCTGTCCCAACCCCAATGAGACCTCCCGACTTTTTGATACGCTCTACATTCTTGAGCGTCGTTTCAAATCCATGCCCAGATTTGCTTATATCTAAGTATGCCTGGCGATTGTCAGGAGGAAAAGGTTTACGAGTATGTGCTTCCAGCCCCCTTATGATTTGTGCCAGAGGTTCTGTGGCATAGTCATCTTTCCCCTCTGCGCCAAGCCATTGTAAAGTCTCATCTACCTCAAAACAACTGTGGTTGACCCTCAAGGTAGGCACGATAGCCATACCTTTTGTCACAAATTGATCTATATCAGCTTGTTCTAGTTCTTCCAGCGAGCAATGTTCAAGACATTCAAATCCGAACTGAATTCTTTTTTTTGAAGCTGGCATTTTCAGTGTGATGCATAGCCACTTTCACTTGTCTTTCCTCTGCCACTCGCTAAAGAGCTGCAAAGCACGCATCGCTGAGTGTGACGAGTCTACCCTGAAAAAACATGGACTCTTCCGCATACTGGGTTTTTAAAAAGTCGACACCATTTGCCAAGTTATGGAGAGCGATTTTCCTAACTTCCTTTGGCGTGCTTACGCGCTCGGCAAGCTGCCCACCGAAAATCCAGGTCAGGGGGATCTGCAGACACGACGTTAGCTCTGGAGGGCCATCGCCATCGAGCCCGAGCTCCTGCTTCACCAGGGCCTCGTCGATTTGTATAATCCTTCCTTGTGAGCCTTCTGGGTTCGTGTCCTCCTTTTGGTTGGTTTTGTGTCGCAACTCAACTAAACCGGACGAGGACGCCTTTTTTCAATGGTCTTAAATGTGCGATAGATAGTGTACGCTACCATAGCCTATGCCTTCGGTGCGGAGGTACGTATGAAAACAAAAGCCGATATTGCTAAAAAGCAGGCATCTTTAATCGGCAACCTGATTCACGATGCCAAGGCCTTCATCGATTCACTCGACAAAACAGACGTTCAAACGATTCTTCTTTCGGGGAGCGTTTCTCGGGGAGATTATTACCCGGGAAAGTTCGGAGGTATGATCGATTTGACCGTAATGAGAAAGCCCGGAAGCGGTATCACCGCCGAAACGCTTTTTGGACCGAATGAAGAACCGGAAATGCCGTTCCATTGTGTTACCGTCGACAACATCCATTATCAGATACTCTTTCTAGATTTCATAGACTATACAGTATTCCAAACCTTTGACGAGCCGAGGAAATATGCATTTCTCGAGTCGCGGATACTCTATGATGATAATGACAAGTATAAAAAAGAACTGGAGACAATAACCAAGTTCTCGTATATAGACCAGTATAAACTACTGGATGGTTGCTTGGGGTATATCGCATACTTGCTCTCCGACTACAAAAAAGATCGTTGGTATAGACGAGACGCATATTGCCAGATGCACGAAAACCTGAATACATCGATACGCTTGATCGTCCAATGCATGTATTACATAAACAATAAATACGCACCGGCGGAAGACAGGCGTTTGTATTACAGCTACTCGCTGGATAAGCTTCCGCAAAACTATGAAGAAGCAATAAAAGAAGTATATAAACAGGACATATGCTCCGAAGGCGATTATTTCAGAAGAGAGACAGTATTCAACACCAAGCTATTGGATTTCGTAAAAAAGAATCGTCCAAATATTACTTCAAGCAGAGAAAATGTATAATACAGTATTTAGAGGACTGAATGCTTGGCAAGGAGGAACAATGAAATACTTTGGAGTGTTGTTGATCGCCATGTCCTTTTTTTCATGTTTTAATCGTATGCCAACTGCAAAAATCAAGAATAATGAAGGATTATGTGATATCGACTTGGTAATAACCGATATAACGAAACTAGATGATGGTGCTATTCGAATAGTTGCACACAATCTGTTAAAAAACAAGGAAGTATATATTTCTTTGCTTATCAGAAATGTTTGGGATGAAAAGCCGGTTGAAAACGCACCCATTTCGTTCTATTGGGGTACCGGAAAAATAGAAAGATCCAATGCAGCTTATCAAACCTTTGTAAACGAACTTGCCGAATTATACTCATTGCAGAAGCCGGTAGCGATAGGGACGGACGACATAGGAATCGGCTTGGTGGGATTGGCAAATGATCCTCGAAAAATGGATAAAGAGGATGTTAGTATGAAAGCTTTTTTTAATACGGATACAGGGAACGAAGACCTATATGCAGAGCTTTTTATCAATGTCAACTTGGCGAAACGAGTCTTGCAATTGCATGAAAAAGATTCGGAATACAGAGCTTCGTTAATTAAAGCCTTGAGCGGAGAAAGGTAGTTGTGAAAGACCAAAACAGGTATTAGTCGGTTTAAAGGACTAATGTCGAGCACGTCCGTAAAGATATTTTACATCCCTATTTGTTCAGTCCATATATACTGGACAAGAAAAGAGGATATGGTAGAACAACAACGATGACCGGCAATGCGCAAGACTGAACTTGTACTCGTGATCCTTCCCAGACAAAAACAGTCATCGATGTAGGTAATTCACTGATTATTTCGTTCCTTATGTATTGACACCTGGGCTCGGTATACTTATGCAAGTTCCTCGAATCCTTGTGTTATTGATGCTATAATTACAACTAACGCCAAGTCCGATCTATATGATCGGTTTTTTGCACTACATGGAGTCCGTATGAACCAAAAAACTACATCCCCGACCGAACCGCCCGCCGTCCAAACCAGGGTCATTCTCGACGCTCAGATTAGGGGCGAACGGAGCATCGCCGTTGCACGGTGCATCATTTTGGCCATTCTCGCGCTCTTCGCCGTCTATGTGTTCGTTTTCGCGGTACAGGAGTACGGGATCGAGCATGAGCTCAAACGGGGGGTGTACTATGTCGAGGCCGCCTGTCTTCTTCTCGGTTACGTTTTGACAATCCTAATCCTCAGGATCACCTCGCGCGGCGAATATCGGGCTTGGATGAGATTTCTGCCCTCCCTCGTCGATATCGCGAGTATCGCGGCCGTGCATTGGGCGATGGCCGTTTCGAACAATCCCTGTTATTCGTTTTCCGGGGCGGTTGTCTGGTTCTACATTCTCTTCGTCGCGCTGTCGGCTATGCGCAATTCGGCGGTTTCGGTCCTCTTTACCGGCGCCTTCGCCGCAACGGTGTTCATCGCGCTCAACACCGCGTTTTACTCCGGCATGGGCAATTTTACTGAAGGCGTCAACATTTACACGAACTCGAGCGGCAGAACCGTCAAGCTCGATTACGAGGACGAGATCATCAAGACCGTCGTTGTCCTCGCGGTGACGGGTATCCTCGCCGTGATAAGCAAACGCAATAACGTTCTTGTGCAAAAGCAGATCGAGTTGCACGAGGTCGCGGACCGTTACGCGCGGACCTTGAAGCGGATCAACGAATCCTTGGAGCGGTTCATACCCCGGGAGTTCCTCGGCTTCCTCGGAAAGGACAATATCCTCGAGGTCGAACTCGGGAATTGGTCCGAGTGCGAGATGGCGATTTTCTTTCTCGATATCCGCAATTTCACGGCCCTCTCCGAGAACATGAGTCCGCAGGACAATTTCCGCTTTCTCAACTCGTTCTTGAGCATATTCGGCCCCATCGTTCGCGCCCACGGCGGCTTTATCGACAAGTACCCGGGCGACGGAATCATGGCTCTCTTTCCGAACGGGCCCGACGGGGCGCTCTACTCCGCCCTCGAGATGCGCGAGCGCCTGACCGACTACAACCAGGGCCGGATCAAGAGCGGTTATACGCCCATCCGCTTCGGGATCGGCATCCACGCGGGCCCCCTCATGCTCGGCACGATAGGCGAAAACAACAGGATGGATTCGACCGTCATCTCGGATGCGGTCAACACCGCAAGCCGCCTCGAAGGGCTGACCAAGAAATTCTCGAAGGATATTCTTGTTTCGGGGCAAACCCTGAAGCGCCTGGCGAGACCGAACGATTTCGCGACGCGCTACCTGGGCGAGGAGATGGTCAAGGGCAAGACGAAGGCCGTGCAGGTCTTCGAGCTTGTGGGGAGGGCCGCCGCGAGCTGAACCGGGCTTCCTCGAACCCTGTTGTTTTTTCCAAAAAAACCAGACTAGTATTGCGGGAAAAGCTGGCAACGGTTTCCATGCGCAATTTTTGTACAAAGAGGTCTGGCGATGGCAGAGAAGATCACTCCCCGCGGCGTCGACTACTCGCAGTGGTACATCGACATTGTTTTGAACGCCAAGTTGGCCGATTACAGCCCCGTTAAAGGCTGTATGGTGGTGAGGCCGCGCGGCTACGCGATCTGGGAGCGGATCCAGGCCGAGTACGACAGACGATTCAAGGAAACCGGACATCAAAACGCGTATTTCCCCATGCTCATTCCGATGAGCTTTCTCCAGAAAGAGAAGGAGCATGTCGAGGGCTTCAAGCCCGAGCTCGCGGTGGTCACGCACGGCGGGGGCGAGGAACTCGAGGAGCCCTACTGCGTCAGGCCGACCTCGGAGACGATCATCTGGTCGAAGTACAAGGATTGGATACAGTCCTACCGCGACCTGCCTCTTCTCTACAATCAGTGGTGCTCGGTCTTCCGCTGGGAAAAGCGCACCCGTCTTTTCCTGCGTACGGCCGAGTTCTTGTGGCAGGAGGGGCACACCGCCCACGAGACCGAGGCCGAGGCCGTCGAGGAGACGATGCGCATGCTCGGCGTGTACAAGGAGGTCGCCGAGAAGCACCTCTGTCTGCCGGTGATAGCCGGTAAAAAAAGCGAGGCCGAGAAATTCGCGGGAGCCGTGGCAACCTACAGCATCGAGGCGATGATGCAGGATAAAAAGGCGCTCCAGGCGGGCACCTCGCACTTTTTGGGGCAGAATTTCGGCAGGGCCTTCGACGTGCAGTTCCAGACCAGGCAGGGGACGCTCGATTACGCCTGGGCGACGAGCTGGGGCGTGTCCACGCGGCTCATCGGCGCGGTCATCATGACGCACTCGGACGACAAAGGTCTTGTACTGCCGCCCAGTCTCGCCCCCGAGCAGGCGGCGATCGTGCCCATTTATAAAAACGACAGCAAGGCCGCCGTCATGGCGTACTGCGAAAAAGTGCTGAGCACGCTCAAGGATGCCGGTGTCCGCGCGATTTTGGATGCGGACGATTCGAAGAGTCCGGGCTGGAAGTTCGCCGAGCACGAGATGAACGGCGTGCCCTTGCGCGTCGAAATCGGCCCCCGCGACATGGAGGCCGGCAAGGTCATGGTCGCGCGCCGCGACACGGGCGAGAAGGCCGCTTACGATGCCGCCGGTCTTGGACCAAGGGCCCAGAAACTGCTCGGCCTCATTCAGAAAAACCTCTACGACACGGCCCTGGCGTTCCGCGAAGCGAACACGAGGCGCGTCGCGGACCGCGCCGAGATTCTCGCCTTCTACGGCCAGGATCAGGGTGAGAACGCGGGCACGATCGGAGCGGCGGGCGGATTCGCCGAGGGCCTGTGGTGCGGCGGCCGCGAATGCGAGGCCCAGCTGAAGGCCGAGACCAAGGTCACGATACGCTGTCTACCCCTGGACAGGCAGGATGATATTTCCGGCTCCTGCTGCCTCTGCGGCAAGCCGGCCCGCCACCGCGCGGTATTCGCCCGGAACTACTGAGATGGGCCCGAGGGGCTCTGCAGCGCCGGAAAAAGCGGCAATATTCCGCGCCGCACTGGTCGCGGCGGCCGCGGCTGCCGCGGTACTACTGTGTCTCCTCACAGCCGCCTGTAGACCCAGGCCCGAGCGGCCGGCCTATCCCTATGTCGCCGACCGCCCTCGGGTTCTTTTCGCCACCGCCGAGGGCTTGTCCGCGAAACAGCCCCTCCCGCGCGCGGGCGCCGCTGCAACGAAGTCGGAAGATCGGCAATATGGTTCGCATAACGCGTCGGTTGTAACGTCCGACGGGCGTTCGATACTGGCGGTCGTCGAGGGCGCGGGCTACGCGCGAATCGAGGCGGCTTCCTTCGATGCGAAGCCGCGCCCCTTGCCGCGATCCGGATCGGCGAAGGACGGTGTCGCCTATCGTATCGTCAATATACCCTTCGACTCGAATTTCGCAGGCTTGAAAGCTGCGGGCGCCTGGCCTTCGGGGGAGAGCTTTGTAATACAACTGTATCGGGACCCTTTCGATGCAGAATCGGGCGGGGGAGGGCTGGTCGCGGCCTCCATCCCCCTCTTCAGGATCGACTCGTCGGGCGCCCATGCGATCGATCTACCGGGGATTCCGGACGGTTACGAGCTTTTCGCGCTCTTTCCCTCGCAGGGCCGATGGTTCGGCGAGCTGCGTCGTGACACGAAGGAGAGGGTGGAGCTTTCATATTTCGAAACCGATGCGCCGATCGGCTCGAGCCCGGCGAAGGTGTTGAGCCGCGCTGTCTTCGAGTCCGCCCTTGCGCCGAAATCCCTGTTCTCGCTCCAGGGGCTCGAGGGCGCCGCCCTTCGTTCGGGCCTCGCCGCCCTCGGCAAAGGCCCCTGGATGCTTCGATACAGGTCGGCGGCGGGCGAGGATGGTTGGTACCTGTCAGAGGGCCGACCCGAGGACGCGAAGCAGGCCTGGGCCTGGTCGCTCGGCTCGGGCCGCGTTCTAACGCTTTCGGCCTCGGGTACGCTCGTCGACAGCGGCATACGAGGAACACGAAAAACCGAACTCGGTTCGCCCTGCCCCGGCTCGGTCTATACAGGTCTCGCCGCGGCCTCGGGCCTCGTGGTGGCGGCCTGGGAGGCGGGCGTCTTCCCTGCAATCGACAAAGCTGGCCTCGTCATCGCCCCCCTCGATCGCTGAAGCTATGGATCTGGCGCATACGACCTCGGGCGCGCTATTATTCTCGTATGGGCATTCGACTCGGTCCGCACAAGCTCGCCACGGCCTTTATCCTCGCGCTTGCCGTTTTTTCATCGGCCTCAGTCGCAGCCGAAAGTCCCTTTGAAGCACCCGAGTCGCTCCGTGTCGGCTGGGGCGTCCTCATGCAGCCTTTGCTCGACAGCTCCGTGTCCTCGGCGGTCGCGAATCCCAGTATCAACTTCCATCTCGGCGCGGGTCTCGTCCTGCCCTTCGCCTCGAAACCGCGTTGGACCTTCGAGCCCTCGGCCGATCTTTACTGGTATTACTGCGGTTATATCAACAGCCGGGCCGTCCCCGTCGAAGAGACCTTGAGCGACGCCTTCGTGATCGGCCTTCTTGTGGATGCGCCCTTCATCTACAGTTTCCCCATCTCGGACAAGTTCGCGGCGGGAGTGGGCGGCGGTCTCTGCTTGAATCTCAGATTCGCGATCGACACGCCGCCCTACGGAAATCTCGAGAGTATTTATGGCTATCTCTGGGGCGGGGGACGGTTTGTTCTTCCGTCGATAGTAGGGCGTTTTGAATACCGCCTGACCGAACGGGTCGAGTGCGGGCTCCAGCTGCGGGCCCTACTGCCCGTTTTCAATCTCTGGACGCCCGATTCCCCGAGCATCATCGATCAAGCGGTATTCGCCGCGACCATGACGATCAGATATCGCCTACATTGAACGAAATAAAAGATTCACTCTTCGCGTTCGCGATCGTAGAAGCGTCTCCGAGGACGACCCAGGTCAAGGACCCGCCGAAAAGATACTTCTTCAAGGCATCGTGTATCTTGTCGGGCGTGACGGCCGCGATCCGGTCGACGTTCAGAAGGTAGTAGCGGTAGTCGCCGGTCGAAAGCACCGAGCGCGCTATCTGCGAGGCGATGGCGGCATTGGTCGCCTGGCTTTCGTAGACCGAGTTGGTGAACCGCGCTTTGATCGCGTCGAGAATCTCCGGAATCGGAGCGTAACCGTCGGGCGAAGACTCGGGGTCGAGGGCCATGCCCCTGCCCGATGCGAGAATTGCGGCGGCCTCGTCGATATAGGCTTTCGCATCGCCCGGTACGCTCGTCTTGTAGAGGGCGACCGTGCCGTAATTCGCGTCGAAGGAGCGGATCGTCGTCATGGGCGAGTACACGGCCCCGTGCTCGTCGCGCACAATATGGAAGAGCAGGTCCGAGAAGATGCTCATACCGATGCTCAGGGGTACGTAATCCGGATCGGCGATGTTCGGTGCCGGGAAGTCGCCGCGCACATACGCGACGCCCTTCGACTGGGGGTACTCGACCTTGCTCAGTTTCCCCGGCCCGGGATGAGCGATCGCGACGGCGCGGGCCGGAGTCGGTGTATCGGAAGCGGGAAGGGCTCCGAGCCCCGACTCGAGCGAACGGCGGAGTTTCTCGGTATCGAAGTTGCCGACGGCGACGATGAAGAGGGAGCCCGCACGCATGCGTCGCGCGTACCAGGACTTCACCGAGTCGAGGTTCGCCGAAGCGAGCGAGGATGCGGTGCCCTCGGGCGACGAGGCGTACGAATGCCCCGAGAAAAAGAGTTCGTTGACCGACAGTCCCGTCTTGGACCAGGGGTCCTGCTCCTTCGACTGCAGGGCGAGTTTCGCGTTCGCCAATTCCTGGTCGAAATCGCTCTGCGCAAACGAGGGTCGTACGATGGTGTCGATCCAGACGGGGAAGAGGCGGTCGAAGTACTTGTCGAGCGTGGTGAGCGTGTAATACGAGGCGTCGAAATCCGAGCTGCCCGCCATGCTCGAACTTGTTTCATCGAGGAGGTTTTGAATCGCCTCGTACGTATACGACGCCGAACCGCGCGCCATTGTCTTGAGAGCCAGTAATTCATGACCGGCCGTCTCGGTAGTCGCGGCCTGAGACCCGCCGCGTATCACGAGCGAAAGACAGAGTACCTTGCTCGCGGGACTTTTTTTGACGATGACTGGGATGTTGTTCGACAGCACGAATGTAGAGAATGTCGAAAGGCTGTCTTTCGCGAAAGACGACATGCCCTCCGAGCCGAAGCTGTCGCCGAGTGCGGCGAGCGGAAACTTCGAGGCCGAGCTCTTCGGCGCTCCGGTGCTTGCGCAGGAGAAGCTGAACAGGACGAGCAGTACGGCCGCGAGCGCCGCACAGTTTCTATGTATGCGTAAAGACTTTTTCATACCTTCCCCCTCACTTCTGCCACCAGAATGCGTTGTCTGCACCGACTTCGGTGTAGCCGAGTTCCGAAGCCCGCTTCCGAACCGATGTATAGGCGTCGGATCTCAGCCTCACCATGCAGGCCGAATCAGATGTCTCGAGATAACGGCGTATAAGATCGCTGATATCCGCCCACGAGACCTTTGAACAGTTCTTTTCGTAATCGAAATAGTAATCAGCACCGGCCACGGACCACCAGAAAGTCAAAACTCCGGTCACGAACGAGCTTGCCACTTCCTCAGACAGGAGATTCTGATCGATGAGTTTTGTCTTGGCTTTTTCGAGTTCGGCCTCTCCGAAATACGCGGCAGGGTCCCTCGCTATCTGGGTAAACTCGCTTCGCAAAAACGCACGCAGGGACTCAGAACGATCGAGAATATCGGCGGGGTTCTGGCCGAGGAGGACAAAGGTCGAAAATTGGTACGTGCCGCCGTCGCGGGAGGTGGGATAGTTGAACGCGATGTATTCAGGATCGTAGAGTCCGATACCGGAATCCATAAGGGCGGTTTTGAACTTTCCTACAGGCGATGACAAGAGGAAAAGCAAAACATCCGAGGTGTAGGTGTCCTTGGTTTGCCTCTGGACGTCGGGCCCGCGCCAGCGGAAATGCACCGAGGCAACGCCGCGGTAGAAATTATCGTCGGGATAGACGAGCGAGACTCCCTTGGGCAAGGCTCCGTGCGGCGGTTCTCCGATGACGGGGGCCGGGCCAGCCTTCCAGTCGCCGTAGAATTTTTGAGCGAGGGCGAAAACCTCATCCGCGTTCACATCGCCGCCAACCAGCAGGGCGGCGTTCGTCGGCGTATAGTAGCTGTCGCGCATGGCGATCAGTTGCTGGATCGTCGCCGCGGCGACTACCGACTCGGGGCCGTCGATATTCTTCCGCCACGGATATGTATTGAAAATACGAGACTCCAGGGCGTCCTGAGCTATGTTGTCGGGGTTGCTATGGTAGCCTTTTATCTCATTGAGGACGACTTGTTTCTCGCGTTCAAGCTTGTCGGAATTGAAAACGGGCTTCTTGACCGCCCAAGACCAAAATTCCAAGCCTTCGCCGAGTTTTTCGGAGGGCACGGTTATGTAATAATTTATGTACTCAGTGCCGGTGCCTCCGTTCCAGTTCGTCACGCCCATTTTGTTGAGCGCCGCCATAAAGGCTGCCTGGGTCGGATATTTTTCGTTGCCGTCGAAGAGCATGTGCTCGTATAAATGGAAAAGCCCCGCGGTCTCCGGCGTCTGGGCGCTCGCCCCTCCGCGGAACACGAGGCACACGGTTGCAAGAGGCACGGCGTGATTCTCGACGGCGAAGACTTCCAGGCCGTTGGCCAGTTTTTTATGTGTGATCGGTGCGGCTGCCGCAGCGATCAGATAAAAGACTATCAATGCGACAACAAAGACTATTCTACGTTTCATGAATGCCTCCGTGTAACGTCGGATGTGTAAAGTATAATCGCCTCTTGATGGTAGAGGTCAAGCCATGGCCACAGGTCCGTTTCCATAGTATAGTTTTACCCGTATACTGAGTCTGTTATCGACTTTTGATCGGCATCCGTTTCGGAGGGTTGCTTGGCATACAATTTTTTACGGCATAAAGGCAGGCTCGAGATTGAACGGGACAAACCCTTCAATGCAGCCGTTCTGCATATTCATCATGAACTTGTCAGGCGGCGGTATCTCCTGCTTTCGCTTGCTCTTGTCGTGTATGCGGCAATCGTACTTTCTCTCGGTACCGTGCTGGAAGTGTCAAGTAATTACTTTATTATTATTCCCCTCCTCGCGGCGGCCTTCGGCTTCGGGCTGCCGGGGGGAATCATTATGGGGGCGCTCGGACTCCCGTCGAATCTTCTGCTCTTCGCGATCCTCGGACACCCCGAGTATTCGCCTGCGAGCAAGATCATCGCCGAGTTTTCGGGAGTGACGCTCGGCCTCGCCCTGGGCCTTTTAGCCGAGTATTTCGGAGAGATCGGACGGGAGATACGCCGGAGGGCTAACGTAGAGTCTTCATTGAGAGATGCGCTCGAAGAAAAGGAACTGCTGCTGCGCGAACTCCAGCACCGCGTAAAGAACAACCTCAATGTCATACAGAGTCTGGTCATGCTTCAAAAGAGCAGGTCGAACGACCCTGTTTTTATCGATGCATCAGACGAGCTCATCGCAAGAATTTTCGCCATGGCCCATGTCCACGACCGTCTGTTCGGCGTGACCGGCTCGGGCTCGATCGACCTCAAGGACTATCTCGAAGGTCTGACTCGCGATATAGCGTACAGCCTCGGAATCGATGAAACTCGTATAACGCGCACTATCCTTACGAGAGGAGAAAGCGTTTCTTCCGATACAGCCATGCCCCTCGGCCTCATAGTCAATGAGGTGTTCATGAATATCGTCAAGCACGCCAGAATTGGGCCTGACTCAAGCCCGCGGATCACGGTATCGCTCGAGCTTGACCGGGGCGAGTATACGCTCCGCATCGAGGACGACGGCCCGGGGCTCCAGGACTCGTCTTCCTCGGGATTGGGCATGAAACTCGTAACATCGCTCGCTGCAAACATCGGCGCTTATTCTAGCTTCGCAGCCATAAGCTCCGAGACGGGAATGATCGGCTCGAGATTCGAACTCAGGTGGCGCGAGGCACCAAAAGTCAAATAAGCTTTTCTCTCATTATCCGAGCGCCGCGACTATATCCTTTTCGAGCTTCTCGGGCTTGACCATCGATTCATATCGCGTAACGCTTGTCCCGTCGCGGCCGACAAGGAATTTAGTGAAGTTCCATTTGATCGCGCCCGGACGTTTCGACTTGAGGAAGGTGTAGACCGGGTGTTCGCCGGGACCGTTGACCTCAATCTTCGCAGACAAGGGAAAGCTCACCCCGTAATTCAGCGAGCAGAACGAGGCGATCTCTTCCGCACTCCCCGGTTCCTGGTGGCCGAACTGATCGCAGGGGAAGCCGATTACAACGAGCCCGCGCTCTTTATACTTTTCATACAGAGCCTGTAATCCTGCGTACTGCGGCGTGAAACCGCACTTGCTCGCCGTGTTGACGATGAGAAGAACTTTTCCTTCAAAATCCTTGAAGTTCAGATCCGATCCATTTAATGCCTTTGTCGAAAAACCGAATATCGATGCCGGCATAACGTCCTCCTTATTGATATTTATATATTAGTGAAAATATATATAAAAAGACAATGATTTTATTGAGTGACGCGAAGCTTGTTGAAAACGTCGCTTGAACCGTCCTTCAGGGCAAGGTACCCTGAGTATCATGCCGACTAAACGAAAACGATATGAACATATCAGGGCCGCCTTTGCGGCCGACGGATGGACGGTCGTCAAGCTTCGGGATGGCTCCGACTTCGCGGAGTATGGCGATTACATCGGTGTCACGGCGGAGCGGCCGGCGGTCTGTTCGGGCGAATGCAGTGCGGCGGACGCGATGCGGCGTAAGCGTGCGTACTATGTCGAGGGCAGGGGCTTCGACCGCGGTTGGCTTATGGGCTATATGGCAGAGACCGAAGCCGCGATCATGTGTACGGAGTATGTAACCAATGTGATTTTCGATTTTCTGAGTCTCCCTGGCCTTATGAAGAGCAATTGCCGTCTTGTGCGCAACATCAAGCGGACGATTGTCGACACGATCGCCAAGGATTCTCTGTCGAAACGTGAGGGGATTCCGCCCGAGTATATCGACGAAATCGAGGGTCTCGTCCGCGGCGCGAGGGCCGCGAAACCCGATACTGCCGTCAATTTCAAGGATCTGTGGGCCTTGAACTTCGGGATCGATTGTCTCGTCGCGCATATTTACACACAGTCGCTGCGCTTCGAAGAACGGCGCGTAGCCAAGTATCTTCTTCGGGTCCCTCTCGGGTGCAACGCTTTCACCTTTTCGGGATCGTACACCGAGGGCGGCGTTCCTTTATTCGGGCGAGACTTTATGTTCCCCACGGCCGGCGTTTTCCAGGATGTCGGCTGTCTTGTTATCGGGAATCCGCAGCCTGCGCTCGCCGACGAGGCGCGGCCGGAGCCTGCCGAGGGGGAGGAACGCCTGCATGTCGCTATGCTGGCTCCCGGCATGATCGGCGCTGTCTGCGCCATGAACGAATCCGGATTCGCCTCGGGTATCGAGATGCTGCCGCACCCCTTGTGCGAGCCCGAGCGGCCGGGGTTCAACAGTCTCGGCATGGTGCGGGATATCGGCGCGCGCTGCGCGAGTGTGGACGAGGGCGCGTCCCGCATCGCCGGACATCTGCGCGGCACGTCCTGGATTTACGCGATGGCCGACCGGACGGGCCGCGGGCTCATGGCCGAGACCTGCAAGAGCCTGGCCGCGGGGACGGTCTTCCCCTATCTCGATACCGTGCCCCGCTGGTGGAAAAAACGTCTGCCGGACGTTGCGGAGTTCGAGGCGATGAGAGTACGTGAGGGCGATCCCGCCCACGACCGCGGAGTGATCGGTCGGAGCTGGTCATACTCCGTTCCTCGCGAACTCTTTCACGTGAACCGCCGTCTTTTGCGGGCGTACAACTGGAATCTCCGCAGCCGCGTCCGTGAAATTTCGGTGAAGCTCTTCGGACTCTTCGCCAAGCTCATTTCGCTTGAATACCTGACACTTTCAGCCTTTGTCCGAGATTTTATCAGAGCAGTGGAACCCGTGCGGCGCTTCAGACGCCGCGCCTTCTGCGAACGCGGGGTCATCTGCAAAAGTCCGGCGGAGGACAGGACGCCGGGGCCGTATTATTACCCTCCCCAGAGGCGTCAGGACGAGGGCTGGATAATCGTTACCAATCACTGTGTCTCGCCCGAGATGCGAAGCTCCGGAATGACCGAATGGATGGCCCTCCTCGCAGGAGAGCAGGCCAACGACTTCCAGTACCGGTACGACAAACTCAACCATCTCGCGATCGAGGCCTACGAAACCCGGGGCCCCTTCGATTTCGAAACAGCCTGGGGCCTCATCGATTTTCTACGGCCAGATCCCTCGGGCCCCTGCCCCGAGTATTATGGAAACGCCGTATCGCCCCGCAAGCGGCGCGCCGACCCCGATTATTGGCGGAAGATCTATGTTCACGGGGCGGTCAATCTCTGCGATCTCGTCGAGCTTCGTTTCCGAAGTCTCTGGGGCTACTATGGGGACGAAGCCGTAGAAATCCGCCTTGGGCGGTATCGCATATAGCGGTTACCGTTTTCATTCTCCTAATGCGCGCCGGATTTTCTGCCGAAAAAGGTAGCAATGAACCTTTCATCGTTAATCGGCTTGATCGGGGGCATCGGCGCCCTGATGGTCGCCTACATACTCGAAGGCGGAAACCCCGCCGAGCTTCTTCTTCCATCGCCGCTCATCATCATATTCGGCGGTACTTTCGGTGCGGTCTGCCTTCAATACAATCTCGAGGATATTCTCGCCATCCCGAAACTTCTGGGGCAGGTTCTGCGCACGCCGGCGACGAAAGACAAGGACCTTGCCCTGCGTTTTGTCGCCCTGGCCGAGAAATCCCGCCGCGACGGTCTTCTGTCATTGGAAGAGGACATGCAGGCCCTCGATCCGAAGGAAGACGCCCTCCTCAAGAAAGGGTTGAGGTATGTCATCGATGGTACGGATTCGGAGGCGCTCCGGGATCTTCTCGAGAACGACATCGCCATCTTCGAAAAGCATCGCAAGCATCAGGCAGAGCTCTTCACCTCGGCGGGCGGCTACTCGCCGACCATGGGCATTATCGGAACGGTCTTGGGACTCACCATCGTTCTCAAAAACCTGTCCGAGCCCGAAAAGCTCGGCGAGGCGATCGCCGTCGCGTTTATCGCGACCCTCATCGGCATTCTCATGGCCAACGCGGTCTTCCTGCCCATCGGTGGAAAACTCAAGAGTATCATCGCCCAGGAAAAGAACACCAAGGAGATGATCCTCGCCGGCGTACTCGCGATTCAGCAGGGCGAGAGCCCGAAGCTCGTGGGCGACAAGCTCGCCGCCTACCTGCCCGAGAAGGATCGGGGAGCGCTCGAGTCCTTCAACGAAGACTGAAAAATAGAAGGACAGCCTGATGGCGCAGAAAGGCCCCGTCAAGAAAAAACCGAAAATCCCCGAACCCGAGAAAGAAGAGAATCTCGAGAGGTATCTTCTCACCTATTCCGACATGATCACGCTTCTCATGACCCTCTTCGTCATCCTCTACGCGATGGCGAAGGTCGATACGGCGAAGTTCAATGCCCTTGCCGAATCATTGTCGCAGGCTTTCAGCGCGGTGTCGGGCGTGCAATTACGCGAGGGTCAGGGCGGTCATGCGATATTCTCCACCGATACCACGCTAAAACCCGCGCCTGGAACGGGTCTCTCGCCGAAGGTTGGATCAAAAAAGGATAACTTCCTGGAACGGGCGAAATCGACCTTGGAGACGAGCATCAAGACGGGCAAGATCCAGGTGAACACCGAAGCCCGCGGCATCGTGCTCGCCTTGGCCGGGGACACCTTTTTCCGCCCCGCATCGGCCGAACTGGACGAGGGCGCCATCGACACGCTCGCGCAGATCGCCGAACTGATACGGGATCTGCCCAATCCCATCGCCGTCGAGGGGCACTCGGATTCGACGCCGACCTCGCGCGGCGACAAGTACGAGAGCAATCTGATGCTTTCGGCCGCGCGCGCGGTGACGGTGGCCGAGACCTTCGAGCTGCTTGACGTTCCTAAAGAGCGTTTGTCCGCGACGGGTTTCGGCGACGCGAAACCGGCCAGGCCCAACGACACGCCCGAGGGCAGGGCGGCCAACCGACGCGTCGAAATCCTGATCCGCTTCGACGCCGAGAGTTGATTCACCCGTCTAAGTTTTTCACGTCCAGACAGGAAGCGATAAGCGAAGAAAGCGTCTCGGGCCGCCAGGGCTTGCTAAGCCGGGCGTCGAAGAGTCCGGATGCGCAAGCCTGACTGTCCGTAGTGTCATCGTCCTGGCCTGTGATGAGCAGAGCCTTCATATCGGGCCAGATCTTCCGTAGTTTCATGACGAGTTGATCGCCCCGCATGCCCGGCATGGTCCAGTCGGTTATCGTCAAGACGAGCTTCGATCCGTCCTTCTTGAGTCGTTCCGCCGCAATGATCGCCT
Source organism: uncultured Treponemataceae bacterium (assembly GCA_964644505.1). Lineage (GTDB taxonomy): Bacteria > Spirochaetota > Spirochaetia > Treponematales > Rectinemataceae > CAZXXZ01. The sequence continues at coordinate 59,849 of CAZXXZ010000005.1, read as the reverse complement.
CGTTCGCTCCTGCAGCGGTTTCGATTCGAAAACGTCCTTCGAAACGGCGCCTCAGCTCCGCTCTGAGCGCCATGAGGATGACTACCTCGTCGTCTACGCAGAGAACGACATCATCCACGGCGCCGGGCACGGGATCAATCCTCTTCTTCTGCGGCCGCGTTATGCGCCCGGATGTTGACGGCGTCCCAGGGGTAACAGACCCATCGGTCTTCGATCTCGCGCCCCGAGAAATAGAGCTTCACGTCGGGAGGCAGGGAGCCGCGTTTTTGCTTGCGCTTGTTGTGCAGCACCGCGACCGCGATCTCGGCCGGTTTATGGCGAAGTAATTCTCTGACGCAGTACTCGAGCGTCGAACGCGAATCGTCCACTTCGTCCACAAGAAGTATCCGTTTCCCGGATAATTTGTTCTCCGCTTCCTCGATCCATTGCACCTTTCGGGGCTGTTCGCCGGGCGGATCACCGACGTCATAGTATGCGATTCCGACGGCGAGTATGGGTTTGCGCAAAAACGTCCTTAGAATGCGGGCGGGGATGAAGCCCCCGGAGCCAATCGCGACGATGATATCGGTTTGAAAGCCCGAAATTTTGACACGTTCGGCGAGACTCCAGGCTGTTTCGTGGATGTCTTCGTAGGTGAAGAAGTACTTCTCCATAACTGCGCATAGTACATGAACCGGCTCGGCATGGGCAAGGCGAGAGCGACACGCCGAAGTCCAGACTTTACTCGAGAGCCGCCATGCTTTACAGTGTTGACCGTGACGGTCAAAGACAACCAAGGTATCACTTGAGATGAAGCCGCGCGGACTTCTTTCGCAGATGTTGAAAAAAAGCCTCTACGAGTCCCTCGACGCGACGATGATAGAGCGTGTCGCTCGTGATGTCATACGCGACTACGACCTCCGCGAGCGGACGGGCTTTCCGCCGAACATTCCGGTTCAGGGACAGACTGCCGCCTCGCGCGTCGTCGACGATTGCGCAGCCGCGGGGCGCTTCCTCCATCTGGTCGAGCGGCTCATAAAGCTCGACCGCGAAGGCTTCATGGGTCGGTCCTACAGGATCGCAGGCCTGTGGGAGCTTTCGAAGGCCATCGGAGCCGAGGGCTATGTCTGGGACCAGGAGAGCGGCCGATTCACCGAAGATCCGCGCGTCAGAAGAACGCCCGACTGGGGCCGACTAGCGCCCGGCGAGGAACTGCGTTTCTCCCTCCTTCGAATAGATGTCGTCAAAAACTCGCGTATCGTCCGCACGCACGGAGAGAAGACGGCGCGCGGCGTCTATGAGGAACTGCGGACGATACTCACACGATGTGTCGAGCGGCGCTCCGGACGTATCTGGTTGTGGGAAGGGGACGGAGCCCTTGCGGCCTTTCTCTTCGGCCACTCGACCACTTCCTGTGTCCTCGCCGGGATCGCCTTGATGAATGAATTGTTCATGTACAATAAAACGAGCAACCGCCTGGGCGAGATGCTCAAGATCAGGGCTGCGGCGCACACGGGCCCCTTGCATTATGATCCCGATCTCGGGGCTATGCTGAAGCAGGAGACCTGTCGGGAGGTGAACGAAGCCGAGTCGCGGTGGACGCCGCCGAATTATTTCACAATTACTCCGGCGGTCGCCGGAACCCTTGACCGTGTCCTTTCGGACCGCTTCAAGCCTATCCGCGAGGAGGGTTCGAGGGCGCTTGGATATACTCCGGAATTGGAGCCTGTATGAGGATCCTCGTAGTTGCCGCCGACATCGAGGACAGAAAGCTCAGTGCCTTTCTCGATAAAAATGTTCCATCTTCATTCAAAATGGAACTGTTGACGGCTGCATCCTTCTCCCGTTTGTATAAAACCAAGGCGGTCGAATCCTTCGTCTATTTCTACCTGCCCGGCCTTGGTAGTAAAAAGGCGGTCGCCTTATCAACAAAGCTTTCAAGCCTCGCCGACTCGGCATGGGGCGTACTCGATCCCAAGGGCGAGGTCGAAGATCCCGCCTCGCTTTTTTTCACAGGCGCGTCCGATTATATCGGACCTGCGCTTTTCAAGTCGGGCATCCGTCCTTCGAGGCTGAAGGCCGCCCTCGCCCATGCGTCGGCAGGCCGTGAATGCGTCGAAGCTGCCCCGACATGTTCCGCGATACACTGGGACAAGCTTACGGAAGGCGAGACGGTCGAAGTCCGCTTCTGTTATGCAGCCATAGCCGATCAGGAAAATCTCGCCGAGCGTATAGGCGAGAAGCGGCTGAGCGCATTGAAAGACGAATTCGCTTCATTCATCGATTCCTGGTCGAAGGAATGCGGGGGCATCGCATGGATCAGGGACACGAGCGGCTGTCTTCTTCTTTTTCCGCCGCAGGATATTCAAAACAATCCCGTTTTGGCCGCGTTCAGGTTGCTCCTGGACCGGATTCTGGTCGGGTACGAAGTGTTTCACCTCCCGACCTCCATTTCGTTCCGATTCGCTTTTCATGCAGGCCGCACGGTGTGGAGAAAGCCCGGGGCTACGGGCACGGTCGTTTCGGATGACGTCAATTTCGCATTTCATTTAGGGCAGAGGACCGACATCGACGGTCGGATCGTCGTTTCGGAGTCGGCCGGCGCCGCGATTCCCCCGTATCTTCGTGATGTTTTCTTTTCGATGGGTTCATTCGAAGGCCGGTCGCTCCTGGCCTCGCGTCGCTTTGTCGAATGAAGAGTGTTTCGTATGCAGGTGCCTCAGATGCGAATGCGGCGATCCGATGCCCCCGCCCGGATGCTATTTTCACGCATATTCCTATCGCAAAACGTTTCTGTGAAGAGTATACTTACCGTATGACATCAGACCCGAAACTTGTGAACGAGAACCTTGCCGAAATGGCAAAGGCTCTTTCTATCGCCGATCCCTCCTTGATCCAAGAGTTCTTCTTCAGCCTGTACACTCCCGCCGAGGCCGACGAGATTGCGAAGCGCTGGGCGCTCGTCAAGGAAATCGCCCGCGGCAGGCCGCAGCGGGAAATAGCCAAAGAACTCGGGCTTTCGCTGTGCAAGATCACGCGCGGCTCGCGGGAACTCAAAAAAGAAAACTCATCGTTCAAGAGGATGCTGAAACTCGCCGGTGTCGAGGTCCCCGATTCGATGCCGCGGGCAAGACGGCGTACCACGCCCCCCCGCACCGCCGAGTACCGGTAGTGTCGATGAGGTCCCTCGAACCATGTGGAGCTTTCCTTTACATGCGGCGTAGGCTGTTTTGACAGTTCAACAAGGTTTGAGGAAGTGTAGCGTATTTCCATATAGATACAAACATAATTCATTATTTGACTCGTTTCGTTCTTCCAATGAAAAGGCGGTTGTGCTAATCTCCACCCTGTCGTACACAGGAGGTAGAGAATGAGAAATGTCGTGCGCGCGATCGCCCTCGCCGCCGCAGTACTGCTCATCGTAACAGGTTGTGGTGGGCCTAAGGGCAAGAAAGCCGAGATAAAAAATCCCGACACATTCATTTATGTCGCTTATGGTTCGGTCGACAGTCTCGATCCGGCGAAGGCCTACGACAACTGCTCGGGCGGTCTTCTGCAGAATCTGTACGAAGGTCTCATCGCCTATGACGGACCATCGACGACCAAGTTCATCCCCGTCCTCGCCACCAAGGTGCCCAGCGTCGAAAACGGCGGCATATCGAAGGACGGCAAGACCTATACCTTCGAGATCCGGAAGGGCGTAAAATTTCATTCAGGCAATAAGCTGACGCCCGAGGTCGTCGCCTACTCCTTCAAGCGGAACCTCGTCGTCGACTGCGAAGGCGGCCCGATCCCCTTGATCTATGAACCGCTTTTCGGAATCGGAACCTCGTCCACCGATGTCAAGGGTGACGGCACCAATCAGAAGATCACGCTCGCCATGCTCGATCAGGCCATCGAGGTCAAGGGCAACACGGTCGTTTTCCATCTTAAAGAGCCTTACTCCCCCTTCCTTTCAGTGCTTGCGAATTACTGGGGCTCGATCATCGACATGGAGTTCGCCAAGGCTCACGGCGATTGGGACGGAACCGAAGAGGGTATCGCCAAGGCCAACCGCCCCGAGCAGGGCAAGGAGCCGCTCACCGATATCGCATCTGGTACCGGACCCTACAAGCTCGTCCGCATCGATAAGGCGACGGAAGTGGTCTTCGAGCGCTTTGAGGACTACTGGGGCAAGAAGCCCGCGCTGGCCAAGGCGATCTATAAGAATGTCGAGGAGTGGAGCACCCGCAAGCTCATGCTCCAGCAGGGCGACGCCGATTACGTCCTTGTCGATCCCATGCACTACAGCGAGATGGATAAGGAGCCCGGCATCACGCGCTATCCCGCTATTGGCAAAGAGGGAACTCTTGTCGAGCTGTCGAATCGCGGTATCAGCTTCAATCAGAAAATCGCCGGTACCAACAATCCCTATATCTATTCGGGAAAGCTCGACGGCAAGGGCGTGCCTCCCGATTTCTTTGCCGACAAGAATGTCCGTCTCGCCTTCACCTACGCCTTCGACAAGGCGACGTATCTGAAGGATATCAACATGGGCTTCGGCATCGCCGCCGAGACGCCGATACCCTCGGGCCTTCCGTACTTCAATCCCGATCTCAAACCCTACCCCTATGATCCCGCGAAAGCGGCCGAGTGTTTCAAGGCGGCGTTCGGCGGCCAGTTGTGGGAGAAGGGCTTCCAGCTCGACTTGACCTATAACGCCGGTAATGAAGTCCGTGCGCAGACAATGACGATGCTTGCCGAGAGTCTTAAGAGCATCAATCCCAAGTTCAAGGTTCAGCCTCGGGCTGTGGACTGGGCGACCTTCGTTCAGCAGCAGAACAAGAAGATGCTCCCGATCTTCTATATCGGCTGGGGCGCGGATTTCGCGGACCCGCATAATTTCATTTACACCTATATGTATTCGAAGGGCGGTCTTTACGCGAACCGCTGCAGCTACTCCAATCCCGAGGCCGACAAGCTGATCGAGCAGGGTCTCGCTTCCTCGGATCCCGCAACTCGAAAGGCCGCATACTACAGGCTCCAGGATATCTGGCTGGAGGATGTGCCCGGCATCATGCTCCATCAGCCCATCCGTCAGCAGTACTTCAAGAATTGGGTCAAGGGTTACTACTTCCATCCGATGGAGAATAATCCGAATCAATTCGTCATGTACTCTAAGGAATACTGATCAATAGAAACATGCAAAAAAGGCCCCGGCCTTGTGGTCGGGGCCTTTTTGCTTGACCGGTTAACGACTTTGAACCTATACTGCGACGATTTTGAAGTCCACGGTCATGAGGTGCCGAAGCGGCGAGACCGCATCCCGGGAGCAGTGCTTTGAGTTTATTACACTACATTATACGACGCCTCTTCTTTATGATCCTCGTTCTGTTCGGGGTCAGCATCCTCGTTTTCGGCGTGCTCATGCTGATACCGCCGGGGATGCGCGTCGTCGCCTATGTCACAAACGAAAAAGTCCAGCCGAACCAGATCGACGAGATGATCGAAAAATACGGACTGAACGATCCTGCGCCCGTTCAGTATTTCAGGTGGGTTGGAAAGATATTCAGCGGCGATCTCGGTTATTCCACGACCGCCAACGCCCCGGTTGTCGAAGGCTTTAAAAAGTTCTTCCCCACGACGCTCGAGCTTGTCCTGCTCGCGACGCCGCTCATCATTCTTTTCGGCGTTTGGCTGGGTACCATAGCGGCGGTCAACAAGGACAAACCCGTCGATCACTTCGTACGTATTTTTTCTATTGTCGGGTATAGCCTTCCGACCTTCTGGCTCGGGCTTATTCTATTGATGGTCTTCTACGGTTTCATGGGTATTTTCCCGCCCGGGACACTGTCGGAGAATTTCCGTAATGTCATTTATGGGGAAGATTGGCATACTGTTACAGGACTTTTGACGATCGACGGCATCATCAACTGGCGCTGGGATATCGTTCTCGATGCGCTCTATCACCTGGCGCTGCCGGCGCTGAATCTTGTCATTCTCGACAGCGCCCTTATCATGCGCCTTACGCGTTCGAGCATGCTCGACGCTCTCGGTCAGGATTATATACGAACGGCTCTCGCAAAAGGCGCGAGCAAACAGACAATCGAGCGACTCCATGCGCGGCGCAACGCCCTCCTGCCGGTCATAACGGTTTCGGGAATACTATTCGCAGGCCTCATGGCCGGTATGGTCATCACCGAGACGATTTTCGACCGCAAGGGCATAGGCTGGTGGATGGCGCGTGCAGCCATGCAATTGGATGTATCCGCGATTATGTTCAATGTCCTTTTCCTTGGTGCGATTTTCGTGACTGTCAACCTAATAGTCGATCTTATTTATGCGGCGATCGATCCTCGAATTCGACTTTCGTGATGATGTGGAGTAGCACAGTATGAGCGATGAACTTAACGATAGAGGCGCAGCGGCGCCGGCGATCCATCCGAGGTGGCGGGAGTTCGGTTTTTCGTTAAAACGGCTTTTCAAGAACCCCCTCACCATCATCGGTTTTACGATTATTTTGTTTTACGTTTTTCTGGCGGTATTTGCGCCCGTACTCCAGCCGCCGCCGAATCCCAACGATCCGTACCAGATCCCGCATGATGGCTGGAAAATGACGCCCTCGCCGCCTTCGGCGAAAAACCCCCTGGGGACCATGCCCTCCCAGTACGATATTCTGTATGGAATCGTCTGGGGCTCGCGAAAGGCATTCAGCATCGGCCTGACGGTCGTCGCCGCCAACCTCGTCATGGGCCTCGTTTTAGGAGCCATCGCGGGGTATTTCGGCGGGATCGTCGACGAGATCATCATGCGGATCGGCGATATTTTCTACGCCATACCTTCGCTGGTCCTGGCCATGGCCCTCGTCGTCGCGATGGGCAAGGGACTTCATTCGATAATGATAGTTCTTATCGCGCTCGGATGGCCTACGTATACGCGGGTTATCCGAGCCGAGATACTCGTCATACGAAATACCGATTACATTCTCGCGGCCCGCGCCTCGGGAGCCTCGCATCTGAGGATACTCGGGACGCATATACTGCCCAATTCAATCTTTTCGCTCATCATCGTGGCGTCGATGAATGTCGGCGTGACGATTCTGACGATCGCAGCACTTTCCTTCCTCGGCCTCGGCTCGGAATCAGGTTACGCGGACTGGGGCGCCATGGTTTCGACCTGCCGGAACTTTATCACGGGCGTGCCCGGCAATAGATTCGCGTATTGGTATCTCGTCTTTATACCCGGCTTTGCGATCGCCCTCTTCGTTCTCGGCTGGAATCTCCTGGGCGACGCGATCCGCGATGTGTTCGACCCGCGGATGCGCAGGAGATAAGCCGTGGACAAACTCATCGAAACGCAGGAACTTTATTCCGATTTCAATACCTTCGAGGGCGTCGTCAAGGCGCTCAACGGCGTCAGTATCGTCGTCAACGAAGGGGAGACCTACGGCCTCGTCGGGGAGTCGGGCTGCGGTAAAAGCGTCACCGTCCGATCCATGATGCGCATAGTTCAAGCGCCGGGACGCATCACATCGGGCAAGGTTATCATTTTTTTCCGTGCCGAAGACCGCAGCAAGGGAATCGATATCGTCCGACGCAGCGAAGCCTACATGACCTCGATCCGGGGCGACTCGATTTCGATGATATTTCAAGAGGCCTCGACCTCTCTCAATCCGGTTCTCAGCATCGGATTCCAGATCGGAGAAAGCTTCCATTACCATCGCAGCCTGCAGATGCTGGAAGAAACCATACGAGAGCTCGACGCGCACATCGCCTCCATGGGCCCTTCAAGCCGGCGTTTGTGGCTGAAAATCCAGAAATCGCTCCTGGAGCGTGAAAAAAAAGACCGCGAAGCGTACGAAGCGAAGCTCGATGCCATCGATCGCCGGCTTTACGAACTCGAAGAAAAGACCGATCCCGATAGTGTCGGCTTGAAGGAATCTCTCAACCTAAAGCGTGATTCGGTCAAACCGAACAGCTTCGCAACTCTCATTGCGCGTCGTACGCCTGTGCTGCGCCGCTATCGTAAAAGACTCGACCGGACGGTTCATCGTCATGTGGTAGAGTTGTTGCGCTCCCTCGGGGTTCCCAATCCCGAGCGCATCGCGGACAGCTATCCCCACGAGTTGTCGGGCGGCATGCAGCAGCGCATTGTCATAGCGATAGCCCTGGCCTGCCATCCGCTTCTGCTCATCGCGGACGAACCGACTTCGAACCTCGACGTGACCATCCAGGCGCAGATCGTCGACCTCATAAAAAGTCTCAAAGAGACGAAGATATCCTCGGTATTGTTCATCACGCACGATCTCGGTCTTGTCGCCGAGATTTGCGACCGTGCTTCCGTCATGTACGCAGGCGACGTATCGGAGACGGCGTCGGTTAAAGAAATATTCCGAAATCCCCTCCACCCGTATACGCAGGGTCTTCTGCGATCAGTGCCGAAGGTCGAGCAGATAGGCGAACTCGCAACGATACCGGGCGGCGTCCCGAATCTCATCGATCCGCCGAGCGGGTGCCGTTTCCATCCCCGCTGCCCCAAGGTCATGTCAATCTGCTCACTTGAAAAGCCCCCGCTCATAGAACACTCCCAAGGCCAGTGGGTGGCCTGTCATCTTTATAGGGACGGACGAGGATGAACGATATACTGATCGATATACGGAAACTGGTCAAATACTACCCCGTTACAGGAGGCGTCTTCCGCCGCCATATAGCAGATGTCAAGGCGGTGGACGGCGTCGACCTCAAGATCGCCAGGGGGGAATGCCTGGGTCTTGTCGGCGAGTCGGGCTGTGGAAAGACGACACTCAGTAAAACGATACTGCGTTTGCACGATTCGACAAGCGGACGGATATACTTCGATCAAAGCGACGCCAAAGTCGAAGAAGCCGAGGCGATGCTCGCTTCTCCCGATCCCGCAATTCGAGCGAAGGTTCCTCTCGCAGAGATGGATCTCACGCAAATGAGAGGGGAGCGGCTTCGCGAAATCCGCAGGAAAATGCAGATTGTGTTCCAAGATCCGTCGAACTCCCTCGACCCCCGTATGCTTGTCAGAAATATCGTGGCCGAACCCTTGAAAGCACAACGAATGGCAAAGGACTCGGAACTCGACGATCGGGTTGTCGAGCTTTTGAAGATCGTCGGCATGGGCGAAGGCCATTTGAAACGCTATCCGCACGAGTTTTCGGGCGGCCAGCGACAGAGAATCGCCATAGCGCGGGCCCTGGCGACAAATCCGCAGTTCATCGTCATGGACGAGCCGACCTCGGCCCTCGATGTATCCGTCCAGGCCCAGATACTGAATCTCCTTAAAAAACTCCAGCGCGAGTTCAATCTGACGTATCTTTTTGTAACGCATCACCTCCTCGTCGTCAAATATACGAGCGACCGCATCGCCGTCATGTACCTCGGAAAGATTGTGGAACTGGGACCGACCGCTGAACTGTTCGAGCATCCGCTGCATCCCTACACGAAGGCTCTATTGAGTGCGATCCCGATACCCGACCCGGAGACGAGACGCGAAAAGATAATTCTGACGGGGGATGTACCCAATCCGGTCAATCCGCCTCCGGGCTGCCGTTTCCATCCACGCTGCCCCTTTGCCGTCGAGATGTGCAAGTTCCAGGAGCCGAAACTGGAGGATGTCGACTCGTCAGGGCGGACAGTCGCGTGCCATCGCTGGAAGGAATTGTAAGTAGTCAGCCTTTGTCGACCCCGGCGCAGGAAGCCTTTCGTTTCGCCATGATTTTTATAGCCGCCTCGGCGGTGCAGTTGATAAGGGCCTTGAGCGATTCGGTGTGGACTCGGAAGTCGTAATTTACAGATTCTTTTGCTACGGCTAGAATGCCGGCCTCGATCGCGCTGGATGCGAGGCTTAAAGGCCCGGCGCGAAGGGTCAGGCTCGAGCCTCGTATGCCGTGCACCAGAGTCCTGAGATCGTCGAGATTGCCCGAATCGACTGCGGCGTCGATCGCCCGGCAGCGTTCAGGGGCTTCTCGTATAAAAATATTCAATAAACGTTCCAGGAACGACTCGTCGCCTCCGAGGTGAGCGAGCAGGGCTTCCTCGTCGATAAGATGCGATTGATTCGCGACTTGTGGCGTCGAGGGAGGAGTAGGGCGTTTTAATACCGAAGCGGATTGTGCTTTCCGCGTCAACCGATCGATAAATCGTCCGATCTGTGCGCATTCGACCGGTTTATGGAGGAGATCGTCGACGCCGGCCGCCTCGCAGCGTGTAAAAAGGTCCGATTCGGTGGACGCGGTCATGACCGCAATCGGCATGTGTCGAGAGCCCGATCGAGTTTCATTGTTCTTGATACGGGAAACTGCCTCGAGGCCGTTCATGTCCGGAAGACCTAGGTCCATGAGGACTGCATCGAATAACTCCGTATCGATTCGTTTGATCGCTTCTGTCGCGGTACCGGCGCAGACGACATCATGGCCGAGTTCGGCTATATACCGACGGGCGATTTCCGCGCTCATCGGATCGTCATCGACAACCAATACCTTAAGGCGTTTGGCCAGACCCTCGGACGATTCGGTTTTTGACGATGAGGGTAGAGCGTTCGATACGCTCGGTTCAAAGCAGACGGAAAAGGTGAAAACACTGCCGACGCCCTCTTCCGATTCCACCGAGATCTCGCCACCCATGAGTTCGACGATTCTTTTACTTATAGAAAGGCCGAGCCCAGTTCCTCCGAATCTCATTGCAATACTTTTATCAGCCTGAGAGAAATCCTTGAAGAGGCGTTCGAGACCCTCGGCTGATATTCCGATACCGCTGTCGCGGACCTCTGTAGTGATACAAAATTTCCGATGGTCATCGGTCTCCGGCTTTTTGCACAAGCGCCGGACACGAACTTGTACGCCCCCTCTTTCGGTGAACTTGACGGCGTTGCCGAGAATGTTCATGAACACCTGTTCAAATCGCAGGGGGTCTCCTCTGACATATCGAGGGACATCCTCGTCGATCGTCATGCAGAGACTGAGTCCCTTGGCCGCCGCCGCGGTCTTGAAGGCCCGTTCGGAAGATTGGAGGCGTTCGACAAGATCGAAATCGAAACTCTCAAGTTCGAGTTTACCGGCTTCGATCTTTGAGATATCGAGTAAATCATTTATAATCCCGAGGAGTAATCTTCCCGACGAGCGGATCATCTCCAGGTCTTCACGAAGCGGAACCGGTATCTCGCGCTTAAGGTCGAGATCGGCGATCCCGATTATCGAATTCAACGGATTTCGTAGTTCATGGCTGACCATGGCTATCAGCGCGCTCTTCGCCGCATTCGCCGATTCTGCTTTTCGATGTGCGGCTTCAAGCTCGCGCTGGGCTCGGGACAGCTCGCTGATGTCCCGGAAAAGAATCAAACGACCGCTCCAATCGATGCGGCCTCGGTTAACGACATAACAAGTAACAAGGTAATCTTTATTGTCGTGAGACCAACGCATGGTCTGACGGTCGCCCAAGGGGGAGGCAAACTCGGGGGCGAGCGATGAGAACGACGTGCCTTCGAGAATCCCGGAAGCGGGGAACACCCTGCGAGCCTCGTCATTGGCTCCCACAATGAATCCGGATCCGTCGAGGACGAGCATGGGCGTGTCGATCGATTCGAGGATGACGTTTTTGGCGTACGGCAGGGGGTCGAAGACGTCAAAGCGCGCCAGAATGCCGGCCATAAGTACACCGCTCACCGCAAAAGAAATCGGCGTGGGATCATAGCCCGTTCTTCCGGCTATCGCGAGAATGTATATTACATTTGAGGCGAAGGGCAGGAGAAAAGTAATCAGAATGAGCCATATCCAACGGGCATACAGACCCTTGGCGCGTCGGGCAGCCAGTACAATAGTTATAACGGAAACAAGACACTGAACGTAGGCGTACGCGACAAAAAGCCAATACATCCAGCCATAGGGCGGTTCCACCCAGAGAGGCCCTACTTCCTGCTCGAGCCAGAAAGACCTATGAATGTCGTTCGTAATGATGACAACCGCGAAAAAAAGGGCCGGCAGAAGAGGAACAACCGCACGGGGGGAAGACAAGGGCCGTGACGTGAAGGCACGGGCAAACAGGTAGAAGGCTCCGGGAGTAAACGATATCCCGATGTATTGAAGCCTGAGCATGTCGAACTGGCGTGCGGGATCCGAAACGAGCCATTCCGCAACCGCAAAAAGACACCAGATGAAAACCAATACTTCAAAAAAAGCGAAACTGCGGGAAAGGGCCTTGCGGGCGCCGAAACTTGCGCGGACGCCCAGAAGCAATGAGGTGAAGGCCGAGACGGCCATGGTCGACATATATGGATCGAGTGGAAGTCCTAGTATCCGAACCACGGCTCTATTGTAAACTAAAATCTCGTTTTTTGTCCCTAGATTTTCCTCTTATACCTCACAAGAAGCTTCGAGGGATATTAGTCTACGATAGACGATTCGAGCATCCCTTCGGGCAGACTGTCTAAAAGATCGCCGATCGCCTTTCTCTGACACATCCGGCGTACGGCCTCGGCGAAAAGTGGCGCGGCTGACAATATCCTGAACCTGTTCGAGTTCAGAGGGCTCCTCTGCGGGACGGTATCGGTCGCGATCATAAACTCGAGATCGCTCTCCTCGATCCTTTTTATACCTTTCTCGGTGATCGGTAAGTGGCTGAGGCAGGCGTAGACCCGCTTGGCTCCGCGCGATTTAAGGGCCGCCGTAAGCTGGGCGACGGTGCCCCCCGAAATGCAGAAATCGTCGACTATAAGGGCGTTCCTGTCCTTTACCGACCCCGTGATATCCAGAATTTCCGCGTTTTCGTCGTGGCAGGAGCGCGTCTTGTCGGCTATGGCGACGGGGAGGCCGAGGCAGGAAGCGAACTTCCTTGCGTTTTTCGCGTAGCCGGAATCCGGCGCGACGACGACGAGGTCTTCGAGCCCGAGTTTTTGTATATAGGCGGCCAATAAAGGGCGTGCCGACAGATGATCGACCGGTTTCTTGAAAAAGCCCTGAATTTGGGGGGCGTGCAGGTCCATGGTTATAATTCTATCAGCTCCCGCAAGCTCGATGCATTCGGCGGCGACCCTTGCCCGGATGGAGACCCTGGGCTCGTCTTTCTTGTCGCCTTTCGCGTAACTGAAGTAGGGGACTACCGCCGTGACATAGTTCGCGCCCGATCGTTTGAACGCGTCCATCCAGAAAAGGAGCTCGGTGAAATCATCGTTCGCGCGACCGCGGGCGCCGATCGGCTGAACCAGGTACACTTCTTCGTCGCGAACGTGTTCGCCGATTTTGACATAGGTATTGCCTTCAGAAAAAGTGATGGTCTCGGAAGGTCTCGGTTCTATACCGAGATACGAGCACATGCGAGCGGTAAACTCCCTGCCGGAGGAGCCGGTGAATATCCGAATCTCGTTCGACGTTTCCATTCGTTCGTCCGATCCGCCTCAGTCGGCCAAGGCGGCCGCAAGAGCCAGCTCGACCATCGAATCGAAGGTCCGCTCCCGTTCTGCCGAACTCGTCTCCTCGTGCGTTACGAGATGATCGCTGACGGTCAAAACCGCCAGAGCCTCGACGCCGTACTTCGCAGCCAGGGTGTAAAGCTCGGCGGTTTCCATCTCGACGGCGACGACTCCGAACCGCGCCCAGAGTTTCCACTGTTCAGGGTCCTCGGTGTAAAAGGAATCGCTCGATATTACCTTGTCGACATGGACGGAAAGCGAACGGGCGAGAGCCTCGTCATAGGCGGCCTTCAATAGGCGGAAGCTGGGCGCCGGCGCGTAGTCCATGCCTCTGAAACGAACCTTGTTCACCGCCGAATCGGTCGAGGCCGAGAGGGCGAGAACGACGTCACGCACCTTGACCCGCTCGGTCAAGCCGCCGCAAGTTCCGACACGTACAAGTTTTTTTACTCCATAGTCCCGGATGAGTTCGTTCACGTAGATTGAAAGGCTCGGCATGCCCATGCCCGTTCCCATGACCGATACGGGTTTCCCTTTATAGGTGCCTGTGTACCCCAACATGTTCCTCACTTCGTTGAAAAGCACGGGAGCGTCGAAGAATTTCTCGGCGATATGCTTGGCGCGTAAGGGATCTCCGGGCAGTAGAATTCTTTCGGCGATGCGTCCCGCCTGCGCGGCGATGTGGGTGCTCATGTATACCTCCGGGTGGTCGGCCTTCAAAGCGGCCTACGGTTCAGTTAAAAGCTTCGGAGCTTTTAGAAAAACCGTGGTGGACGAGGCCCGGACTTAAAAAGCCTCGGCGCCTTCCTGCTTTATGCTATCACATCGAAGGGAGTGGTGGGAGGCCCATCGGTACGGAAGATGGATGAAAAAGCAGTTCGGGAAACCTGTCCGAACATTGCGCCTAGATCGTTTGAGAGCTTTCCTGCTGCCATTTCGGTTCGATATCGTCCTGCAAGCTCCTGAGCCCGAGCCGCCGCAAGTTCGGCCAAAGCGGCGGCCTCGGCCTGCGCGGCCGCAGCCGCGACTGCGAAATCGGCCGCCGAAGGTTGAGCGGGCGCCAGGGCCGCCGCCCTGACGATGCGCATTTTTCTGATTGTCTCCTCGGGTTTTCCGGGGATGGAAGAACTGTCGATGCCGACTTCCCCGCCTACTGCATAGTGTCGGCCGTCGGGTCCGACCTGGTATGTATATGATGCGCCGCCGATGATATACCCGTTGCCGGCGGCGATATGAGCCGCCTCGTGTCTGCGAACCTCGGTATCGCGGGCTTGTAATTGGGTTATAACGAGCATTTCCTCGAGCGGACGGCCGCCCATAGTCTTCTGTCGTTTCAGCTTTTCGGCCCGGGCCGCAAGTTCGTCGTAGTCGAGGATAGCCTTTGTCGGGGAGGTCTTGGATTCGTTGTCGTCCGATTTTCGTTCATGTAGCTTTTTGATCTGCTCGTCTATATCGACAAGGACCGCCTGTTCGGTGCCTCGGTCTGCCTGCTCTCCGTTCGGCGGCACAGTTCTCACGCCCGGAACACTCTCCCGGGAAAGCCGAGCGGATATCCCGGAGACCGAAACGATCGCCGAGGCGGCCATAAGCCAAATATAACACTGATTTCCTATTCTCTCAATGAAATAGATAGTGCCTCGAAGCTTGTTGAAAGCGGGCGGCTTTCGTGGAGAAAGGCCCGGGTACTGTTAAATCTATATGATAAAAGGAGTTATTATTTTCAACACGCTTCGGGGCACTTTATATCGCGTCAGGGCAGTTTGGATAGAAGGTCCTTGCCGACGGCGTTCGCGCCCAGTTCGCGGTAGGCCGCTTTTCGGGCCGCGTCATCGCTCGAGCCTACGCCCATAGCCGTCCGTTCCGCCGAATACAGCACGTTCCCTGTCGCGACGGCGAGCACTTTGATCGTCGCGGTCGCGGTCGCGACATAGCTCGATCCGTCCTTGTGGACCTCGCTGATACGGGCAAAACCGTAGACGACACGGTCGAATTTGCCCGCCGAAGTCGCGGCTGAAAGGGCACCGCCGTCGTCCATCGCTTCGAGGACGGCCTTGTTTACAGCTATCGACTTGATATTGAACTTTTCTTTGAGGAGCGTCTCGATCAAAGCGGCCTGCGTCAAAGCTCCGCCGGTCTCGGCATCGACGATCGACACGGCCATCGAGGCGTTGCGTGCGGCAGAAAGCACCTCGTAAGGGATTTCGATGCTTCGCCCGCGCAGTTCGTCCTCCAAGGAATTCCTGAGCGCGGCGTATTTAGCCGGGATCTTGTCGAGAAGTTCGAGCGTTGACTGGAAGTCGATTTTAACGACGAGCTTTGCCTTGCCGACGAAGTCCGGCGGAGGAGGAGTGAAACTGATCCCGCCGTCGGAAGCGGTCATCGCGCTTTCGGTCTTTGAAACAAGTCGCGTACCCGAGGCCCGTTGGTAGCTTATCTGAAGCGCCGCTCCCGGAACGCCGAGGGCTGCGCTCCCTTCGCCGGCGACGAGGCGGAGTTTGAATGGTTTCGGGAAGGGCTGGCCGACGAGGGCCGTATAGACCTCGTCGTTCGAGCGCACAAAGCGCAGCTTGGACAGGGCCGAGCGCGCATTGTTGATATTCCGCTCGAGTTTGAGAGCTGCGTTGTCGATGTCCGAGCCTGAAGCGGCGACTGCGGCCTCGACGTATTTTCGCACCGCCTCGTAGAGTCTCCCCGCCGATTCGAGCGACCTGCCCTCGGACTCGGGACGCGCTACGGCGTCCTCGCGCTCTTTGAAGACCGCAGCGATCCTCGCCTTCTCTTTCTCGAGTTCGCTCGTCACGTATGAGGCCAGGATGTAGACCGTGACGCGGCCGGTTTTCTTGTCCCGCTGGATATAGCGTTCCTTGACCGTAAAACCGGATACTTGATTCTTGGACGTGCTTACGACCGTGGATTTGATGTCCGCGGTGTATGAATCGAGGGTCGCCCGCGCCTCGGCGGTCGAGGACACATCGACTCTCACCCCTATGTATTGAGTGATCGAAGCGATCAGATTCGCCGCCGCGTCGTTCATGGCCGCAGCCTCGTCGCCGGATGTATTCGATGACGAACCTGTAAAATAGGTATAGGTAGCATCGGGTCTCGGCGTCGAAAGGACCCAATCCGGGACTGTGTTCTGCGCCGGACTCGAGGCGCAGGATGCGACGAAAAGGATTACAGCCGAAACCGCTCCGGCGGCGAAACGCTTCATATCAGCTCCCGCATACAAAAAAATTAACGAAGGTCGGCAAAGGCGATAGTGCCTTTGCCGACGCAGTACATGCCGTCCGCGACTGCTCGGAGCATGAACGCTCCTTTGGCAATCGCGGGCGGAGTGGCTAATCAGAATCCGTCAAAGAAGGACTGCTGAACGAGGTCCATGGCGCGCTGTTTCTCCGGCGTTTTGGGCTCGCTCGCGGCATTGTCCTTTAGGATCTTATCGATCTGTTTCTGCAAGAGGTCCCTGTCGATGCCCCAGACCTGGATCACGCGGTAGACCTGTTTGTCGGGCTTGCCGTCGGGGGTGAAGGTCTGAAGCTGGACCCACCACTCGCTCTCCATCGCGAAACCGGAGAAGGTCGCCTGGGAGACGCTTTTCACGCACCTTTCCATGTACGTTTCGATCTTGTCCTTGTCTCCGACCTGGGCGCCGGCGAAGGTGTCCTTGACTCGGGTCGAAATGAGCGCGGAGATAGTCGTCTGCGCGTCCATTCTCGACGCGGCGAGGCGGGTGCCCTCCAAATCCTTACCATCCTGCTCAACAATGACGATGTACTTGTTCTTGAAGTCGGCCAGTTTCTCGACGTACTTCGGGCCCTGAAGCGCGGCTTCCATCCAGTTCGGGTAGGGGATGCCGAAGGCCGTGCCCTTGTGCATGAGGATCTGCGGGGGATAGGACTTGACGGTCGATTCGGGCGGGCTGAAAGGTTTCGAGTCAGGTTTGCTCGCACATCCCGCGAACAGGGCGAAAACCAACATGGCGGCGATGAGCGCAGTAATCAGTCTTTTCACGGTAACCTCCTGATTATTATAACGCGGGAAAAACCCGCACACGGAACACGAGCTTTAGCTATAAAAGCCGGCGCGCGGTTCCGATACATCACAATCCCGTATCGAAGGTATACGACCTTCCCCTCGAATAAATAAGATTGATATCGGGCATGCCCGAATCCTCGGCAGCGGCGTATACGGCGTCTTCGACCTTGTCGGCGCTTTGGAATGTGTAGACATATAGTTTTGTGGCTGCAGCCGAATACGATACTTGCTCGACTTCCCTGACTTTCTTTGCCAAGGCGCGGCGGAATTGGCTCACCGCCTTCGAGTCGGGCGTCTTTTGCAGTATGAGTTCGTAGCGTATACCCCTGCCCAACGAGTTCTTTATAAGCTCCTTCGACTGCTCTATCATCTTCGGCATCGCCTGCCAGATTGGCGCGGTCACCGCGTTGGTGGCCGCCGCGTCGGCGGAACTGGGACTCATCGCCGCGCCTCCCGAGGCGATGACGATCGAACCCAGGAGCGAGGCGGTGGAAACATCGTAGATCTTCATCGATCCCGATGCGGTCGCATAGTACTTTGAATCCCTGGTCTCGGTGGCGACCGTAAAATCGATTTCCACGTAGATGTCGGCATTGTACTTCTGCGCGAGGTATTGGATGATGCCGATCGAGCCGCCCGTTTCACTTTGATACGCGGCCTGCTGATCTTTTTTGTTTTTCTCGATCTGGTCGAAATCTACGACAGAAAGGCCCATCTTTTCGATGAGGTAGCGGTTGGCCATAGTCACCGCTCGTTTGGCGAGGGCCGGATCTATTCGGGCGTTTTCGTTGTAGTAGACCATATAGTTGAGGCGGGACAAGTACGATTGGAGATAGGCCGCCTCCTCCGGAGTCAAGGAGGCGGAAAGCTGGGCCGGCTGATCGCTCGAAGGAGCTTGTGCTGTCGAGGAGGACGAGGCCTGAGCAGCGGTTTTGGAAGCGCCGGGCGAGGGGGTTCCTGCATCGAGACCTCCCTGTACGAGTTCCTTGGCGCGGGAGGCGGAACTACTCGACGTGGTTTCGGTCGAAGAGCCAATCGAGGGCTGAGGCGCCGTTTCAGGGGCGCTTGCACATGATGATGCAATGAGAATAAAGGCGGACGCGGACAAGGCCGCGAAAATACCCAATCGCATCGAACGATCCTTCCTCTCCGGCGTCCCCCCGGGACACCTTCATAAAGTTTAAACACCGGAACAGTGATCGGCAATACCGCGTTTTTTATAAAATTAGTAAATAAATCTCAATACTCATTCCTTTCCTGCTGCCTGGTTCAGGCGTCGGACAAGTATGGTGTCGAGCGAGAGAGAACCGGTTCCTTCGGTTCTTTTTAGTGAGAGACTTACATTGTTGGGGATTGTCGGAAGTGAAAGAGATACAGTTTTGTCCCCCGCCCTGAGCGATACACCGGAATCGGAGTCGCTCAGGGTGAACGAAAGCCTTGCCTTGCCTGAAATCGATCCTAAGAGCTTGCCCGAAGCGTCCTCGACCTCTCCCGTTCCGCGGATCGAGAAGATGGTCTTCCCGTCGCCGCCGGATAGCACAAGATGCGCCGAAGCCCGATCTCCTGTCATTGAGGCTTCGATCACACAAGCTTCGGCTGGATCGAAGGATGAGGCGAAGCTGATTTCAGATCCGGGACCGAGGTCGAGTAAGCCCTGCGTCGCGGTAACCGCGCCCGACACCGTAATCGACGAGGGGATTCGTCCGTCTTCGAAACTCTCCGCCAAAATCAAGGAGGACTTCCATTTTCGACGGGCGGCGAGCTTGAAAGCCGGCGATTGAGACCCCGAGGAAAGTCCGAAGCCGTCATAGATCCCCACAAGAGAACCGGGGCCGCCGAGTTCGGCTCCTCCTGCAGGAGCTTGAGGCGGAAGAGGCATCGAGGGCGCCGCGATACGCTCGCCCTCGGCTGTCCATGCTATTCCCAGAATCGTCCCCGAGGGCTTGAAAACAGCTTCGAGAGTGCAGGCTGTATGCGGAATCGCCGAGAGAGCCGTCGAGCGCTGAGTCTTTCCTTCAAACGAAAACTCGGCATACGGCTTCCAGGCGTCGAGGCCGAGGGCAAGTGAATAACTTCCGTCCTTTGAACGGAACCTCGCGATTGTTCCTGTTCCATCCTCGTCCTCGGGTGAAAGACGGACAAGAATGGAAAAGGGCGCAAGCCTGTCATCGCGGGAGGGCGGCATCAGGCCCGGGATGCGGACGCCGCTCGAGGCGTTGAAACGATAGCCGAAGCCGCCGGAATAGAGTTCGAGGCGCGGAAGGCCGAAGGGCTCCGGTTGAGCGGTCCTCGGCCTTGTCCCGATGTCGGAAAAATCGCCATCGAGGCGCAAAAGACTTACGAAAGACAACGGATCGGCGAAATCGTCCCCGCTGCCTGCCGGAGACTGTGTCGCCACGACCGGTACATCCCTGCGTGCATGAGCCGGGGCGGGAAAGCCGAAACTGCGACCGTCGAGGGGCGGCCCCGGATAAACCTGTACTGTAACGGGATATGCTCCCGCCGTCTTCGGAACCGTCCATACCGTCCTGTCGCAACCTGAAGCCAAGAGTCCCGCGGCGAAAACCGAACCGTTGATACTCCATTCGATCCAGGGAGCGCGCCGAGTATTGGAATTTGAAGCAGTGTCGACGGTTATGTCATTCAAATAACCGAGGGATAGGGCAAGCAGAACAGGAGCCCCCGGCTCGACCGAAGGCGGAAACGAGGTTGCGCTCTCGACATAGGGTTCGTCGAAGCCGATGAATACCACGGTGCTTGTTCGGTTGCGTGCTCCCGTCCTATCGAAAACATTCATTTGTATTTTATACGTTCCGGGAGGTATTGACTGGGGGATGGCCAGGCCGGGGAGTTTGCCCGCAATCCTCTCGACCGATAGCGAAGTCTGATTGGTGCCGCCCGCAACCGGCGTGCCTTCTCCCGGCATCGTGTCGGCGGCGAGGGCGTTCTGAGTCTGCGCGTTTATCCGTAGTGCGGCGATTCTGGTCTCCCGCAGACCTTCAAGGCTGATCTCGAAACTGGAGGGGTCCGCCGCCCCGGGAAGCGCAGAGACAGACGGAACAAGAACCTGTCCCGGAGAGAGCGCGTCGCCGTTTTGTATCGGTTCACCGCTTATTGAAGCGACTGAAACGTTATAGAGGGAGCTTTTTTCCGAATCCGAAAGAAAGGGCGCGGAAACATCGCAGGACATCGCCAGCGCCGAGACGGCGATACAGGCGCAGAGGGTTATAAACGCACGCTTCTCTCTTCTCATGCAAATTCAACACAATCCGAACCGGATTACCGACACCTTGCTTCGTGGCCCAAGTCTATACCGTACTCAGTTTATACTATACCACGGATGGCTTTTCATAAAATGAAGCTGCGGAAAGAAAAACAAATCAGTGACATTCTGACTAAAAGTGTCGCGGTTCGGAGCTTAATACTTATCGTTGCCGAACCCGACCCGAACCGGCTTCGTGGATGATACGGGCTATGGGCACGCGGCGTCCCATCCCGAAGGCCCGGGGCGAGACCTTGAGAACCGGGGCCGCCTGCCTGCGTTTGTACTCGGCCCTGCCGACCATCGTGATCACCCCTTTGACGAGATCGGGATCGAATCCGCGGGCGACGATCTCGCCGTAGCCGAGATTGTGCACGATATATAAGTCGAGGAGCCTGTCGAGGACATCGTAGGGAGGCAGGCTGTCCTGATCGACCTGGTTGGGTCTGAGTTCGGCGCTCGGCGGCTTATCCAGAATCGCCTGGGGAATGATGGCCCGGCCTGCGCGCGCGTTGATCGAGCGCGACAGGGCGTAGACCTCGGTTTTCAAAAGGTCGCCGATCGGCGCGAGACCGCCGCACATGTCGCCGTATAACGTGCAGTAGCCTGCGGCCAGTTCGCTCTTGTTTCCCGTGGCGAGGAGGAGGGAGCCGAACTTGTTCGACCAGGCCATGAGTATCGAGCCGCGGATGCGCGCCTGGAGGTTCTCTTCCGTCGTATCCTGCTGTCGTCCTTCGAATTTCGGGGCGAGGAGATCGAGATACGCGGAAAAAGGCGCTTCGATCGGAAGGCTTTCGAGACGGAGGCCGAGATTGGTGCAGAGCTCGACCGAATCCGAGACCGAGCCTTCGCTGGAATAGCGGCTGGGCATGGAAAGACAGACGACATTCTCCGGCCCGACCGCCCGCGCGGCGAGCACTGCCACGAGCGCGGAATCGATGCCTCCCGAGAGGCCGAGGCAGGCTGAGCTAAAGCCGCAGGAGCGCATATAGGAGCGGATGCCGACAACGAGCGCGTGTTCCAGCTCTTCCCAGCGATCCTCGCCGCGATCCTCGCCATTGTCGGCGCCCGAGGCCGACTCGGTGTCGAGACGGGTCTTCCGTGTATCCGTAACGAGGAGCTGTTCGTCCCAGCCCGCCCGGGCGACCATGCAGCCGGTGGGATCGACAATGAATGAACGGCCGTCGAAGATGAGGGAATCGACGGCCCCGGTCAGGTTGCAGTAGAGGACGGGGAGGCCGGATTCGCGCGCCGCTTTCCGCGCGAGCGAGACGCGCTGGTCGAGCTTCCCGGAGACGAAGGGCGAAGCCGAGGGAATGATCAGCATCTCGGCTCCCGCGTCGACGAGTTCCCGGATCGGATCGACGGTATAGTGCAGCCCCGGTGCGGGCGGGGCCTCCCACCAGAGGTCTTCGCAGATAGCGAATCCGACCTTGACTCCTCCTATGTCGATCGGCGTCCGTTTCGAGGCCGGCTCGAAGTAGCGCGCCTCGTCGAAAACATCGTAGGTCGGCAGAAGGGTTTTCGACTGAGTTCCTACGAGAGCCCCGCCCCGGAGTATGCCGATCGTATTCGTCAGGGCCTTACCGCGGCCTGTTATGTTTCGGTCGACGTATCCGACGGCGACCGCAATATTCCGGGGCAGTTCGCGCTGGAGGCGCCGCAGGGCCGAAAGACATTCCTCGACAAAAGACTCTTGGTCGAGCAGGTCCATCGGCGGGTATCCGCAGAGGGAGAGTTCGGGAAACACAACGAGATCGACGGCCTCTTCGAGCGCGGCTTCGGCGAATGAGAGCATCCGTTCCCTGTTTCGGTCGAATCCGCCCACGATCGAATCCATCTGCGCGAGGGCGACACGCATCGGAACCTCCGGCGCCTTGCGGCGCGTCTGCCAGTAAAGTACACTCGCTCGCGTGAGTAAGACAATCCTGATCGCTCCCTTTGCGGGCGCTCACGCCGCGGCTCTCGCCGAGCGTGCCCATGCCGAGGGTTGGAGAACGGCCCTCGCCGGCGCGCGCGGCGTTGACGGGTCCAGCCGGTCGCAGAAATCGGCATCGGGTATCCAGAAATCCGCCCAGGATGCGGAGCACAGTCCCGTATATCCCTCGGAATCTGCCTTCATCGCCTACGATCCCAGATCCTGCGCTTCGGCCTCTGCTCTCGTCCTCTCGGCGGCGAACGCGCTCGGCGGAAGGATCGATGCCGCCGTCATCATGTCCGATACGATCTCGGAAAAGGCCGATTTCCCGGCGGGTAAGCCCGCCGATATCGCGCAGCTCGTCGACGCGCACTGCGCCGGCCCCCTCTATCTCGCCCGTGAACTCGTCCGGCGTTTTGAAGAACAGGGTTTCGGCCGAATCCTTCTCTTTTCGCTCGAAAGCCCGCGCGACGCCGAGGCGGGGCCGCCGACGGCCTTGATCCACGGAGCCTTCGAGGGCTTGGGCCGCGGGCTTTTTGCCGCGTCCAGGGGCAAGGCCTGGAGCGCCTACGGGCTTTGCGACGCGAGCGCCCAACCCGACCGCGCTTCACGCTTCGCGCTCGAGCTTTTGGAGGAAGTCAGGGCCGCGCGTGCGGGCAGGTGGATGAGGTTTTCGGGCAAGAGCGGACTTTTCGGATAAGGCGGGCTCGGACGTGAAAAACCAGGGCGCCGTTTCCATGGCGTGCATCACCGCGATTGGCAAAGCTTCGCTTGTTATCACTTTTTGCTTCCTGCTTGCAATAGTGCATAAACAGAAAGCACCAAAAGGGCTAGTACATACTCCCAGGAAATATTCAACAATCTGGAGAGCACTAGTAGCACAAAAGGAGTACCGGGAATAAGTAGCTTCAAAGGCTTAAGCAAATAATAATATACTTTCTTGGTGAGAACGGTATAGGTGCACAGATGTCTTGCGCGTCGAGCGTCTCGGGCGATAGTGTTTCGTACATTGTGCTGTTATCTTATCTTCTTTCTGATTCTCCGTGCAAGGGAATTATGTGATGGCTGAGGGACGGAGGTCGCGGATCCGAGTCTTGATTCGGAGAGATTTTTCCCATCCTTGGATTTGTTATATGTTCTTAAGCAGAAATACATCATCAGGGCCCCGCCGACGATCATGCAGGCGCAGAGCAGCTGCCCCATGGAGAAGTTGAGCAAGCCTCCAAAGCGGTTGGTCGGCGCGTTCGGATCGCCGAGTTTTATGACATAGCCGATGCCGAAGTCGGGATCGCGGAAATACTCGATAACGAAGCGGATGAGGCCGTATCCTATCGCGTAGATGCTCGACGCGAATCCCGGGAAGCTTTTGCGCTTGCGGACGAAGAACCAGAGCACGAGCCACAAGACCAGGCCTTCGAAGATCGCTTCGTAGAGCTGCGAGGGATGCCGCGGCAGATTGACGGGAATGCCGGGCGAAAGGCTCATGCCGAGTTTACGGGCGGCGTCCTGCACCCAGCTCTCGCTCGGATCGAACCAGGATTCGACGGGTACGGAGGGGAATATCATGCCCCAGGGCGCCTCGGTCACCTTGCCCCAGAGTTCGCCGTTGATGAAATTGCCCAGCCTGCCGGCCGTATAGCCGAGCGGAGCGCAGACGGCGGCGATATCGGCCCACAAGAACCAGTCCGAACGCCTCGATCTGCAGTATATGAGTGTCGCGACGATCATGCCGACGAGCCCGCCGTGGTAGGACATGCCCTGAAAGCCGATGTACCTGCCCTCGCTGAAGGGCCACAACACAAGCCAGGGTTTTTCGCGGTACATGCCCGTCGGATCGTATAGGAGACAGCCGAAAATCCGCGCGCCCGCGATGAGTCCGATGATCGCCCAGAAGAACCATGCGAAAATATCGTCGTCGTTCAAGGGGGCGTTCCGCCTTCTCGCCTCCCAGCGGAAGAGAAGCCAGGTGACGACGAAGGCTACGACATACATAAGACCGTACCAGCGGATCGGCAGGCCGGGGATTATCTCGGGTTTGAGCCAGGTCGGAAACTGAATGGCGAGAGGCATGTTGGCTCCTATAATGGACGCTCGACGAT
Source organism: uncultured Treponemataceae bacterium (assembly GCA_964644505.1). GTDB lineage: Bacteria > Spirochaetota > Spirochaetia > Treponematales > Rectinemataceae > CAZXXZ01. The sequence continues at coordinate 35,149 of CAZXXZ010000005.1, read as the reverse complement.
CCTGCCGAGGCCCGGATCGAAGGAATACGAGACCTTTGTCTTCTTGCTCCGAATTTCGAAAAAACGGTTATGGCTTTCCAAAATCACGCCGGGATAGGCGACTCCTCGCACGCGGATCTCCGATTCGAAGTGCGCTTCGAACTTTTCGCGCAGGTCGAAGAGCCTCATCGTCCGCTTTTCGAGGAGTTTGACGAACTTGACCTTTTCCTGGCGCGCCTGGTCCAGGCCCGCGCCGGTTTTTTCCAGCTTGGACATGGTCCCGTCGATCTGAAGGATGAGGGCTTTAAGTTTTTCGATCTCCCTTTCCTCGGCCTCGATCTGATCGGCGATGAGGTAATCCTGGCCGAAGGAGACTTCCGTCTTGGCGAAGTTCTCCGATCCGAGCACGGCTACATCGATGCCCTTGCGCGCCTTGCAGAGTCCTCCGATCAAGGCGCCTTTCTCGCCGGAGAGGATGAGTTTGCCGTTGGTCTTGACATTGCACAGAAGACAGCCGCTTTTTAGACGAATATCGCCAACGGCGAGGAGGAGGGCCTGTTCGGCGAAGGCAGCATCGAAGCCCGAGCGCGAGCGAACCGTGGCGCGCCGCGCCCCTTTGACGCCCTCTGCGACGCGGACGGAGCCGTCGCTCGACAGAAGCGCCGATTCGACGGAGCCGCCGATCGATACGTCGCCGCCTGCCATCAGTGTGTACCCCGAACGTAACGATCCTTTGACAACGACCACGCCTGGGAATTTTATATTACCCGTCTCGGGGCCGACGTCGCCCGGTATGTCCAGCCTCCGGCGTATCGTCATCATGCCGCCGGAGCCGAACACGCCCTCGACGACGAGTTCGCCGGAAGCGGCGGCCGTGTATACCAGCGATCCGTCCTCGCTTTTGTCCTCGCGGATCGTGTCGTCGTGGGCGGGCACTTGGTCTCCGGAGGAGCTGGAAGAGGCGGGGAGCGGGCGGCCGAGCACATCAATACCGTCTTCACCCGTATCGCCGGCTTTTTCGATTTTGAGAATCGGATCCCCGGCCGAGACCCGCGTCATCGTGTCTCGCTCGCGGAAATCGGCTCTTCCGCCTGCTGTCATCGTATACAAGGCCCCGGTCGCCTTGTGAGCGATCCATGTCACCTTGGCGCTTCCGCCGGGACGTGCGGGCTTGCCCCGGGCGACGATTCTTTTAAGCACGGGCTTCCCCGCGCGGGCATCGGCCACCGCATCGGCTATCGCCGCGGCGTCGAGCCCGTACTTCACTCCTTTTTCGTTCAGCGCCGCGATCGCAGCCTCGACGGAAAGCGGAGATCCGAGGCCGTCCTCGGCCGTGAGTGTCAAGGTCGCGCTCATGGAGTCGGGAGAGACTTCGGCGGCGATGGAAGAGTCGCGGAATCGTATGACGCGGAGCTTCCATCCTCCGCCCTCTTCGGAGGCCAAAAGGACGCCCGAGGCCGTGGCCGTCAAAACCGATTTTGAAAATTCGATATTCTCATATACTTTTATAACAGGATCATTGCCCTTTATTCCTGGCACAACCTTGCCGAACACATCGACGCCGTCCTGGCCCTGCTCGGGGGGCGGAAGCTCGGCGATTTTCTGTCCGAGCTGCACCTGCGCGATCTTCGTGTTTTCCGAAATAGGGAACTCGTCGAGGCTTCGAACGGCGTTCTTCAAGCCGGGATTCGACTCGATGCGCTTGAGCAGTTCCGCGGCTTTTTCCTGCGGTAAAAAAGGCAGTACAATGGACAGCTTTCTTTCCTTCCCGCGGCTTGGCACTCTGCCCTTTGCAAGCGGATAGTCGACGAGCTCCGATTCCCTGCCTTTATAAAAAGCGAGAACGTCCTTTTTGAGCTGTTCCGCGTTGTAGCCCCGCACCCCCGACGACTTCAATGCGGCACTCACCTGGGATAGGTCGAGGGCGCGGCCCCTGCCGCGTCCTTTATAAATCGATAACGTCGCCGACATGGCGTCGGGGCTCACCTTCACCTCGACGGACGCGTCGCGGTCCCTGGAGATCGATCGGCTGAACAAGGGTTCGTTTTTCTTGATCGCATCCGCAATGATCGTCGCGATCTCCCGCTCGTCGAGCAGGGCCTCCTCGGGGACGCCGAGGTCGCGGGCCTTTGCGCGCACCGCCGCGGCCTCGGGCGCGGGAAGCCTCGGATCCCCGGGGCTGTAATTGAAAAGACAGGTCGCTCCGTCCGACGAAAGGTCGACCGACCATGTGTGTCGGGGAAGGGGGACTATGTCGATCCAGCGTTCTCCGATCCGCACCACGCCATCGATCTCGGCTAAAAGCTCGTTTCGGTTCCTCGATACGCCTTTCCCTGAATAAAAAGTAACATCGATCGCCTGCGGCGGGATGGGCTTCCCGAAGATCGTCCTGCCGGGCTTCCCCGGCTTCGACTGCGAGAGGATGCCGAGTCGAACGCCTTTCGTCGCCCAGCCGACGGAAACGATGGTCGTATCCGGATGGACTCGCTCGCGCATTTCGCGTCGTTCGGTGCCTGTGACGGTCTCGATTTTCGGAGGGAGAAAGGGAAGGGCTGCGGGTTTTTTTACTTTTTTTTCGACCTTGACCGTCTCGAAGCGCACCTTGTAGAGCTCGGGCAGCGGCGATTCGAATGCGAGCGAACGGGCGAGACCTTCGTACTCGGAGGGAATGGGTAGATCGCACCATTCGGGCAGTTCGGGCCGGGGCTCCTGGGGAGCTTCGCCGGATGCGACGATTTCCTTGGTTTTACCCTTGGCGCGGCCGAGTTTTTGAATGAGTTCCTCGGCGCGGCGCTGATTGTAGCCGCTTATGCGGGCGTCCATGAGGACGCGCATAAGCTTCTCCGCCGTCCATTCTGCTCCGCCGGGATTCGGCGTAAACTCGATCGAAGCCTCGAGCTCGTCCTCGCTTATCGACAGCGCGAGGTCGCCCTTGGCAAGAGCCTGGGCCACGATCTAGTCACCCCTGGAAGCCCTGGCCGATGGCCTTGGCGAGCTTGTACTTGAGGAATTGGTTTTCGCGTCTCAGTTTGTCGATCTCGAACTGTTGACTTCGCACGGTTTCGACGAGATCGCCCATCGAGAGGGCCCCCGAGGACAAAAGCTCCTCGACATAGGCGAGTTTCGCGCCGAAGTCGGCTTCGGCCTCGAGTTCCGCCGTCCGATAGCCGCCCTCGATCTCGGCGAGCGAAAGGGATTCGTCCTCTTCGTTCTCGGACTGGATGAGCTTGTCCGCGATGCGGTAGATGCCCTGCGACAGAACCGACTGCGGTTTGTAGCGGATGATCGGGATCCTCGAACCGAGCGCCACATCCTGCAGATCGTCGCGGTAGAGGATACCCAGGTGCTCGATGTCGATGTTGAGGTACTCTTTGCACGATCTTCGTATCTTCTGAGCCTTCTCGGCGTCCTTCGGGTCCTCGAGCATGTTGAGAAGAAGCCGCGGTCTGAAACGCGACATGCGCTCGCTCGCGATCTGCCAGCGGTCCGGATCGATGTCGCGCACCGCGTCGAGTATCGCGGGGATATAGGCCGTCCTCAGGGAGGCGCCGTCCTTGCGCAGGCTCTCCATGTGCTCGTAGGCTTTCGACTTCGTGCCGAAGGCGCCGTAGAGGAGGCGGAAGACGGCGTTTTTCAAAAAAAGGTAGGCGTTGAGCGTGGCGGTCAGAGTCGGCGCGGTGACGACGACGCCGTGCGAACTCATGAGGAAAAAGTCGAGAATGTTCGAGCCCGTTCCGGCTCCGAGGTCCAAGACGAGATAATCGGCGTCGAGCGACAAGAGACGTTTCACAAGCTGGTTTTTCTGCGAGGCTTTGATGTTGGCGAGCCCCGGCACTTCGGCGTCCCCCGGTATGAAGCGCAGATCGGGGAAATCGGTCTCGAGCACGATACTGTCGAAAGCTGAGCCGGCCTCGCCGGAGGCCTGCGCCGTGAGGAATGTTCCGATGCCCGTCTTCGGCGCAGGGACTCCGAGTATGAGGTGCAGATTCGAGGCGCCCAGGTCGAGGTCCGTGAGCACCGTGCGTCTGCCTGCCTGCGAAAGCGCGACCGCGAGATTGGCCGCGACCATCGATTTACCGACGCCGCCCTTGCCGCTCGCGATAGGAACGATGCGCATTTTCAGCTCTCCGCCGAATCAAGATCGCCCTCGGGCGAAGGCCGCGATAAAAAAAGAACGCAAAGCCCGAAAACATCTACCGCTGCCATCGCGATGTAGGCGGCCGGTCCGAGGACTTGCGTTTCGGACGGGAACCAATATTTCTGACCGGTGATCAATGATGTCAGGAAGGGCAGGGCTATGAGCACAATGCTCATAATTTTCGCGACCGCAAGAAGGCGTTCAAATTGGCAATAGCGCCGTCTGTCGAGCCACAAGAAAAAAAAACCCAAGGCGCACAGCAATTGAGCCGATGAAGCGTATCGGAACAAGGATCCGCGTAAGTCGCCCGCGGCGATACCGGCATCGTAGGCCGCGAGGGCGAGCAGAGCGTTTCGAAGGATCTCCGCGGCCGAAGCGGCGAGGAATACCGGATTTCTCTTCATAGATGATAAAAGTGTACTTGGAGCCGGATGCCCCGTCAAGAACGGCGGGCGATATACATAGCGGCGCCCCCGCTCTTCGTGCTATCCTTTATACCGGAATTCCGTCGTAACTATTCCGGATGCGATAATACGGCAAGGGCCGGGAGGAGATAGTACAGTGGATAGTATGGTGCGCGATACGAAGCACAACTCCGTTTGGAGAATAGCAGGAGCGGCGGTCGTCTTGGTATCCGCGCTCACAGCCCTTGTACCCCAGGCCGTCGCACAATCCGCCGCAGCGAAGTCCGACGCCGAAGCCCGTCGCTACGCAGAACGGCTGAGCGATACCTACCGCTACATACTCGAGCATTACGTCGACCAACCCGACGCTGCTAAAGTTTTCGAGGGCGCGATGAAAGGAATGCTCGATTCGCTCGGCGACACCTGGTCCAGTTACATCGACGAGGCGACGATGCGCGATCTTCGGGGCATCACCACCGGCGGTTACGCCGGCGTCGGCTGCTACATCTCCAAGCAGGCCAAGGATCCGACCAAGGGCGAGGACCAGACGCTTTACATCGAGATCGTATCGCCGATCGAGGGTACTCCGGCATGGAAGGCGGGGCTGAAGCCCGGCGACGTCATCACGAAAATAGACGGCGAGAGCACGGCGAAACTTTCGAGCTCGGACGCCCAGAAACGAATACAGGGACAGGCCGGAACCGCGGTCGTCCTGACGATCAAGAGGGGCGACGAAGAAGCCTTCGATGTCGCGATCGTCCGGGCCCAGGTCGAGATCCCCGCCGTCAAGCACGCGATCATCCCTACGCAGTCGGGTAATGTCGCATACGTCAGGATCATCGACTTCACCCTCGCCGCGAAGGCGCGGCTCTACGATGCGATAAAGGACCTCGACGCGCGCGGGGGCTACAAGGCCATGATCTTGGACGTACGCAACAACCCCGGAGGACTTCTGGATTCGGCGATCGACATAGCCGACGCCTTCCTCGACTCCGGCGTCATCGTATCCACGCGGGGCCGGGACGTCCTCGACGAGGTCACCTACCGCGCCAAGAGCGATCTCGCCGTTCCGAAGAACAAACCCCTCGTGCTCCTCATCAACAAGGGCTCGGCCTCGGCCTCGGAGATTCTCGCAGGCGCGCTCAAGGACAACAAACGCGCCTATATCATCGGCGAGACCTCGTATGGAAAGGCCAAGGTCCAGCAGATATTCACCTTCGGCGACACCGGCTACAGGCTGACCACGGCGCGCTACTATACGCCGAGCGGGGAGAACATCGACAAGATCGGCATACCCCCCGACATGGAGGTGAAAGAACCGGCCCTGAGCGATGCCGAGGCGGAGATTGTCTCGCGGCTTTTGGCGACGGGGAAGATCGCGGCTTTCGCGAAGGCTAATCCGAACGCGGATGTCGCGGCGAGGAACGCCTTCGCCGACAAACTCGCCAAGGAAGGCTACGCGCTCCCGATACGAACGCTACGAATTCTCGTCGCCAACGAACTGGAGCGGACGAGAATGCCGCAGGTCTACGATCTCGAGTTCGACACGGCGCTCAACGCCGCGCTTTCCGTGCTCGCAGATCCCAAGTATCCCGAGTTGCTTGCGAATACGAAGACCCTCCACCAGATGGTCGCCGAGCGTGCCGGGCTTAAGGCGGACGGCTCTACTCAGACGGGGTCGAGCGGCACACTCCCCCTGCCCGAGCCCAAGAACTAGACCGCGCACGAGGGAAGGATCTGCGATCGATGCGACAGTTCATTCTCCCGGACGAGTGGGAGGGGGGCCGGTTTTGCGTTGTCGAGGGCGAGAAGGCGAAGTATCTCGGCCGTGTTCTCAGATTGACCGTAGGCACGAGCTTCCCCGCTCGCGACGCGCATGGCCGCCCATGGTTGTGCACCGTCGCCGCCGTACAACCGGGTGAGGTCAAGCTCGAGGTCGCCCCTCCGCCGGCGCAGATGGACAGCTCGTCGATGAACGACGCGCGCGCGGGAAAGAAGAGGACCGCCGCATCGGACATCGGCGCCGATGCTCAGCCCGCGAGGATCATACTCGTCCAGGCTCTCCTCAAGGGCCCCCGCATGGACATGGTGATACGACAAGCCGCCGAAACCGGGGTCGCCGCCCTCGTCCCGCTTTCTGCTTCGCGATCCCTGCCCTCGGCGGAGGAAGGAAGAGGCGGCCGCTCCCGGCGCTGGAACCGCATTCTCCGCGAGGCCCTCCAGCAGTCGGGCTCGCCGGTAGCCACCGTCCTCGCCGAGACGGCGACGCTTGACGATCTTCCCTCCGCGCTCGACGGGCTGCTCGAAAACAAGAAAAGTCCCCGCATCCTCCTGCATGAAACTCCCCTTGCACAGTCCACGATGCACGGGTATCTTACCGGGGCGGACAGAGAAGCGGTCCTCTGCGTCGGACCCGAAGGCGGTTTTTCCCCGCAGGAGGTGGAGCGCCTTGTGAGCCTCGACTTTAAGCCGCTTCGTTTCCGCGGGGCTGTACTCAGGGCCGAGACCGCGGCCCTGTACGCGGTGGCCGCCGCGCAGATTGTAATTTCGGAGCGCTCTTCATGGAGTCCCAATCCGGCGTCGTCAGGATAAAAATCCTCGGCGTTCCAGTCGACATACTTCCTCCCGAGAAAATCGAAGAAGTCGTGTACGGCTTCGAGGACGGCAAGAATCATCAGATTATCCTTTTATCACTGTGGGATCTTATGCGCGCCCGCAGGCCGGGGGAGTTCCGCACGATGATCCTCGGCGCGAGCCTCGTCATCCCCATCTCCTTCTCGATAACCCGCGGGGCGCGCTTTCTGCGGAGAACCGAGCCCGTGCGCTATACGCCCTTCGAGTTCGTCGTGCGTCTTCTCTCGGCGCTCGAGACGAGAGGAAGGTCGCTGTATCTCCTCGGCTCGACGAGGTCGGTCATCCAGAAGACCGAGGCGAACATCAAGGCGACCTTCCCGGGCCTCCGCGTCGTCGGCCGTTACGCCGGAAGATATCCGCGGCAGATGGAATTCGCGATCATCGAGGCGGTCCGCAAGGCGACGCCCTCTCTTCTCCTCGTGGGGACCGGCATCCCCGGGCGCGAGAGATGGATTCCGCGCAACTTGTCGCGCTTCAATTCCGGCATCTACCTCTGGTGCTCGGATCTCTTCGAGGTGCTCGCGTCGAAACGCCGTCGCGCCTCGCAGGGTCTGTCGAGACGCGGCCTCGAATGGATACCGCACTTCCTCAAACGTCCGTGGAAGATTTACCGAATCTTCATCTATCTCTGGTACTGCATTCTCCTCCTCTTCGCCCGCCTCCGGGGCGACTGAGGGCCTCGAAGGCTTGTCGGGATCGCTCTCGAGAACGAAACGAGCAGCGCTCGATAATTGTATCTAAGTGTCCCTACAACTCGCTTGGTTGCTACGCGCCGAGATTGACTCCGATGAGGCTTCCGATGCCGAAGGTGACCGCAGCCGCGAGAAGCCCGATACCGACATGGCGAAGGCCGTAGAGCAGGGGGTTCTTGCCGGTCATCAGCGTCGTCAGGGCTCCGATCGTGAAGAGGCCGAGGACGCTTGCGACGCTGCTCGCGATGATGCCCGATGCGCCCGAGAAAAAGACATAGGGCAGGGTGGGGACGAGGGCGCCCGCGGCGAAAAGGCCGAAGGACGTGAAGGCCGCCTCCCATGCCGAACCGCCGAGTTCCTCCTTGTCGATCCCGAGCTCTTCGCGCGCCAGGGTGTCGAGGGCTGATTCGGTCCCGCCCGCGAGGATGCGTTCTGCGGTCAGCTTCGCCTCTTCGGGCGAGAGTCCCTTGGCTCGATAGATGAGGGCGAGTTCCTCGGCCTCCTCCTCGGGCGAGTCGGCCAACTCCTCGCGTTCGATGCCGATTTGCCGCTCGTACAGCTCCCGGGAACTCTGGACCGATATCCATTCGCCCAAGGCCATCGAGAGAGCCCCCGACAAAAGACCCGCCGCGCCGGTTATCAAAATCGCACGTTGATCGACACCGGCCCCGGCGACGCCCATGACCAGGCTGTATACCGACACGAGCCCGTCGTTCGCACCCAGGGTTCCGGCGCGGAGGGCGTTGCCGCCGGCACGATGACGGCCCTCGACCCGCGCCACCTCTCCGCCCGAAAGCCCCGAGGCCTCTCGGGCCAATACCCCGAAGACCCGCGCGTGGGAGCGCTCGTCGCGCGGCATTCCCGCGGCTTCGGCGTCGGCCTGCCCCGCATATCCGCCTGCGGCCCGCGACTCGACCGCGGCGATCGAAGCGACGACAGTCTGAGTGCCGTAGCGCGCTGCGAGACGGGCGTTCAACCTCGTCCGCCACGAGGGTTTGAACGCACCCGGTGGGCTGCCCGCCTCGATCAGTTTCCGTTCCCATACTTCGGCGTGTTTCCGCTCCGTTGCGGCCAGCTTGCGGTAGACCTCGGCGAGGTCCGGATTCGTCTCGAACTCGGCGAGTTTTTCGTACAGATAAACCGCATTGCGCTCGTCCTCGAGATTCTTTCGTATCCGTTTAAGATCGTTCGACATTGTCCGCCCCCGCGTCGAGCATATACGCTACCGAATGCGGCAACAAGGCTGGCAAGAATGCGTTAAGGCGATATACTGCACTGGGAGGCGATGAGCGATGCCAAAAGCCGGCGATAAAAAGACAACACCACCGTCTTCGAAAAAAAGCGCTTCGAAATCCGTATCGAGAACCACAAAGACCGCGAAATCCGCGGGTAAGAAAAAATCTTCAAAAGTTTTGGAAGAGTTACTGGCCCTCCTGCCCGAACTCGACGAGGAAGGACTTGCATTCCTCCTCGAACAGGCTCGGGTCCACCGCTACAACATGGAAGTGGAACGACTCAACGCGATAGCCGAGAGGGTCGCCACGGGCGAGGAGCGATCTCCGGTGGCCGAGCGTTCGGCCCTTCGTCTCGAGCGTTCCAAGGACGGCTCCACCTATCACATCGTCTGCGGCTCGGTCTGGAAGATGTTCACCGCCGAGGAGATCGCGGCCCTGGTCAGGATCGCGCGCTCCGACGAGACGGAAAACGAACGCGCCCGACGGCTTCGGTCCTGGTGCGCGCGGGAGCGCAGGGACGTGCTCATCGATTTCGGCATGGACGGTCCCTCCATCGGGCTTGCGCTCGATATCGTCCAGTTGCTCAGAAAAAGCTTTCCGCCGCGCGGTTGAGTAGGACCGGTTTTTTTAGGGAATAGGGAATAGGGAATAGGGAATAGGGAATAGGGAATAGGGAATAGGGAATAGGGAATAGGTGTAAGCAATACAGTGAAGATTTGTATAAAAATACGCATATTGCTTGACATTTTTTTAAAATTGGACGATTATCTGAATAAATATGCATTCGAGGAGTCGGAAATGACGTTCCCAGGCAAGCCTGGCGGGATTCCGCCGCACAGTACTGATCTTGATTCTTCCCCGCCGCGGTGCAGCAGCACGTTTTTCCCCTCCTCCTTCTCGTTCCGTCGTTTGTAAATCCACAGGGGCATCCCCACCCTATTCAGCGACAGACCAGTATCTGTAGAGTGATGACAAAGATTTGGTATATCGTCACTCTGTAAAAAAACCGGGACGCATTGTGCGTTCCGGTCAGTCCGCGCTTCCCGGCGCATCGAGGCCGGAGAGGCGCCGTCCACGAGGGAGTTGTCGTATGGTAACGTGCGCGGTTATCGGCGCCACAGGCTACGCGGGCGCCGAGCTCGCGAGGATTCTCATGGCCCATCCCGAGGTCGGGAAGCTCGTGTTGAGTTCGGCCAGTTCGGGCGGCGAGCCTATGTCCGCCGTGTATCCGAATCTTCTCGGGGCTTCCAAGGCCGGGCTCCTCGTCGATAAGTCTCAGGCGATCGAGGAAGCCGATGTCGTGTTCTGCTCGCTTCCTGCGGGCCATGCCGAGGATGTCGCGGCCGCCTGCGATGAAAAAAAGGCGCTCTTCATCGATCTCTCGGCCGATTTCCGATTCGGCTCCGACGAGGCGACCTACAAGGCCTGGTATGGAAAGGCCTACACCAAGCCGGACCTCCATGCGAAATCTGTATACGGACTTCCCGAACTGAACAGGGCCGCGATCGCGTCCGCCCGCATCATCGGCAATCCCGGTTGCTATCCGACGGCCGCGACCCTCGGTCTCTTCCCCGCGCTCAAGCTGGGCCTGGCCGAACGGGAACTTGTCATCATCGACGCGAAATCGGGTGTGACCGGGGCCGGCAAGGAGCCGACCAAGGCCACGCACTATCCCGAATGCGCGGACTCGATCGCTCCGTATAAAATCGGGGAGCATCGACACGGCCCCGAGATCGGCGCGGTGCTTTCAACCATGGCCGGAGCGCCCGTCTCGGCGGTCTTCACGCCCCACCTCGCGCCCATGGGCAGGGGCATCGTGGCCACGATCTATTTCAGGCTCGCAAGGCCCATGAGCGACGACGAACTGCGGGAAGCCTACGCTTCCTTCTACGCGCACGAGAAGTTCGTGCGCGTCCTGCCCAAGGGTCTCGTCGCCACGAACCGGAATGTGCGCTTCTCCAACTACTGCGACATCTCCGTCCATCGCGCGCAGGACGAGAAGACGGCGATCATCGTTTCGGCGATCGATAACATGGTCAAGGGAGCGGCCGGCCAGGCCGTCCAGAATATGAACATCGCGCTCGGCTTCGACGAGGGGATGGGCATTTCGATGCTTCCCCCCGCGGTGTAGCGGAAAGGAAAGGAAGCGTAGATGAAGGAAATACGAGGGGGCGTCACGGCCCCGATCGGGTTCACCGCCTCGGGGATCAGGGTCGGGATCAAGAAAACAGGCACGAAGAAAGACCTCGCCCTGGTGTGGTCCGAGCGGAGGTGCGCGGCAGCGGCCTGCTACACGCGAAACAAGGTCATAGGTCAGCCCCTTGTCGTGACCAGGGAGCATCTCGCTGACGGATACGCCCAGGCGATCATCGCCAATTCGGGCAACGCGAACACCTGCACCGGCGAGGCGGGGATCGCGGCCGCGCGGCGCATGGCCGCCCTCGTCGCCGAGCGCCTCCCGGTCAAGGCCGAGGATGTCGTCGTCGCGTCGACCGGCGTCATCGGCGTACAACTCGATGTCGGCCCCATCGAGGCGGGCATGGACGAGCTGGTCGCGGGGCTCTCGAAGGAGGGCTCGATCGCCGCGCGGGAAGCCATCATGACCACCGATACGATGAAGAAGGAGGTCGCGGTCGAGATCGAGCTGGGCGGAAAGGTCGTCACCCTCGGCGCGATGGCCAAGGGATCGGGCATGATTCACCCGAACATGGCGACGATGTTGTGCTTCATAACGACCGACTGCGCGATTTCGCAACAGCTTCTTCAGGAGTGCCTCTCTTCGAGCGTGCGGCGCAGCTTCAACCGGCTTTCGGTCGACGGAGACACGAGCACCAACGACATGGTCGTCGTGCTCGCGAACGGCATGGCGGGCAACACGATGATTTCCGAACGAGGCGCCGACTTCCGCGCTTTCTCCGAGGCCCTCGATTGGCTGTGCACGAAGATCGTGCGCATGATGGCCCGCGACGGGGAGGGGGCCACGAAACTTATCGAGTGCATCGTCTCGGGTGCTGCGACCGAGGACGAGGCCGAAATCCTGGCCAAGTCGGTCATCTCCTCGAGCCTCGTGAAGACCGCCCTCTTCGGCGCCGACGCGAACTGGGGCAGGGTGCTCTGCGCCCTCGGGTATTCCGGCGTCGAGTTCGATCCTTCGAAGGTGCGGCTCGCCTTCGAAAGTCCCCGCGGGTATATCGAGGTCTGCGTCGACGGAGCGGGCGTCCCGTTCAGCGAGGAAAAGGCTAAACTCGTCCTCGGCGCCGACGAGGTGAGCATACTGGTCGATATGGGCTGCGGGAAGGCCGGGGCCACGGCCTGGGGCTGCGACCTGAGTTATGAGTACGTCAAGATCAACGGAGACTATCGCACATAAACGACGGCGGTTTTCATAGCCGGGAACCTCGAAAAACCGACCGCGTTTTTAGAGGTTCCCAGCCGTAAAAAGTGCAGCAAAGGAGCGATACGTGACGAACAGCGAGCGGGCGGCCGTTCTTTCGCAGGCCCTGCCCTATATCAAGGAGTTCCGCGGCAAGACACTTGTCGTCAAGTACGGCGGCGCCGCGATGGTCAACGAGGCTTTGCGCGCGGACGTCGCCGCGGACCTCGCCCTCATGAACTGCGTGGGGATCCGCACGGTGCTGGTCCACGGCGGCGGCCCCGAGATCGACGCGATGCTCCGCCGTCTGGGCAAGGAGCCTAAATTCGTGAACGGCCTGCGCTACACCGACGAGGAGACCATGGATGTCGTGCAGATGGTCCTCGCCGGCTCGGTCAACAAGGACCTCGTGAATCTTCTGGAGCGCTCGGGCTGCCACGCCCTCGGGCTCTGCGGCATCGACGGCGGCCTCATAAAGGCGCGGAAGTACTCGAAGGGCTCAGACCTCGGTCTTGTCGGCGAGATCGAGTCCGTCGATCCCGGACCCCTCAGGGCCGCCCTCGAGGGGGGCTTCCTGCCCGTCGTCGCGACGATCGCGTCCGCGGTCGACGATGCGGGCTCGTCACCTCGTTCGTATAACGTCAACGCCGATACGGCCGCGGCCGCGATAGCCGCAGCTCTCGGCGCGGAAAAACTGATACTCTTGACGGACGTTCCCGGCATTCTGAGGAACATCGACGATCCGGGGACCCTCGTCCGGGAGCTGCCGCACTCCGAGGCGGCGGCTTTGATCAAGGAAGGGATCGTGAGCAAGGGCATGATCCCCAAGGTGGAGTGCTGCGCGAAGGCTGTCGAAGAGGGCGTGGGCAGGGCCCACATCATCGACGGACGGGTCCCGCACTCGCTCCTCATGGAGCTGTTCACCGACGCAGGCATAGGGACGATGATATCATGATCGAAGACAAGACCATGGACACCTACAAACGGACGGGAGTAGTCCTCGTCCGGGGCTCGGGTTGTACGCTAGAGGACGATACGGGTAAGACGTATATCGACTTCACGAGCGGCATCGGCGTCAACAGCCTCGGCCACGCGCACCCCGCCCTCGCGAAGACCATAGCGGACCAGGCGGCCAGGCTCATTCACGTGTCGAATTACTACCAGACGAAGGAGGCCGCCCGGCTCTCCGTCGAGCTCTGCGCGGCAACCGGCATGGACGCGGTCTTCCTGTGCAATTCCGGCGCCGAGGCGAACGAGTGTGCGATCAAGATCGCGCGCAAATGGGGCGAGGGACGGGGCCCGAAGGGCGCGTCGAGATCGCGCATCGTGACCCTCCTGGGTTCCTTCCACGGCAGGACGGTCACCACGCTCGCGGCCACGGGGCAGGAGAAGTTCCACGCGCACTTCGCCCCGCTGACGCCCGGTTTCTCCCATGTGCCGGCGAACGATAGGGCGGCCCTCGATGCCGCGCTCGGCGACGATGTCTGCGCGCTCATGCTCGAGCCGCTTCAGGGCGAGAGCGGAGTCGTCCCCCTCGACGATGAGTTCATAAAAGCTGCGGCCGAACTCTGCGCCGCCCGGGGGATCCTCCTCGTCGCGGACGAAATCCAGTGCGGCTTCGGCAGGACGGGGAAACTTCTTGCCCTCGACCGCCTCGGAATCAAGCCCGATGTCGTCACACTGGCGAAGGGACTCGCGGGAGGCGTCCCGATCGGCGCCGCCCTCGCGCGGGGGGAGGCCGCCCGGGCTCTTGGCAAGGGCGACCACGGCACGACCTTCGGCGGGAACCCCTTGGCCGCGGCCGCCGCGCGCACCGTCCTCGCAACCATCCTTTCCCCTGGTTTTCTGGACTCTGTCGCGAAAAAGGGCGAGCGGATTCTGTCGGCCGTGCGGGCGTGGAAGCATCCGCTCGTCCTCGAGGCACGGGGCCGCGGCCTCATGATCGGCATTGTCGTCTCGACCGCGCCCGACAATGTGAAGATGAAATGCATAGACAAGGGCCTCCTCGTGCTGACCGCGGGCGAGAATGTTGTTCGGCTTCTGCCGCCGCTCGTAATAAGCGACGACGAGATCGATCGGGGATTGAAAATTCTGCGCGAAGTCCTCGACGCGTGTGTGTGATCGCGTCGCTGCGAAGCGGCCTCGAAGGCGTGGACCATGCTCGGCCGAGGAAGTGTGGTATAGAAATATAACATACTTCCCCTCGGCCGGGATGTAGCGAAACATCTCGAGCGTTATCGAGCTGTGATGATAATGAGCGATACTATACCGAGTATCTCGTTTTTGGCTTTCCGGACTTATCGTCGTGGATCTTTTATTACGCTTCCTGATCTATTACCATAATAGCCGGGGATTTCAACGTGCAAACCGCATGGCATGATCCTGATCCGGAGGACTGCATGAAGCAAAATTCGTTTATCCGCGGAGTTCTGTCTTTGACAGGGCTCTGTACACTTGTCTTTTTGCTAATTTCTTGTGCGGGCGGAGCATCTCCCTCGTCTTCGACCCCAGGACCGGCGGGGGAAACGAAGGGTGCGCCCCCTAGCTCATCCCTTGAACCGAGCGCCTCGATACGGAAGCCCGTGCTGGTCAAATGGACTTCATTCTATCCCGACGGTCTTATCGATCAGTATGCGGTCTATAAACTCTCCGGCGATCTGAAACTCGTACTTGAAGAACAGGTATATGACGCCGCCAGGACCGAAGCCGCCCAAAAAACGGTGTATGACTATGCCGAGGGCAGGCTGGTTCGTGAAACCGTCTACGAGGCCGAGGGGGTGATTCGCTCCCGCAAGGACATCTCGTACGATCCCGACTGGCGTGTACAATCTGAAAAGACATACGACGCGAAGGGTACTTTGATTTCTTCTTCGGTCTATGCCTACGATGCGACCGGACTGATATCGGAATGGCGCGCCCTGGACGGTAAAGGCTCCGTACAGGCCGCGGTGGCGTATTCGTGGAAAAACGGGCGGCTTGCAAAGATTGCCATGACCGATTCATCGGGCGCTCTCTCGGGGACCGTCGAACTCGATTACGGCAAGGACGGTCTTCTTGTCAAGCGCACGTACCGCGATTCAAAAGGCAAGGTGGAGAAATACGAGACCTACTCCTATAAGGGATCTTCATTGGTGTCGGTGGAGCGGCACCGGGGGGACGGGAAACTGACGACGATGACAGTGTATACCGTGGGAGATCTTGGCGAACGCCTCATCGAGACGAACTATGACGGCTCGGGAGCGGTTCTGGGGACAATAAAGTATGAGTACAAGGTCCGCGAGGAATCGAGGACCGAGGCTTCCAGCAAGTGAACGAAGGAGGCAGCGATAATGAAGCGAACGGCATTTGTCTTAATTCTCTGCATGTTAACCGCCGTGATTTCGGCCGACGAGACCTCTGAAACCTATGTCATGATCTACAAGCAGGCGCTCGGGATCTCGCAGAAGTACTCCGCGATTCTGAGCATCGTCGGGCTCAAGGACAAAGAGACGGCCGGGGCTCTTTCCTCCGCCCTTCAAGAGCTTTTACAGGAGCAGGAGACCTATTCATCACGAACCGACCAGGAATTGTATGGAAGATCCGTGCGTCTTTTGGCCCAGGCTCTCGGCGATTATAAATACGCCCCGGCGGCGCCGTTTTTATGGGACGTCGTCATGCAGGTGCCCTATCCGCTCGCACGCGCCGAGGCGCTCATTTCTCTCGGCAAACTGAGGGACCTGAATTATCTCGAGCGTATCGCCCTTCTCTTGCGCGATCTCAATCTCGCTCCTACGGCCGACAGGGACGAGGGCGAGAAACTCGCCTACGGAGCGATTCTCGCCCTCGAGCGATTCAAGGATGTACGCGGATTCGCGCCAGTTTTTTTCGCGGCCGAGGGTTGGTATTCTCAGCGGGTGAGGCAGCAGGCCGCCAGTTCGCTGGCCACGATTGCATCCGACCCGACCGATCCGATTCTCGAGATAATCGCCGGCGAGAGCCCCGAGCGGAAGGTCCGCGCCCTCAAGGCCGAATCCGATTCCCAGGCTCCCGGGCCGAGGAAGGTCCAGGCCGCGCTCGCGGCGCTGGCAAAGGGCCACAGCGAGGCAGCCCGCAATAAGGCGGAGTCGCTCACGCTCGCCGAGTTGCGCAAACTCGCCCTGCGCATGCTCGTTTCTCAGAAGGCCCGCGAGGACGGCGCCGTATCCGGCTGCGTCGCTTCATACGAAAAGGGCATCGACGACGAGGAGAGGCTTCTCGCTCTCGCCGCCCTCGGAACGAGCGGGACGGACGCGGCCGCGAACGCGCTCAAGGACATCATCCTCAAGCTCGACGCCGAACAACGCTCGGGCGTCACTTCGGAGCTGCGCAACAAAATGGCGAAGGCCGCGATCGAGAACGCCGGGCTTACGAAGAACAAGCTTCTGAAAAACGCCCTTACGACTGTGGCGGCCAACGATGCATGGTCGGGCGCCGTGATTCTCGCGGCGAAGGAAGCGATCAAGGCGATACCGTGAAGGCGAGTGCAGCCCGCCGGGCGCGCATCGCCACAGTTGCGGCCCATCTTGCGGACGAGGGCCTCGGCGCGGCCTTGTTCGAGGACGTCGAGGGCCGGCGCGATCAAAATGTGCGCTATTTGACCGGGCAGCCGGGAGACGGGCTTCTTGTCATATCGGCCGATGGAGGAGCTTTTCTTGCGGCCTGGGACATCAACCTCGCCCGCACAATGGCCGAAGGCGTCGATGTATTTTCGTATACGGATTTTTCGCGGCAGCCAAAAAACGCCCTCGCCGCGGCCCTCAAGCATCTCGGGGTCGAGGAAGGCTCGAGGATCGAGCTGCCTTCGACGACCTCGCAACCAAGATATAAAGATTTTGTAGCTTCATTCCCGCGTTATGAACTTGTTTGTCGGGATGGAGGAGTCGATGCATTTGTTCGTTCTCTGCGTGCGGTGAAAGACGGCGAAGAGAGAGCCCTCTACCGCCGCGCGGCGGCGATAACCGACTCGATCATGGACGAGGTGGAATCGGCCCTTCGATCCGGCAGGGTGTCGACCGAGCTCGATGTCGCGCTTCTCATCGAACGCGCATCCCGATCGGCAGGCTGCGAGGGCACGGGCTTCGAGACGCTCGCCGCGGGGAACATGCGGAGCTGGGGCATCCACGCCTTTCCAACATACGGCGGCGGTCTTTTCGGGTCCGAGGGAATGTCCATCCTCGATTTCGGCGTAAAACTCGAGGGCTATACCACCGATGTGACCATGACCTTTCTACGAGGCCGGATCGGCGCCGAGCGCGAGCGTATGGTCGATCTTGTACAGCGCGCCTACGATGAGTGCGTGGCCGCCTGCGGCCCCGGCGTATCGGTCCGTTCGATCGCCGCGCGCGCGGACGCGATCTTCGCCGATGCCGGCTATTCGATGCCGCATTCGCTCGGTCACGGGATAGGCTTGGACGCGCACGAGGAACCTTTCCTCCGCAACCGCGACGACTGTACCGATGTTCTCGTCCCCGGCAACGTGATCACCCTCGAACCCGGACTCTATCATCCCGAGCTGGGCGGCGTCCGCCTCGAAAACGACATCATCGTCGGGGAGTCCGGCGCCGAGGTTATAACAGCATCACGCATCGTGCGTCTGTAGCGCTCGACAGGCTGCTGTCGCGCATCGAGTGTGTCGTCAATCCGTTAAATCGCGCGGCTTTTATGATACGAGCGAGGAAATCTTCCAGTTCAGAACAGCTCCGGCGAGCATGGGCACGGCGCCGTCGATCTCTTCGGGCACAGTCCACGATTCTCGTGCAAGCTCGATCCGCCCTGTCGGCCGGCCGATTCCATAGAAGTCGGCCCCGTTCGCGGCGATGAACTCTCCGAACTCCGAAAGCCGGCCCTCGCGTTCGAAGAGCTCGACGAGAGCGCACAAGGCCGTGGGCGACGAATACACGCCCGAGGCTGCGGCGCGTTTCTCCTTCGCCGCGCGGGGGTGGGGGGCGGAGTCGCTTCCGAAGAACAGCCGCCGTTCGCCGCGGAAAACGGCGTCGCGCAAGGCGTCCCTGTCCCGAGCCCTTTTAAGGATGGGCTTGCAGTAAAGATGCGGATTGAGGGCTTCTCCGGCCATATCGTCGATCGTGAACAGAAGGTGGTGGGCGGTGATCGTTCCCGCGATCGTGTCGGGCCCGCCCAGGACGTATTCGAGGGCTTCTTTGGACGAAAGGTGCTCGACCACGATCTTGAGGCCCGGGTGCTCGGAACGGATACGATCGATCTGCGGAAGGAAGGCTGCCTCGCGCTCGAGGACCGGGGCAGAGGGGTCCTCGGCGTGCACGCAGAGCACGAGGCCGGATTCCCTCATCGCATCGAGTTCCTCCCGCACTTCCGATGGATCGTGCAGACCGTCCGATGACTGGGTGGTCGCTCCCGCCGGATAGTATTTCCCGGCGACCGCGCCCGCTCGGGCGCACTCGTAAACCACGTTTCGGCCCATGCCCGGGATCAGTTTGAAGCTCATGAGCGTCCCCAATCGCGGCGCCTGGGCGGCGATCTCCTTGCGGTATGAATCGAGTTCGAGGGCCGAGCTTATCGGCGGGACCGTGTTCGGCATGATGAGGGCGCGACCGAAGGAGGCCTCGTGCCTCCGCGCATAGGCGCCCATCGCATCGCCGCGCCGCAGGTGGACGTGAAAATCGTCGGGGGCGGGCAGGGTGAGCCGTTCAGTCATCGGGATCGTAGAACAGAGAGGACATCACGGAGGAATGACCGAAGCAAAGGGTTGTGGAGCCTCCTGTCGTCATTCATGTTTTTCCGCGTTCTCCTCGACGTATTTACGGAATTCTTCTTCGCTCATCTTGTCCGAGTAGAGCGGGTAAAGCGCTTCAATCAGCTCCTCGATGGACGGGAACTTTGCGCCGTCGAGCTTGTAGGTCATGCATCCCTCGCCAGGGGCGTCCGGAAATAGTGTGTAGTTTGGACAGCCCGCGGATCGATTCATGATACCCTGCGGTCTTGTTCGACGCAAGGACGCCTGAGCTGTCGTTGACGAGGCCGAGGAGAGCGCATACAGTGCAGCCATGCACACCTACAAGATCGAGGGCGGCTTCCCGGTCAAAGGACGCATCCGCGCTTCTGGAAACAAGAACGCCGCTCTTCCCTGCATAGCGGCCACGGTCATGGCGCGAGGCCCCGTCGTTCTCCGCAACATCCCCGAAATCGAGGACGTCCACGTCATGCTCGACGTTCTCCGCAGTCTCGGCGCCTCGGTCGAGCGCGCCGGCGACCATGCCTGGCGCATCGATCCAGCCTCGCTGTCCGGGGTCGAGATCCCGGCGGCGGAGGCCCGCAAAGTACGCGCGTCGATACTTTTCGCCGGTCCGCTCCTGGCGCGGTTCGGCAAGGTCGAATTGCCCCCTCCCGGCGGTGACGTCATCGGCCGAAGAAGACTCGACACCCATGTCCTCGCGCTCCAGGAACTCGGAGCGAGGGTGGAAATCGACGGCGCCTTCCGGTTCTCCGCCAACAAGCTCGTCGGAGCTGATATTTTCCTGGACGAGGCCTCGGTCACGGGCACGGAGAATGCGGTCATGGCGGCCTGCCTCGCCGAGGGTGTCACGATCATTCGGAATGCGGCGAGCGAGCCCCACGTGCAGGACCTCTGCCGCCTTCTTGTGGCGATGGGCGCCCGTATCGAGGGCATCGGCTCGAACATCCTCAAGGTCGAAGGCGTCACAGAACTCAGCGGCGCCGAGTTCTCGATTGGACCGGACTACATGGAGATCGGTTCCTTTATAGGCCTCACCGCGGTGACCAGGGGGGAACTCGAGATCGAGGATGTCAATCCCGAGGACCTTCGGCCGCTCAAAGTCTCCTTCTCGCGCCTGGGCATCAGCTGGAAAATCAAAGACAGGCTCCTGATCGTGCCTCCGGGCCAGTCCATGAAAGTCGTCCCCGACCTCGGCGGTCAGATCCCAACGATCTATGACCAGCCCTGGCCCGCCTTTCCTCCGGATCTCACCTCGATCATGACCGTCGTCGCGACTCAAACCGAGGGCACGGTCCTCATTCACGAGAAAATGTTCGAGTCGAGGATGTTCTGGGTCGACAAGCTCATCGGCATGGGCGCGAAGATCGTGCTCTGCGATCCCCACCGCGCCGTGGTCACGGGACCGGCGCGCCTGAGGGCGGATTCGCTCACCTCGCCCGACGTGCGCGCGGGTATGGCCATGGTGATCGCGGCCCTCTGCGCCGAGGGTCTCAGCACCATCAACAATGTGTATCAGATCGAGCGAGGTTATGAGGGGCTCTGCGAACGGCTGCAGGGGATCGGGGCGCATATAAGCCGGCACGAGGAATGCTGAGAGGTCGATGACAGGCTCGATGCGTGGCATCGACCTGGTACTCAGGTGCAACACTAAAGAAGCTGCCGACAAAGGCGCCTTCGCCTTTGCCGGCAGCCTTCTCAGTAACTTCTATCGAGCTTCTCGCTCGAACCTTGTCGGGACTTCGCGGTTTTTTCCTGAAAGCGCGGCGTAGGCTTCGCCTACCTCGCGGAACCGCTCGCCCCCGTCTCCGACGCCTCCGGAGACGTCGGGATGAAACAGTCGCGAAAGTCTTCGGTACGCGCGCTTTATGTCTGCGATCGGGGAGCCGGGCGACAAACCGAGCACGGTCCAGGGATCCTTCGAATCGGGAAAGGCGGCGACTCGGGCGGCGGCCTGCGCCTCGGTTCCGATTCCGCAGTCGACGAGCGCGGAACGTATCTGCAGTTCGTCGGCCGCAGACAGGCTGGACCCGCCCAGGGCGGCGAGCGCGTATGCCCATCGCGCGAGGATTTTCTGGCCCGGCCCGCCGTCGAGGGCGGCGAGGTATCGCGCGAGATCTGCGATGTCGGCGCCGCTGCAGCGCGATGCGACATCGACCGCGCGTTCCACTTCCCGCGAGATCGGAGCCGTGCAATGGAGTGTCTCGGCGGCGAAACGTTCGAAAAGCAGTATTCTCGTCCGTCGATCGGCCGTGCCCGGCCAGGAGCCCCACAAAGCGATAGCCGAAGCCGCAGCCAACTCCCGGAGGAGCCCCCCGTCCGAGCCGGGCCGGGGCTTTTCGAGAAACTCTTTGAGTCGACGACGTTCCCGTTCTTCGAGGCGCACGATGTCCGCTAAAAAGCCGATGAAAAAGCCAGCTATGGCCCCGTAGACACCAGCGCAGAGCCCGGCGAGCATGAACGCGATACGTAAGGCAAGGCGATCGAGCGCCTGGATCGCGGGATCGGCGAGTCGGCGAAGTCTATCTGTAATGGAGCGAGCCACGGTCGTTCCTCGTTCCGGCTACGAGCATAACCGCGACGAACAGCACCAGCGTGCGGATACCGGCCGATACAGCGAGCGATATGAGGCCCGGAGCTATCGCCGCCGACCAGGCCGAGATGAGATTATCCATACGTCCCGCGAGCATAAACACCGGCACGAGGGCTGCCGCCATTATCGGTACAAGGGCGTACAAACCCTTCTCGAAGGGACCCCGCTTTCTGAATCGAGCGCCGACCAGGGCGCCGAGGGCCGCGGCGGTGAATACGGCGAAAGGAAGCGAAGTGCGCCGTAAAAGCTCATGAACCAAGGGGGCCTGATCGATTCCATAGTTTGGCGCGGAAGCGGCGGCCTTCCATACCTCGAGCACCGAGAGCGTGCTCGGAGACGATCGAGATGAAATCGCCGAATACGCCGCTTCGGGCTCGAGACTCAGCTCGACGATGCTTGCTGGACCGGAGGCCGGTCCGGCGGCCCATGAAGGTTTGCTCAGCTCGGAGGGTCTATTGCGTTCGACGCATACGAGAAAAAGCTTGCCGCCCGCGAGCTTCGCGTACCGCGTGCGAACCAGGGCGCGGAGCCCGGAACCGCCCGCTTCAAGGTACTCGAGTTCATAGAAGTACAATGAGCCGCCCGAGAGCGCGGCGCGGCGCGCCGCAAGAAGACGGGTGATCGCCGGGGATTCGGAGTTGTTTTTCTTCACGGGGATCCGCAGGAATACGTCGACGATCGGCGAGGAGGCGAGCGGTTTTTCAGCCTCATCCTTGAAGAAGGCGGTCTTTTCCGTGCCCGCCAGGCTCTCGGCGAGATAGCGGCGGACATCGGGATCGTCGCCGTGCTTTTCCGAAAGGCCTTTGAAAATTCGGTATGCACCAACCGGATCTCCCGCGCGGAGCAGGGCATATCCTTCGAGCTTTTTCGAGTAAAAGGCCGCACGCTCGATATCGGCGGGATCCGGGGCCTTGGTCTGCATCTGATCCCAGGCCTTGGCGGCAAGGCGTCGGGCATCGGTATATGAGGGATCGAGTTTCATGGCTGTCGACGCATACCAATTCGCCGCGAAGTAGTCGCCCTTGTCGAAAAACTCGAGGGCCTTAAGATAGTAATCCTTGGCCGCGGCAGGGTCCTTCGGGGGTACCGTCTCACGCTCGACGCTTTTCTTGGCTTCCTTCTCCGCCTTGATCTCGGCGGCGGATACGCGGCTATCGAGATCTTTGACCCGGGGATCTTTTCTCGCGATGGATAAGCAGACGTTCAGAGCTTCGCGCGCGCTCGAAAGGTCCCCCGAGGCGAGATACTTGCCGGCCGATTCGAGCGAGGAGTTGAAGCTCCGGCTCGTGGCGAGAATCGCATTTCGCGACGATTCGAGCGGCGGAGCGGCGACGAGAGCGAGGGCGGAAAACAGGGCGGAAAGCACGACGGTCGGCAGTATCGCCCCCTGAATCAGCTCCTCGTTGCGTCCCTCGCTCGAGCCTATGGCGACCGCAACGGCGAGGAATTGAAGACCCGGCAGCCATTCGAAGAAATGCAGCAAGGCCTCCGAAAGCTCCCATTGGAATGAAAGCGAGGGGATCACTCTGGCCGGGGTATGCGAGAACACCGCGATCACAAAGAAGACGGCAAATGCCAAAAAATCGATAAGAATCGTTGTCCAGACTATACGGCGTCCACTACTCATCTTCAGTTCCTCGTCGCCGAGGCGCGATGGCGAGATCGATAAAACCCAAAAGCAGGCCGAAGGACCCTTCGAGCGCAGCTAAAAGAAGTAGAGGAGGCAGTACTATACCGAGTTCGCGCGCAATTCCACCGATCATTTTCTGAGCGGTAGGACCGGAGAGCACCGCATCGAGCATAACGATACCGACGAAACCCGCCGCCGCGAGGACCGCATTGACCAAGGGCCACCCGGTCACCCTGCAGAGGAAGCGAAAACCGAGAATAAGAAGAACAAAGCCACCTGCCGCGGCAAAGACATGAAGAATCGGCTCTTTGTCCATTGTCGCAAGTCGATCCCAAAACCATGCGCCTGCAAAGACGGAGGCTTCGGGAACGAGCCGTATCGGTGCTTCAACCGGCTTGGTCGCGGTATAGGTGCGGCCTGCGATTTCCACGATGCCCGTGCCGGGATCGACGAATGAACGGGATGAATAGCTCATCCTGGGGAATTCCGAACTGAAGTCGACGGCTACCGCGTCGATAAGATCGCCGCTTTGTATCTCCTTATACCAAAGGACAACACCGGATTTCACCAGAGATACTCCCGCCGGCGCGAGACGCGGACTTTGAGAAACCGTTTTGGGCGCGGGAAGGCTTTGCTTGATGACGTCAATCCTGCGGACTTGGATACCGACTGTCATAAGGAGACTGCCGAGTATCAAGAGCCCCAGCCAACCGGCGAGGCGGCTGCGTATGCGTTGTTCATAACTGAAAAAGGCGAGAAACAAGGTCAGTGCGACAGCCAGAGGATAAAGGTCGAAGGCGGCGGTCGCCATATATGCGACAAAGTTGTACAAGCCGGTATCGAGCGAGAGCATCGCTCCGGCCGAGGCTGCAAGGAGAAATAAAATGAGAAGGAATTCTATACAGGCGCGGCCAATTACTCCGAGCCAATTTCTCATTTTGCTACAATATCACGCGTTACCTGTACCTGCAAGCCGAGCTTCCTTCAGAGAAAACCACAAGATATCCACAAGCATGATTCCCCAAGCCTCGTTTAGCGAACGATATGGAGAGGACTTATTCAAATTGACATCGAGATGGAAAGTGTCATAGTCAATGAGAATAAAGAATAAGTATTTGTAATATATATATTTAAATAGTTTTCTTCTATAGGAAAAACACTACAGACGCATATCGTAATCAAACACGTCTACTTTCGAATACAGAACCGGGGGAACGCGTGTTTTATCCTCACACTGACCACAAGTTATCCACAGAAAAATCATGTCAAGCGATATCCGATGCCGCGGACAGTTTTTATTCGTTTCCCCGCACCGGGGTAAAGCTCATCGATTTTCTTTCGAAGCGATGCGATGTGATTATCGAGAGAACGAGAACTGCCCCGTTTTTTATCATTGAGCGCCCACGCGATCGCCTCGCGGGTCAAGGGCATCCCGGCGCTGTTCGCGAAAAGCGTTGTCAATCGTCGCTCGGACTCGGTCAAGAGCACAGAGCGTTCCCCTTGTCGCAGAATACCTCTGTCCAGCACAAATTCGACCCCGTCGATATACAACCGGGGGCGAGCGCATCGTCCGGCACGTACGAGCAGTTCGGCCATGGACCAGGGCTCCCGAAGAAAATCCGCGCAGCCAAGTTCGAAGGCCGCTTCCATTTCTGCGACCTCGCCATAGACGAAAACAACGCGTGCTTCTCTCTGCGGATTGGACAGTGTCGCAAATACACGTGCGGGCATGACAAGGATATCCGCGGAGGAGTCTTGCCGGAGATCGTCTCCTCCAAGAATGACGAAGGGCCCCGAAGGGCCCTCCGCTTTTTCATTGTTATACTGTAATGGATACGAACGGTAGGGTTCGCGTTCAGCCAGGATGAAGATCGTCATCCCGAAGCCGTCTTTGGTTTCAGGTCTTAGTGCCCTGGCCGCCCGCCGCCGTTCCCGCATCCTCGGTCAGCATTCTTCTTTTCAGGTCCTCGAGCAGGGCGTCGGCGCTCGCGCTGGAGGATTCGAGCTGGGCGAATTGTTTTTCGAGCGATGCGCCGCTCGTTGCGTCCTCGAGTTCCTTTTGAGCCTCGGCCCTGGCCTCCAGTTCATCGACTTTTTTCGCCATGCGCTCGAAGGTGTCGAAGGCGCTTTTATTGCCCGCGATGCTCGACATCGTCTTGTTGATCTTATCCTGAGCCTCGGCCCTCTTCGCCCTCGCTATGAGGATGTTCTTTTTGCGCGAGGCCTCGTCGATTCTACTCTGAAGCTGGCGGAGCGACTCCTTGAGTTTTTCGACAGACTCTTTCTGGGCGCTCCATTGGCCGTGTAACTGGTTCGCGTAGCCCTCATACTCTTGCTTGCGGAGGAGGGCCTCCTTGGCCAAGTCGTCGCGGTTCGCGCGGACGGCGAGCATCGCCTTGCGCTCCCATTCTTCGGCCTGGCGCTTGTTCTCGAGGACCTCCCGTTCCAGCTTTTTCTCGTCCGCGATGGCCATGGCCACGGCCTTCTTGGACTCGATCATCTGCTCGTTCATGTCGATGATGAGCTGGTTGAGCATTTTCTCGGGATTCTCGGCCTTGCTGATCAAATCGTTGATATTTGAAGAGACAACCGTCTTAAACCTGTTAAAAAGTCCCATGTTTCGATCCTCCCTATTCGCCCTTCCGGCGGGAGAGTAATGGATAATGTTCGGTCAGTGCGAATCCGATCGCGTCGATCGCGGCTTCGAATTCCTCTTTATCCATCGTATCGTATTCTAACGTGTCGATGAGCACTACGTCGTCTCCGTCGAGGGCGTAGGCCCCGTGGCTGAGCCCGTTGTAGTTCAACCGTAGAAGCTGCTCAAAGAAGGACTCCCGTTCGCGCTCGGGGGCCTTCATGACACGCGCCGATAGTACCACAATCGGCTCGACATGGGAAATCAGTATGCCGGGGAAGCCCTTGTCGGGATCTTCGACCACCCAGGTTCCCGGTTGGGGCTCTTGATAGTCCACCCCCATGGCGATGAGAAACTCTTCAACCTTGTTCAGACCCGCCATCGATACCTCCGTAAGGACGATAGTGTCGATCCGGACGTATTCGTCCGCGACCGACTCGATACCTGTCTATTCGACCGGCGAAAAGTAATGATTTCCGGCTGGAAATCCAAGAAACCGCGGTAATAAATGTACGGGAAATCACCTTAGGGGCCCGGCGGACAAGACCTAACCGAGGAAAACCTGTCCGGAATTGTCGATCGCGAGGATGGTTTTGCATTCCGAACAGCGGAATCGCCCCGAGCGCGAGGCCTTGAGCTTCTTGTTGCAGATGGGGCAGGAGAAGATCTTCGGGAAGACCGAGGCGGCCGCCGTCTGATCGCCCTGCTGGAAGAACGCCGTGGCCTCGTCCAGGTTGTCCTTGATATTGAAGAACTGCGAAAAGCCGAGCAACTGGAAAACTTCGTAGACCTTGGGCTGAATTTCGAGGAGGACAATGTCTCCTCCTCTCGGCTTTACGGCTTTTAGAAACGCCGTAAATGAACCGATGCCGGTCGATGAAACATAATTGAGTCCGCCGCAATTGAATATCAGTCTGATGAAGCCCGCGTCGATGGCCTTGCCGACCCGTTTCTGGAAGAAATTCGAGTTATAGGTGTCGATGTACCCGGTCAAGAAAAGCGCAAGGCAGTTCTCCACCGCATCTACTTTTTGTAGGCGAATCTTGAGGCTGTCGTCTTTTTCGTCATCAAATCCGGGAACGATATCGTTATTATTCATGGTGCTCCTCTTTAGCCCCAATTCGCATAATCACAACTATTGTAAGAGTATATTAGTGCTCTCGTCAATGAGTTGTCAAACCTCGTGTTCAGCCCTAAGGCCGACCTAAACTCGATTATCGGCCTGAAAAGGCTGGAACTGAAAAAACGTCGGTAATCGAGGGTTTTTCAGTGTAAAATTCCCCCGTCGAACGAGATTACCGCCCCCGAGGCCGCGCAGGGATCGCACGCGAGAAGATCGACCGCGTTTCTTGCTATGCCCCCCGCGTCGAGGAGCCGGGCTCCCGGAGCGATCGAGCGGAGATACTCGCGCTGCGCATCGCTTAAGTACTCGGTATCCACAAAACCCGGACAGACCAGGATACAGCCGATATTCCGGTCTGCGCCTTCTGCGGCTATGGACTTCGTCAGCACCGACAACCCCGATTTCGCGGCCGCATAGGCGGCATTCGTGGAATAGGGCCGAACGCGGTCTGTCCCCGTCCCTCCGAAGAAAAGAATCCTGCCCCAACCGCGTTCCAGCATCCCCGGGAGCACCGCCGAGGCCAAGGCTCCGGGCAATGCAAGGTTGAGAAGGCAGAGCCGCGCCCAGTCTTCGGCTGTAGTGGCGGCGAGGCTTTTTGTAAGAAAGGGGCCGAAGGCGAGGACAAGCAGATCTATCGTCTCCAAAGGCGCAGGAAGCTCGTGGATCTGCGATGGACGATCGATATTGAAAAGAAAACCGGAAGCCTCGGCTCCAAGAGCGGACAGCTCTGCGAGTGTCCGGTCGAGCCGCTTTCGAGACGAGCCGCCGTGCACGATCAACGAAGCTCCGCGACGGGCCAATTCGATCGCGACGCTCTTCCCGATACCCCCGGAACCACCGATGACAAGAGCCCGCTTCCCCTTCAGTATGTGTACTTCATCGGGCTTATTAGTGAGACCTTGCGGCATGGGCATATCGCCCGTACTATACCAGACTGTAGAGAGTATCTATAGGGGACTTCGAGAAACTTCAGGCTTTCGAGGTCTCTCGTGTTTTAGCCTATAGGAATTTGACAAAGCTTGTGTTGGAAATTGAATCGGTTTTTTACGTAGTTTTTGTTTTTGGGGACCTCATAAACCCTGTTGGTTTTTTTAAAAGTTCCGTGCAATTCCCGCAAGTGAATAATTCCTTGTGGGAATAGCTTTTATCTAAGGTTTGTAAACCTGCAACAAGCTTCGAGGAACCTAGGAGCATGAGGTGGACGAGCCGAATTTGAGCCGATTCGCGATCGTACTCTGTGGCGCCGAAGAGGCCGGCAATGTCGGATCGGTCTGCCGGGCTATGAAAACCATGGGGTTCGATCGTCTCATCCTCGCCGGATGCCCCGCGTACGACGATCAACGGGTCGCTACCCTGGCTGTTCATGCCTATGATGTCTACGAACGCGCCGAACGTTATCCCAGCCTCGAGACCGCCCTCTCCCGGGTCTCGTTCGCCGCCGGATTCACGCGCCGCAGAGGCGAACGTCGGAAGGCGTTTTCACTCAGTGTCGAGGATTTCGCCGAACAAGCAACTACCCGCGATGGAACACAAGCCCTTGTATTCGGCAACGAGCGGACGGGGCTGACGCGGGAAGAACTCGATCTATGTTCGATCGCGGTCCACATCCCCGTATCCTCGGCCTTTCCCTCGCTCAACCTCGCCCAGGCCGTACAAATCGCCTGTTACGAGCTTCGGAAGCATGCGATCGAGGGCCGCGACGGAAGCGCCGAGCCCGCAGCCCGCATCGAGACTTCCGAAACCGTGTCTCGAATCGTCGAGCACCTGCGCACGATCGGTTTTTTCAAGATAACAAGCGATGTCGAGCTGAGTGTTTTTTTACGCGATATAGCGGAGCGCGCGGCCCTGACACCGGGCGAGCTTCGCCGCTTCGAGTCCGTGTTTCGAAAGGCGGCGGGCATGATACGGTCGACTGAACAGGAAAAGAGCGATTAGCAGGCTGATGACAAGCATCGGGTTTGTCATCTACCTGTTAGAATTCGATGTGTTCAGGGAGGATTTCGTCCGAATGTCCGGCCAGGACGACGGCGCGTTGCACGATATTGCGGAGCTGTCGAACATTGCCCGGCCAATCGTAACTCGACAATTTGTCCAGCGCGTCATGACGGAGAACAGTTCTGCCATGAGTGGCCACCAGGACAAAGTGCGAAGCGAGATCGGGGATGTCTTCCCTGCGCTCCCTGAGCGGCGGAAGCTCGAGTATGAGCGTGTCGATGCGGTACAAGAGGTCCCTTCTGAAAAGCCCGTTGTCGGCCGCCTGTTCCAAATTCCGGCAGGTCGCCGAAACAAAACGAAAGTCCGTGGCGACACTCGTTCTCCCCCCGAGCCTCCAGAATTCTCCCGTTTCGAGCACCCGGAGGAGTTTCGCTTGAAGCGGGGCGGCCGCGTCGCCGATTTCATCGAGGAACAACAAGCCGCCTCGCGCGAGTTCGAAGGCCCCGGGGCGGGCCACCGCATCGGTGAAGGCCCCGCGCTCAGTACCGAAAAGTTCGCTTTCGGCGAGAGCGTCGGGTATGGCGGCGCAGTTGCGCGCGACAAAGGGCCCGGTTCTTCTGCTCGATAGCTCGTGGAGTGCGCGGGCTGCGACTTCCTTGCCTGTCCCGCTTTCTCCGATAATGAGGACGGGGTAGTTTGACTCGGCATAGAGGCGAAGCCGCTTTTCGACCGCGAGAGAGACCGGACAGTGGCCTATGAAATGACCGCCGCTCGAAGCGTGGAGTTTATCCGCGCGTAATTTCTCCGGGGATAGAGCGCCCCGGACTGCTCGTCGCAACAAATCAGGTGAACTCGGTTTCCGAAGGTAATCCCAGGCCCCGGCACGCATGGCGAGCACGATATCCGAAGGCTCGGCTTTAGATGCAAGCGCGATAACCGGAACTCCCCCCGATTCTGTGGAAACACGTCTGATTATATCGTGGTGGGAATCGACATTATTTCCGAAGTCGATAAGGACCGCCGCGGGGGAGTGCCGGCGAACGGCTTCCACCGCGCCCACGGTTTCCGTGCATAAGAGGGGTTTGAAAGCTCCGGAGAGATGGGACATGAGCGTAAGCGCTTCGACAGGATCCGGTTCGACGATAAGGATGGTTTCCATCGCAGGGGCAGATACTATTGGCATTACCGGAAGCTGACAAATAGATCATCGCCTATGACAACACGCGCAGCTAGACGATCATCTAGCCAATGAGGAAACGATATGTGCCTCGAACCTTGTTGTGCCTGTTCGTAATAGGATGAGAGGCTAGGGTTCTTTTTTGGGCTCCATGTCGCGGATTATGTCGTCGAGTTCCTTTTCAAGTCGCCTTTTAATCCGATCCGCCGTTTCGTAGACTGCTTCGGGCCCCAGGGCGTCGATGAGGTCCTCGGGGCCCATAAGAAGGCGATAGGGTTTTACGCCGAGAGCCTCTGCGATCCGTTCGAGGTTTTCGCCGGAAGGGAATTTGCGGCCCATTTCTATTTCACCGATAAACCCTGCCGATATCCCTGCGCGCTCGGCCAGTTCCATCTGCGAGATTCCCAAAAGCTTGCGATGCAGTTTCATGTTCCGTATCAGATTCCGGTGGATCTCGATCACTCTGACATAGTAGGGGGCTGTCGGGGGAAAGCAATTTGCTTAGGGAGGGAACCGCTCTCTAAAAGAGAGTGGTTTTGTTAGTCTTGCTTGACTTTTTTCTATACCGAGTTGACTATTTGGTTAAATATGGGTGGAAACAACGAAACGACCAGTGCCGATGCATCGAGTAAGGATCGCATCCTGAGGGCTGCCTTGTCGCTGTTCGCGCAAAAGAGTTTCGAGGGGGCCCGCGTCGATGAGATAGCGCACGCGGCCGGCGTCAATAAAGCGCTCATTTACTACTATTTCAAGAGCAAAGAGGAGATTCTCGAAGCTCTTTTCCAGGGAGCGATACAGGATTTTTCTAAACACATCGAGTGGTCTGTTTTTTTGAAGCCCGATGTGCTCGATTCCGATACAGCGATCGACACGGCGATGGATGTTTTTTTCAAGTTCATCGAGGAACGGCGCGAACTTTTTACAGTCGCGGTTATGGAATTGCTTAAGGATTCCGAGCGGCGTATCCGGATAATCGAACTTTTAGGTTTGGAGATAGAAAAACAATATAAAGCACTTGAAAACAGTTTTGGATCTCGTCCCCCGAGCGCCCAGGAAATGGTGACCGAGTTTTTTACGGGCTTTCTCCCGATTATTATGTTCGTGATCCTGAAGGAACCGTGGAAACAGCTTTACAAGCAGGATGACCATGAAATCACTGCGCTCTTCAAGGCGGCGATCCGCGGGACGCATATTCGATATACCTACGAGATGATCAAATCCCGTATACAGAATCCACAGTAAAGCGTATTGACTAATACTAACCAGTTGGTTATTTTTATGATTATGAATTGACTGACTGGTTAGTTATTGGAGTGCTACCATGAAAACTCGAGACTATCTTCTTGGTTCGCTTGGTAATTTCGTTATACATCATAACAAATTACTTTTACTTCTAGGAGTTTTTGCCGCCGGTGTGGCGGCCTTCTTCGCCTCGGGTATACGCCTCAACACCCGTGTAAATGATCTTTTGAGCGCCGCCAATCCCAGGGTCTCCGCCTATGAACGGATGAGTTCGGATTTCGGAAGCGCTTCTATGGTCGTCACCCTGGAGGGTGGCAGTAAGGAGCAAATGGCCGCGGCGGCCGAGGATTTCGCGTCCTCGATCCGTGCCAGGCCCGAGTTGAACCGCTATGTCAGGTCGATTTCACTCAAGCTTCCACGCGACTTCGTCCTCGACTGGGGATTTCTGTTGCAAAGTCCCGAGGACATTCGGAGGATGCGTAAGCTCTTCGATAAAACCAGCATCCTGCCTTTTGTCCAGTCCATCAACGACACGCTCGAATCAACCTACACCGGCGACGAGGCCGAGGAGGACATCCAGACGAGCCGTCAGGAGTTGGATGCCGTCGCCAGCATGTCTCAAATCGGAGCCTTCGCCGAGACCTTGACCGCGGCCCTGGAAGCGCCGCCTGAGGAGTTCGACCCTGCCGCCTCGGCGCGTTCCATGGTCGACGCCATGGTTTTCGGAGACTTGTACTCCTTCAGCCCCGACGACCGCATGCTCCTCTTCATGGTCAATATGAACTTCGACATGGCGTCGAACCTCGAAGCCTGTACCGGAATTCTCGAAAACATGAGGGTGATCGGCGCTGGGATCGAGGGTGAATATCCCGGACTTCGGGTCGGCTTTTCGGGCGACATAGCCATGCAGGCAGACGAGAACGAGGCGATGGAGAGCGATACCCTCCTTCCCTCGATTCTCGCCTTCATCCTCATTCTGGCGCTCTTTGTTTTTTCCTTCAGACAGCTGCGCTCGATCGTCTTCGCCATGCTCTGTCTCGCGCTCGGCATACTCTACAACTTCGGAATAATCGGCGCGGCCTTCGGACAATTGAACCTCGTCACGAGCATGATCGCCTCCCTCCTCGTGGGCATGGGCATCGACTACGGCATCCAGGTGACGACGAGTCTCAACTCCTTCCGCGAAGAGGGGTATAGCCTCACCGACGCCGTAAAGCTGACCTTCCGCCGTTCGGGCTTCGGCGTCATTCTCGCGGCCGCGACGACCTCGGCTTCGTTTTTCGTTCTTCTCGTCAGCGGATCGAGGGCCATGCGTGAGCTGGGTATCGTGGCAGGCGCGGGCATCCTGACCTGTCTCGCCGCAATGCTCTTCATCGTTCCTTCCCTGACGATACTCTTCGATAAACGTGGCGAATCCCGGCTCAGGCTTCCGCAGATCGACTTTTCCCCCCTGGAGCGACTCGGGACCTTCGCCGCACGACGCCGCATCCCTGTCCTCATCGCTGCGACCCTAATCGTCGCGGCACTCGGCCTGTCGGCCTCAAGAGTCGAGGTCGAGTACGACATGATGGAACTCGAGCCTCAAAACGGCGCGGCTATAAAAACCTATCGCAGAATCCTCAAGGAATTCGAAATGAATCCGAACTCGGCGGTCGCCGTCGTGAACAGCGTCGAGGATGCGCGCGAGCTGACGGCGAAGCTGGAACGGATCAGTTCTGTTTCTGAGGTGCAGTCGATTTCATATTACATACCCTCGGATGAGGAGCAGAAGGAGAGACTGGCCGAGATCGCCCGGATACGAGCGGACCTTCCGCGCCCGGGCGCGATGCGGTACGAAAGCGCAGAACTGGAATCCTTGATCGATGCAGTCCAGGAACTCGAGTGGAATCTGATCGAGCTGGGCGATATCTCGATCGCGAGCCTTGGTGAAGATAACAGGATCGTCCGCAAGCGGAATGCGATGATCCGAGAGATTATCGGAGCCGAGACCGGAGCCGAGGGCGCCGAGGTTTTCCGGAAACTCATGGACGCCTTGAAGGCCGACCCCGAACGCGCGGCGGTGCGCCTTTCGGAGATGGACGCTCCTTTTTCCTCGGCTGCGAGAGCCGTTATCGCACGCATGGCTCAGGCGACAAGACCGATCTCGGTGTCGGACCTGCCGCCCGAGCTGGCTGACAACTTGCTCGACAAGCAGACGAAGACGAGAAACATCATAACGATATACCCAAAAGCGGCGTCGACGGCGACCAGCGAAGGACTTCGTCGGCACGATGCCGCGCTTCGCGAGGCAGCCCCCGACATCACCGGGACGACGCCTCTTTTCCTCGATTTCTTCGACGAAACCTTGGCAGAATCGAAGAGGGCCGCCGTCTATGTCGGCATACTGGTCCTGGTCTTCGCGTTTGTCTCGTTCCGGAGCCTGAAATACACCTTGATCGCCGCGGTTCCGCCGGTCCTGAGTATTGTTCTCCTTTTCGGCACCCTCCCGGTCATCGGATGGAAGTTAAATGCACTTAACCTGCTTACGCTTCCTTTGAATATCGGTATCGGCGTAGCGTACGGAACGTATCTTATTCAGCGTTACCTGGTCGAAGGTCGCGATCTCGTCAAGGCGCTCAAGTACACGGCGAAGGCGGTCTTCCTCTCGGCATTCACGACCATGGTGGGCTTCGGATGCCTCGGACTCGCCGGCTCATTCAAGATGCTCGCGAGTTTCGGCACCGTTCTCTTTATCGGCATAGCCTACAGCTATCTCACGACGATGTTCGTCATTCCCGCATTGCTGGGCGGGAGAAGGAGTGAATCATGAAGGCAATGAGAGTTCTTTTCATGGGGATTGTTTGTACCTGTTTTTCCATCAATGCCGTCTTCGGCCAGACGGTCGGCGAAAACGCCGCCTCCATTGTCAGGGCGGTGGACGAAAAACAGCGCAGCGCGAGCTCGCGTCAGGACTTGGTTATGACGG
Organism: uncultured Treponemataceae bacterium; assembly: GCA_964644505.1. Lineage (GTDB taxonomy): Bacteria > Spirochaetota > Spirochaetia > Treponematales > Rectinemataceae > CAZXXZ01. The sequence goes on along the minus strand of CAZXXZ010000005.1, from coordinate 667 downwards.
TCTATCCCGATATGGCCGACGAGAGCAATAAGCGCGAGTTCTCGATCCGCAATCTTTCCAAGGGTGATGATGACAGTTACATGGAGTTCGTCGAGCCGAAGAGCATAAAGGGCCTGCGCATACTCAGCAAGGGCGACGACAACTGGGTCTTCTTCCCCTCGACCGGCCGTACGCGGAAGATCGCCGGCACATCGAAGAAGGATTCCGTGCAGGGTGTCGGCGGTGACTTTTCCTACGAGGACATCGGTACCGGAACGTTCGAATCCAAGTATACCTTCACGATCGTGAAAAACGAGGGTTCGGCTTGGGTTCTTGAAGGCCTTGCCAAAACAAGCTCGGCGGTCTACTCGAAAGTACTTGTCACCGTCGACAAGGCGAAGATGCTCCCGACGAGGATCGAGTTCTACACTAAAGAAGATGGAAGGTATAAAGAATTAACGCTGTCGGATTTCAAGGTCATGGGCGGAAGGGAGATCCCGACGCGCATGTCCATGGTCAATTTGAAGAAGAAGTCGAAGACGATCGTCGTCGTAAAAGCGGCGGAGTTCGATCTGACGATAGACGACAAATACTTCAACCCTTCCCGTTTCGACAAGTAAAAGGAGGCTGGATATCAGTAGTGTCCAAAATAATCATATGAGTTCCAACTGGCCGAAAGCTTCTATAT